>NZ_BFBB01000004.1 GCF_003114855.1 Leptospira ryugenii | reverse complement strand
ACGACCCGGTTGATAGGTCACAGGTGTAAGTTCAGTAATGGATTCAGCCAAGTGATACTAATCGCTCGATCGGCTTGACCATATTACAATATACAGGATTAGGTTCCTGTATGTCACGATAGCATTGTTTGTTTCTTTACGTTCTGTTTGGTGGTCGGCCCCGAACAACTCGTTTGCTAGACCCCGAGGGTCACGCAAACGGTTGGGTGCTCGCAGTCGCAGCAGTGCTGCTTCGTGCTCCGCAGGCTTTCCCTCGACGTGGTTGATGAGAATCAATCGTGTATGAGGAGAGCTAAAAAGATGGAAGCCTTGTCGTATAAAAGTTGGGAGAAGCCTTACGTCGAAAGATGTGAGGCTTTTTTATTTTGCGGGATGTTGATTTTCTATTTTAAGTAACTATTGCGGAATGTATTTCCATCGGTGGCGGAGCAGGAGTGCGTAGCTCGCGAGTCTGGACATGGATGTCCCGTGAGAAGGAGTTAGGAAGACATGGAGCTCAGGCTTTCCCTCGTTTTAGTTTGAGGTGGCGTTTGCGGGAATGAACACTGAAGAGAAGAAGTTGTATATTTTAGTTGTTTTGAGATTAATGAGCTCGTGTCGAAAGATACGGGCTTTTTTATTTTACGGTAGGAAAAGTGGTATTGTGTTGAGAATTATAGAAAAATGAATCGTCAACCATGACCATGTAGGAAGTTGGTAGGGTTTTTTCCAGAACCACACCCAAAAAATCAAGAGGGATGCCCGATATTCGCGACACAATGCTCATTATAGGAAGCCAGCCGGCTTAAAGGCGACTATATTTTGGCTTTTATGAAAGAGTCCAAAGGCAATGTATTGGGCGATGCCACTATTTTTTATGAAATGGAATACGATGGTCTTTGTCTACGATTTCGAGAAGAAATCTGGAAAGCCATAAAAAGAATCTCGGATTATCCCATGGCTTGGTCAGTAGAATCTGGGGAAATAAGGAAGTATATCTTTCATAAGTTTCCATATAAGATTTTATAATCGATAGAGGCAGATCGTATCCTTATCATCGCAGTTGCAAATCAACATCGAGAACTAGATTATTGGATAGGGAGAAATTAATCTTGCTTTCTCCGCGTTAGGGATCGACCGTGCGCCCTCGTCGAGGGAGAGCCCGACCCTTTTACTAAAAAATTTTAAAACACCAACCAAATCGGGAACGCCCTAACTAACAAAACCAATTGAGAGGATCGGGTTGGTCGAACCATTCGCAAGCCGACCCATAGGGAGCGAGAATGCGAGTTTGGCGGAGCGTAGCCTAGCCAAAACTCGTCTGGCCCGAAGGGACACTGTGTATCTGTTGTTCCACCAGGTGCATTGCCCTTGTGTTCGGACGGGATAACCGCTGAAAGCATATAAGTGGGAAGCCCACCTGAAGATAAGATCGCACCTGTTGTAGTCCGGGCAGACGACCTCGTTTTGGCTTCATTCCATTCAGCCACCTTGCAGGCGCAATTTCTCCTTATGGGTCGAAACTGCGGGTCACTGGTGTAAGTTCAGTCGCGAAGCGCTGGATCAGCCATGTGATACGAATCGCCAGAGCTTGACCATATTACAATATACAGGATTAGGTTCTTGTATGTCACGATAGCATTGTTTGTTTCTTTACGTTCTGTTTGGTGGTCGGCGCCGAACAATTTCGCGGCTAAATGCTTTGCATCACGCCCGCGAATTGTAGTCTCGCAGTCGAGGCATTGCTGCTTTGTGCTCCGCAGGCTTTCCCGTGACGTGGTTGATGGGAATCAATCGTGGAAGAGGAGAGCTTTAAAGATAGAAGCCTTGTCGAATGTAGATTGTTAGAAAAGAATAAAAGCCTGGATCCTCAGATCCAAGGGTATATTGAGTCTTTCTAAGCATCATTTTTTGGAGAAATGACCTAACTAGAATCAATAGAGCAAAAGATAATTTAAATAAAATGAACTTACGGATTAATTTTTTAGAAGGAGTTAAAGATGAAAGGTTAATAATAACATCATTCTATTTAGGAATAAAATTATTTACTTCGATACTGAGATAATCTCTCCATCCATTACAGCTGAAAATGATTCCAATTTTTTGATTAACTAGCAATTTGGATTCTATGTTTTTGTATATTCAATCCAGCTTCATTGCTTCCAAATTTTGGTAACAACTAGCATTCGCAAAATTTCGACTAGAAGATAGACTTTTAAACGCTAGGCAGATGTTTTTCAAGGAGATTGTATCGAGAGAAAGTAATCGATAAGTAAGCTGATTTAAATCTTAATTTAACGCAGAGTTGCGATCCTAGAAGAGAATCGGATTCCTATTAATGAATCCTAAAGTCATTCCTAAAAAAGCTCCAGTGAATGAATTTAAAAGTAAACTTAACTAGACAATTTGCCAAAATTTTCAACACAGAAGGAGCTGCTAATCTGTATACATCGTTTTTCGTTTATTGAAAGTTCACTATACGAAAAGAAGCTAAAAATCTATTTAAGAAAGTCAGGCAAAAAGCCTGACTCCGCCAATTTTAGGTTTTGTTAATCTGTGGGATAACCTAGTTGCTGTAATGTTAGATTGATAATTTTATTGTAAAAGTATTCAGACCTTACACTATTCGGGCCACCACCGAAACCACCCAATGCATAGGAAACTTTTATTTTATGCTGATCGATGATATTTCCTTTCGCATCCTTAATAGTTAAATCTATATCGATAGAATCCGCTCCAGCGAAGGTACCAACCCAAATTGCCACTCCGGCAGAACGAAATCTTGCATCATTAATTTGGATTTCGATGGTTTCCTTAGCCTTTTCTGAAAATACACCCTTATCTTTCAATTTGGATTTAAACAAATTGAGGAATACCTCTTCCTTGAATACATCTCCACCTTTGATTTCAGTCTCAGCCTCAGGTAAATACTTCAAGGTGATTTTATCACTTAGCTTAATTACTTGGTAGTTTGGCGCTTGATAGTCACCTACTCTTTTTGCAGTCGTGCTGCAATTAAAGACTAAGCTGAAAGCTATAATCAAAAAAGCGCCCAATCTTAAATTCTTCATATTTTCTCCTAACTTTAAAAAGTCCCTTACTTATTGTTATGCGTTATTTCGATTAAGTATCTCAGAAAGTAAATTATATTTTTATCTAAAATATAAAACATTTCATTGAATCTTAAAAGGCAAAGAATTTATTGAAATCTTACAGCTCAATAACTTCCACATAAGTACCGCAAGTCGATTTCTCAGTAGTTTTTTGATTTAATACCCCAAAATTTGGTTTTTTCAGAGAAAAGGGACCAAAGTAATAGAGTTATTGCGAATTCTCCCCTCGTATGGTGGGAAAACATGTATATATTCGATTTAAACCTCTGTAAAGCTATTGCAAACCGGCATTTGCTGCAGCTCTTTCTCTTCCAATAGGTCGAGAGAGAGGGTAAAAGGCTTAAGTTCTATCGCCAAGCGCTGGAAATGCCAAGCAAGCAGATATTAAGAGGCTATAGGTAACTTTATTCCGGTCCAGCGACACAGCGAGCATTGTAATTATTGCTTACACCCTTCCCTGAGATTCCTTGGAATTCCGGTGCACTTGGCATGAACATTTGATTGTACACAACATTCTGTTGGTTAGCAGAACTCGTGTCATAAGCTACACCTGCGGCTGAAAAGTTCGGAAAGTACGTGGCATTGATTTTTTGGGTCGAGAGTAAACTCAGATCAAGGAGTGTCACCATCTCATTCACGTTGGGCAAACGCCAAGATTTACCGGCCAAAGTCAAATTTTTGCAACCTAAGAGTGAGTTTGACCAGTTTTGTAAACTGGGTGTTCCCGTACAGGAAGCATCATTGGTTTGGCCTAAGGCACATTTTTGCCAAATGAGTTTGGTACGTTTATCGAGGATAGTGCCATTGCCATTGTCAACCATATCAAAGCTAGGTTGTGGGAACCCACTAACACAATGGGCTCGATTGAATGAACTAGTAGCTGTATTGGTAATGTATTGATTGTTATGGCTCATGGCAGCTCCCGCTCCGATGAGAGTGGAAGAAGACCAGGCAAAAGGAGATGTGTTTGATGAAGGTGGATTGGGGAATAAGGTAGAGTTCCAATAATTTGTATTATTGGTAGAGCCATTGTATTCCATCAACTGATTTAACTCCTGTATGCTGGGGAGCCTCCAGTTTTTTAAACCCGCATAGCCTGCACCCGAATTTAAAGAATTTAAATTATTGCAGGCAGTAGTAGCAGATGTATGATCTAGATTGCTTGCAGTGCCTGCGCACCCGGAACCAGTCTGACCTTCGTGGCAGGTTTTCCAAACAATACCTTTTAGGGTATCTTTGTTGATTGGGTCGTTCGGATAGCCAGAGTTAGTTGTGATGGGTTGTGTACCTTTGGCATTGGGAAAATTTTGCAGCTCTCCATCTTGGTTTGGAAAACTAGCCGAGGTCGTTGCACAACTTGCAGGAGTGCCATAATTGAAACAATTAGTTTGTCCAGTATCTGCCACTGGAGTGATCTGATATACATTGACCGTATAGTTTTGCGTAGTGCCATCAAAGGCAGTGACAGTATAAATGCTGTTAGATGCAAAATTATTGATTGTGCTCGCGGAGGTTTGTTCAACACTACCGACCGAGACAGACTTGCCCGTGAATTCAAAGGTAGGAACGAGGTTTAATCCTAGTCCATATGGGATCTCGATGTTTATATTTGTTCCTGAAATGCTTCCAACGTAGTCTTTGTTTAAGCCTGTCTGACCAGACGCAAACCGAAAGCTCGTAATGATTTTGGATCCTAGTGAATTCGCATTATTGTTAGAATTTAAACCACAGAATGAAGTGAATTGTCTAGAAATTGTATTGAGTAGCAACCGCTCTCTACTTTTTTCACTAGAGGGATCACAGGGGTCATTGAGGTTTGGAGACTTACAACTTGTTAAAAAAAGAATAAAAAAAAAGAATCTTCTCGCATGACTGGGAGGTAGCACAAACCAAAAGAAATGAGTAATAATATGCACTGGATGGTATCCTAGGTTTTATACGTATGAAGCTTCTGCCAAAATACAATTGAATAGGCTAAGATGTTGAAGATTCTCATCAACTCAAAATAAATAATTGAATTGTGATTGAGCTGAAGAGACTAATTTTCATTCTCTGGCATAGCTATAATTTCTAGGATAAGTCCTGAGAACCTTGGGATAAAGTATTAGGCAATTTTCCTGCAGAAAATTTGAAGCGTACGATCTGATGATCCTAATTGTAGAAAATACTTCGCTGGACTTGCCATCCGTCCATGCATCATACTTATTTGAAGGATTACTTAAGCAGAATCCGTGAATCGATCATTGGACATCTCCAATTCGATTGAGTCAGGGAAAGTGTTGGATAGTCATTTGGTCAAGAAAAGAAGATTGAATAAGATCTCGTAGAATGTTTACTTTATTTTACACGTAACATTCGTTTGCATCTTTCCAGAATTCGTTGTGCTGCTCCATCATATGGATTTGATTGGACCAATGATGATAAGGTTTTTTGGGCAAGTTTGAATTGCCCTTTTGCAAAATGTTTGATTGCCTCTTGGAAGAAAGGATCATACTCTAATTTTTTTTCAGATATATCTGGAGTGTCAACATCGAGCAATTCAAACACAAGCACAGGAAGGCGCTTTCCTTTTACTAAATGTTTTCCTAAGGTTCTGAGTTTATAATCACCGTTTAACTCATGTACTACATCAGAACTCAATAATACTCCCGCGCCATACCCAGATGTTAAACCTTCTAAGCGGGAGGCAATATTTACAGCATCTCCGATCACTGTATTGTCAATGCGCTCGACTTCTCCGATGGTTCCGAGCATTACCATACCTCGGTGGATGCCTATGCCTATTTTGATTGGGACTCGGTTTGTATCGATACGAACTTGGTTATGTGATCGTACCATTGCATGCATTTGTATCGCTGCACGTACCGCATCCTCGCTGCTGTCAAATAGTGCCATAATGGCATCACCGATGTATTTATCGATAAATCCTCCGTTCTCACGAATAATAGGACCCACACGCTGTAAGTAGGAGTTAAGGAAATTGAAATTCTCTTGAGGAGTCATCGACTCTGAAAGTTCAGTAAATGATCTAATATCTGCGAACAAAACAGTCATCTCTCGCTGAACCTGATCGCCATGATTGACTTCTACAAGTGAAGGTTTGCCAAGAATATCTAAAAATTGATCGGGAACAAATCTTCTAAGCGAACGATTTGTCTTTTCTAAATTGTCTGTGTAGGCTCTTAGATCTCTTTGTGACTGAAAGAACCTATCTGTAATTAAAAATAGAACGATTCCCACGAACGCAATCAGTGCCCAATGGATCAAACCAAAAGGGATCAGTTCTAGAAAACGATCTACGAGATCAATAAGTGCGGCAAATAGAAAAAGAGAAAGACCTATGGAAAATAGCCGAAGTTCTCGGTTTCCATGGATAGCGGCTATGATGGACAGAGCTCCCAAGGTTAGTGCTCCTGGTATAATGATGAGCAAAAAAATACGAAACACAAACCATACGTTCAATGTTAGTGTAAACTCATTTGCGAATGAAAGAAAAAAGAAGGAACCTAAAAGAGAGTAGAGGGCAAAGAGTATACGCCTAGATTTTCCACGAAACATAGGCAATGCGATACCAAATAAACCTATAGGCACGGAGAAAAAAGAAAGGCGAAGGAGTGTAAACCATTCGTCCCCTAAACCACTGAGATACCATGCAAGATCCGACCGTAAAACACTCAAGGAACCAAGAGAAGCCAGAAAAAAGCCAAAATTAAAGGTGCCCCAATCTCGACTGAAGCCTATTGAGACCGCAAAAGTCGCAAGACTCAAGGCTAAGAAGACGAGTCCGAGAAAGAGAGTGTCCGCCTGGGAAAGTAGGAATCTAGTTTGGATTGAGTCAGCAGGTCCTATCCAGATCGGTCCCATGATGCCTCTTTCACCATAGTCATCCGTATTATGTGCAGAAATCAGAAGATTAGAATGTTGCGGATTATTTTTATTCGGTGGAGGTAAATCTATAATAGGCCAGACTTTGCGAACATCGGCCTTACCTTCCGATAGCGAGGCAAATGAGTGAACCATAACTCCGTCAACGTAAACTCGGTAAAGACCAGGGACACTTGCAGGCGGTATCATCAATTTATAGCCAGGAAGAATGTTAAAAGTAGTCCGATACCACAGGATCCCTACGCGAGAATTCGGAGTATAGAGATTCTCTCCAGGCTCAAACGCTTTCCATTTAAGGTCATCTTTTGAAGGAAAGGATTCAGAAACCGGTAAATAAATAAATTCCCAGGCTCCGTTTAGAGAGTTTTCTCGTGTCTCAGTCGAACATTGACTGCCTAAGGCAAATAGGAATAATAAAACAATAATTCTCATCATTTCCGACTTGGCTTGTCAAAAGAATCTGCCGTTTTTAGACGGGAGCAAAGATTTGATAGAGCTAGTTTTTAAAAAAAAGAGATGAATCGATTTCCGTCGGTTTTCTAAGGAAACAAGAGTTACAACAAGTGAAGTCTCCTTTCCAACGCACTGCGAGAGAGACGAAAATGATTTCACAAAAACCGATAAAAGCCTTTATAAGCACAAAATTCACTGCAAATGTACGGTTATGCATAAAAAATGAAAAAGTGTATTCGTCAAACTGGAAGTAAAGTGAAAGTCACGACAACAGATCATACTCAATTCATTTTCACAAAGATTAAATTTTTTTTATAAAAAATGAAACTAATGCCAATTAGTTTTATTGATTTTCTGAAAAAATGAAGCGATTCTTTGTTTTTTACTTTTCGATTAAAATAACAAATTGTTTTCTCAATTTTAAGCGAAGTTTTCTTGCTATGCGAAACCTAATAAGTGCCTTCCCGATTCTACTTGTGCAGCTATTTTTTCTTGGCAATTGTATCTTCGTGTTAGAAGACAAAGGTTGTCTTTCGAACAGTAGCTGTTCCGAAAAAACTGGGAATGGATTGATTCTTGCTCTCTTGGCACTTTCTGACCAAACGATCTCTGACTCCTCAAATACTCAATTTAATGCCAGACCACCCAGGGTTTCTTACGCCAACCAAACCTATGTTCTTCCTTTTCTAGCTGAGGTAAGTATTCCCGCAATCACTGAAGGGACACCTTTCACAAACTGTACAATTTTTCCCTCTCCTTATCCGTCGATAAAGCTTAATCCAGAAAATTGTGACTTAAGCGGTTATGCTTATTTTTGGCATCCTGTTATAGAGCATACCGTAGTTGCATCGAATCAGTTCGGAACTGCAACGACAACAATACAGTTTGGCACATTTTTCTTAAGCCAGAGCCCGACAATTTCGTATACGTCAAACAGCATTATCCTAACTAGAAATGCAGCCATTACGCCTATCCATCCAAGTGTATTGTCAGGACAAAGTCCCATTACCTGTAGTACCAACACAAGCCTTCCTGCTGGTTTGACGATATCTGCAAGCACCTGTGTGATTTCAGGAACACCTACAACAGCACAAGCAAGTACTACATATGTAATAACCGCCGCGAATGCATTTGGAAGTGCTACTTTCTCAATGAATATACAAGTTCTGGCTACAGGGGTTGCGCCAAGTATCAGTTATGCGGGCTCACCATTTGTGTATACACAAGGAAACGCCATTGCGAGTTTGTCTCCAACTTTGACAGGAAACAGTCCGACATCATGCAACGCAAATCCAAATCTACCCACAGGACTTTCGATTAACAATACTACCTGCGTCATTTCAGGAACTCCAACTTCGACACAATCATCAACATTGCATACAATCACGGCATCGAATGCTTTTGGTTCCAATACTACCCAAATCTCCATCCAAGTTTCAGCGGCCACCATTGCGCCGACAATTAGCTACACAGGTTCGACCTTTACCTTTACAGCAGGCACAGCTATCACAACGATCTCTGCCAATCTAACAGGTAGTAGTTTGACATCTTGTTCGGCTAGTCCTCCCTTGCCCGCAGGTTTAAGTTTGAATAATGGCAATTGTGCTATCTCAGGTACTCCAACAAACACTCAATCAGCGACCAACTATACGATCATGGCGAGCAACGGATCGGGAAGTGCCAATGCCGTTATCGACATTCGTATCAACCCACAAACCGTCGCACCCACACTCAGCTTTAGTCCCTCAAGTTTTTCCTTCACTAGGAATGTGGCGATCACCGCCATCACACCAACTCTTACTGGAAGTTCCCCAACATCCTGTAGTTCCAGTCCGGGTTTACCTGCGGGGCTTAGCATCAATCCGAGCACTTGCGCCATCACTGGGACACCAACGGCAAACCAAACGAGTATGAACTATAGCATCACAGCTGCGAACGGGGCAGGTTCCGATACAAAAGTGATCCAAATTACGGTAGGCTCCGTCCCAACTCTAAGTTATACAGGTTCACCGTTTAGTTTTACGCAAAATACGGCCATCAGTAGTTTGGTCGCTACTGTTACCGAAACACCTTTTTCAGCATGCACATCCTCTCCGACGCTTCCAGCCGGTTTATCAATCAATACAAGTTGTACCATATCTGGTACGCCTACTTCTACTTCTTCTTCAAATACCTATACGATTACAGCGACCAATTCCTTCGGAACTGGCTCAACCGATATCCAGATGACAGTGAATGCATCCACTGCACCACCTACATTGAGTTATCCTGGTTCTCCCTTCACTCTCCCTGTTAATGCAAATCCTTTACCTGCTTGGGAAGTCCAGCTTACCGGAACCCCTCTCATCAGCTGTCTATCGACTCCCTCGCTCCCCACTGGCTTTTCACTTAACAATACAACATGCCAAATAATGGGAACTTCTTCTACGACTTTTGGCCCTACAAATTTTACGATTCGAGCTACGAATGCTCATGGTTTTGTAGAGCGTGTGATTTCCATAACGGTTGTTCCTTGATTCTAGGGTAATTTAGCAAATTAGGAATTACGTAATTTTTTTGTGAACGAGATTCTCTCCTTTGTCTTCTCATTGACGCTTTCTAAAATGCTTTTTAAACCTAGGCAAAGTGAAAGGTAGCTATCTTATTCTATTTTTAATTCTTTATGGCTTGGGTTTCTCATCTTGTACCTTCCCGGGAGATAAAAGAGAAATTGAGTGGGATCAGATAAGCCTAGAGAAGTCTGGCGCCAGCATCAGAGTACAGCATAGAAAAACAGTTCTGAGCTCAGAACATCGTCCCTGGTACGTAATGGTCACAGTGAATGCTCCTACTATCATTTCATTCTGTAACCAAATTCTCATCCATCCTCCGGAAGGAGAACGGTCTGGCTCTAAGAATCTTTTTGTGCAGGCAACTGCCAGCCAGTGTGAATTGAATATCTCTATTTTTGGCCAAAAAGACCGCATGGTTTTAAACCCAGTTGTGTACGGATCCATGTCGGATTTATGGCAATACCAGATAAAGAAAGATGGATTTCTCATTCTCTTTGGGTTTTTGTATCTATTCATCGGGATATTTTCCTTCTATGTTTTTTTATTACGGCAAACTCACTTACAATACCTGGCATTTTCCTTATTGCTCTTCTTAGCGGGGATTTATAGCATTTCGATCGGCAATGAATTATTTGGGATGTTATTTCCCTCGGTTACTTCAGAATATTGGATACCCATACTATTAGGTTCATTGTATCTCTTCCCGGGTGCCTTATTATGGTTTTTGTCTTTTCTCCTACGATCTGTTTGGCGGAAACGGTTTAGAGTGGTCGGGCTTACGTATTTAGTCTTCGTATTTTTCTTACTTTTGTTTTTTTTATACTTCGATATTGAATTTGATTCTATTGTCTCTCCCTTTCATTTGCTTTGTATAGCCTTCTTGTTTGTATTCTTTCCTCCTCTATTTATGGCAATCCGCCAACCTCAATACAATTTAAGAAGTGTATTGTATGGAATCATCATTTTTCTTTTGTTTGCATTTATGGAGATGGGGATTTCCTATTTTACTAAAAACTTAGAATTTCCTTTGCTCTCATTTGGATTATTCTGTTTTCTATTGCCTTTGGGTGAATTTTCCGTTCGTAGATACTTTCGTTTGGAAGCACAAATTCAAAATGTTAAAGAGATCCAGACATTTAGAAAGGACAGAAGTGAAGACTCGTCTAAAACAAGGATTTCTAATTTAGATCAAAATGTGTATGTACAGAAAATTAGCGAAATGTTTGAGAACGAAAAAGTCTATTTAGATCCAGAATTATCACTCAGGAAGTTAGCTTCTCTACTTCAAATACGTGAAGATCAGGTTTCCTATATCATCAATCATAATTTCAAAATGACATTTTCCTCCTTACTCAATCAGTATCGTATCAACGAAGCGAAACGATTGTTGCAGAGGAAAGAAGCAAACATCTTAAACATTGCCTATTCGGTTGGATACCAATCCAAGTCTGCCTTCAATTCTATCTTCAAAAAACTCACAAAAATGACGCCCACTGAATTTCAAAAATTGCACTCTTAACCGTTTCGATTCAATTTTTCGCGTTTATCCTAATTTTTTCGTCCTAGTTCATGATCTAGGACGATCCATTCGAGATGATCCTATAGAATAACCTTTCGTATGCAGCTTTATACAAACGATCAATTTAAAAACCGTATGTTGGGAAATGGAAAGAACATCCTTCGATTCGTTCTCTGCACAGTACTTATCTTCGCATTGGGCGCATGTACTTCGCTCCAAATAGGACATTACCCTTTGCCAACAAAAGATATGGTAGCAAAATCAGAGAATGTCACCTTTGCATTAGTTCAAATCCTGAATCGCGGAGAGGTATATGAAGCCCGACCCGAGGAATTCAAAAAGACAGAAGAATGGCTCGAAAAGGCGATCAAGGGTGGTGGCTTCCCGAACGCCAAACTCAGTAAAGATGGAAATGGACAAGGAATTCACATAAAAGTAAAAATAGATGTATACAACCCTCCCTGGTATGTCCTTGTTCTATCGACTGTGAATGCCACAGCTACAATCGGATCGCTTGGCTTGGTTCCAACCTATAGTGGACGATTCCAACATATCTTTTACTTTGAAGTTGAGCAGCCAAACAAATCCAGCCAGACCTACAAAGTAGAAGGTCCTTTTCTTGCGGCGTGGTGGGGATGGCTTGCACCACTCTTCGGGAACGCAGGTGGAGTCGAGACTCAGATCGTTGAATCTTGGAAACTCATTGTACAACGAGTTGCACCGCAAATTGAAATTAAAAATAAATGAAAATCACACTAGCTTTGTTTGTTTCACTACTTTTATCTTTCGGTTGTGCCACATCCAAGTACAACGTGAATGAGTCCACCGAGATCAACCAAGCGTATGGTCTGGTTGCCGTACAGTATGAATTTATTGATAATACTGGAAATAAGGTATCACCAATTTCTTGGTGGAGAAAATACCCATTTTACTTTCTCTTTGGCCCGGAGTTTCTGGATGTTTATATTGATAAAGTACGAACGCGAGTCGGAACGGATACAGAAGGTTATATTGTTTTTCAATATCGAGAAGGGGAGATTGCAAGGGATGAATCCTTTAGGTTTGATGTAAGGCAATTTATTTTTTTCTCACCGGCCATAGTTGCAAGAGTATACTACACGAAAACGAAAGAAGTTTTGTCTGTAAAGTCGAAGGAAATCTTGGTTTTACCGAAAGTGCAGATCAATGTGAATCTCAATCTATATAAAACAGTTTCTGATGAAAAGGAAATGCAAAAATTTAAGGATTTTTTAAGTGAAAAATACGCTTACATGCTCAAAGGAAAATCAAAATGATGAA
Source organism: Leptospira ryugenii (assembly GCF_003114855.1). Classification (NCBI taxonomy): domain Bacteria; kingdom Pseudomonadati; phylum Spirochaetota; class Leptospiria; order Leptospirales; family Leptospiraceae; genus Leptospira; species Leptospira ryugenii. Next base: position 319,955 of record NZ_BFBB01000004.1, on the reverse strand, counting down.
TATGAATCAGAAATTAAGAATCATGATTCTTGTAATTTTTTATAGTTCTTTATCCAATTGTATTTCTACAACTTATATTAAGGCAAACGCTTCACAAGCTGAATCTGAAACTGTGCGTCTTCCGGCAGGTTCTCTCCGTCCTTTTTGGATAGTTGAAATTGATGACCAAACATTTCCAGATGGATTTGCTGATTTTATTGTAATGTCACCTGGAAAACATACAATAAAGATCAGGTCTCTCGAATCTGAATTTTTAGTGACAAAACTCACAAGAACCTTTCATGCGGGAACAATAGTGGTCATTTGCCCAGGGTTGAACAAAAGTTCTCATCATAATGAAGCTTTGAGTGAAGGTGATCGGTGGTCTCCGTTCATTCGTGAATTAAAACATACTGATATAGTGGGTCTAACGAAAATTAGCACCACATTTAAATATGATTGCCGATATGCATATCAAAGAAGTTTCGCTGATGAGTTAAAATAATTCATACATTAAGCATTCTATTTGAATCTCAAAAATTTCTTATGTTTTCACATTGAGAAGCATCAGATCTAATGAAGTGTATTGGAGCGGTGTTTTTATTTGCCAATGGATTTTTGTTTTATACTCGTGAGGTTACGCTTAGCCTGCGGATCCGCCTATGCATGAACCGTATTGGAATGATTTGCCAAAGAATGATTCCATTTTGGAAATAAAAAGAGTGCGCAGAAATGCGAAAATCCGATAGGCAAAACGCAGAAAATACCCTTGCCTTTTTGAACTCTCCTGGCGTTTACTTAAATTGACACTGGAGATCTCGCAAGTATGCCCAAGATCGTTGATCATAATCTATATCGAATTGAATTGCTCTCGAAATCTTTACCCATTTTTGTGTCTAAGGGTGTTGCTTCCGTTTCAATGCGGGAACTCTCCAAAGAACTTGGAGTGTCAACAGGCACCTTATACCATTATTTCCCAACAAAAGAAGCCCTTTTTTCTTCTATGGTGAAACACTTGGTGACCTTAGATGCTGAGGCTATTCATAAACTATCTGAAGATACAACGAGCATCATCGATATTATGAACTTTATTTCAGGAAAGGAGATGCATTTTTTAAATTTGATTTTGTTGGCAATTGATGTGAAACGACACCTCTCTGATTCTAGAGAATTACAAAAGTTAGTTGATGATTCTTTCTTGGCCTATGAGACAGCATTAAATCGTTTCTTCCAAAAAGAGACAAATGGAAATGGAGGGAAGGCATTTCTTGCTTTTTTTGTGGGTGCCTTATTTTTGAAATCAAAAGGAGACGAAGATACTTCTTGGATAGAATTTTTTGAAGGTTTGGGATACTTAGGAAATCTATTTTCAGACCAGGCAAAAAATATTGACTAAGAATCGTTTTTAAAGTAAGATTGGTGCTACTTTTTGCATGGGTAGCAATGGAAGATACCAGTAAGCTTATCTTATTTTCTATGCCTTTCACCTATGCATTGATTGGTTATATTACCAATTGGTTAGCAATCAAGATGACATTTTATCCCATTCGGTTTTATGGCTACCCTCCCTTCTTTGGTTGGCAAGGCATCATCCCTAGGAAGGCAAATAAGATAGGTTCAAAATTTGTAGAAGTCATCACAGAAAAACTTTTGGATGTGCAACAGGTAACCAAACGAATCGATGAAACCATCATTGAGACCAACTTGCTTGCTTCTCTCGAGCCTGTTTTGCAAAGCACTGCAAAAGAGATTGCGAATGGAATCGAACCACAACTCTGGGAAAAAATTCCAGAATCATTTCGAAAAGAGATTATTTTAAAAATTAAAACAGAAAGTGGGAATATAATCAAAAAAATCATCAGAGAAATCCAAACGGACCTGCATTCAAAATTAGATATCAAAAAGCTAGTCTATGACAAAATGACTGGTGAGAACACCAATCTGATAGTGGAGATGTTCCAAACAGTTGGGGGACCAGAATTCAAGTTTATCGAGAGATCTGGCCTTTACTTTGGGTTTTTGATCGGGCTTTTCCAATTGTTTTTTTGGTTTCAATATCCGCTGCCTTGGAGTCTTCCATTACAAGGAGTTCTGGTAGGCTACATTACAAATTTTCTCGCGATCCAAATGATATTTAGACCATTGGAGCCCAGAACATACTTCGGTGTTGTCCATTACCATGGTTTGTTTTTGAAACGGAAAGTAGAAGTATCAAGATCCTTTGCAAAGATAGTTTCGGAAGAGATTCTCAGTGCAAAGAACATACTCGATGAATTATTATTTGGGAAAGCGGCCGATATTTTAATCCATGATATACAAACGGAAATTTTGATACAAATTGATAAGATCACAACTTTCACCAGACCTTTGTTAAAGACACAAACAAAATGGTCAAAATACGAAGAGACAAAATTAGCAATTTCTAAACAAATTTCAGAAGCAACTGTTTTGCAGGCACGTGACCTAGACCGATATGTCCACCGCTCATTGGAATTAGAAAAGGAGATGTCGGAAAAGATGATTCAACTCTCTTCTAAAGATTTTGAATCTATATTGCGCTCTGCATTCCAAGAAGATGAACTTTTGCTTATCCTTGTGGGAGCTTTTTTAGGTGGCTGTATCGGTTTTTTGCAAATGATACTTGTTTAAAACTTTTTAAAGGAATGTTGTGATTCCAAAACCTATGTGCAGAGCTTTTCCTCCATAACTATAATTGGGATTGTCAGGGGAGGGCTCTCTCTTCGTAATCTCTCTTGAAGTCCAGGTTTGGTAGTCGAGTACTAGATCCAATACGATTGCCTTTTTTAGATTGGCTAAATAGCTTGAGGTTTGGTCAGTTATCGTATAACTCATGCCAATGGTGTAAATGTTGCGATCAAAATCCAAGAGATTTGCCCTTCCACTCGTATCACCGATTGCACTAGGCCTTCTCGCATAACCAAGACGAAAGCTTGTTTCGGGTTTCCACAAATATTCGAATCCAAACCTTAGATTTGTTGTGTCTTTCACTTCTGGTGCGCCACTGTAAGTAGCTTTGGTCCTAGAGATTCGGTATTCACTCCATTTTTCTAAGTTCACATCAAATCCAAATCTATATCTCTCTTTATGTAGATATGAGATTCCACCTGTATATACTTTGGGTTGGTACAAATCCAATAAGGCTAAGTCTAGATCAAGTTGGATGCCAAGGAGAGTGGTTTGAGCTCTTGTGGCGAGAGGGTCTACGGATAAAAAGGTTTCTCTTCTATACGAAAGGCCGAAATCAAAATTTCTCCAATGAAATTGTAATCCAAAGATAGGATTGATGATAGGTTTCAATTGTAATATCACTTGCTGGTCAGGTGTAGACTGATTTTGTGAGATCGGAACATTTTTTAGAAGGATAGAACCTCCTCCTCTTAGAAACGCATTGAATCCAATTCCAAAGAACAAATGGTCTTTCCAAATTTCATAGGCAAGTCCTCCCAGAATGATGGGACGTTCGTTGGCTGCACCCGATTGGATGGGTCTTGGTACGTTTGGATTTTGATCATTGATTGTAACCAAATTTCCAGTGGCAGGGCTTATCAAATTGATCCCAAAACGAAGCCTGTTATTTGTTTTATAAATTTCATTTAAGTTTAAAGTCAGACCAAACGTTAGGTGGTGATCTTTTGTTTCAGAGAGACTTTCCCTTCTCGCCAAATTTGTACTAATTCTGGGATCTACATAATTATAGGAAAGGCTCAGCTCGTGAAATCCTTGTCTTTCCTCTTTCGTTGGATCAGCAGACTTTTCGCGGATCAATTCTTGTTCATTCTTTCTCGCTAATCCAGCAATGTTGTAAAACGGAGAAGAAGAGTTATTCACAAAAGAAGACACTGCGCCCGCCATCCCCGATTGGCGCGGAAATCCACCATACACATCTCCATAGGAACCCGCTATCAGAATCACAGGCAATAGGAAAAGGATAAGGATCAATATGGGGCGTTTCATTTATTTTTTTGAAAAGAGGAAATTGAGGTTATCAAATATACTCAATTCATTTTGTCTATTTACCTGGTCTACGAACCAATAATCAGTTTGCATAGGTCTTTGCGGTGCCCTTAGAACTTGAGAAAAGATATTACAGGTTTGGCTTATATTGTAAAGCAAATCATTTTTGTCGCGACTTGGTTGTTGGATCATTGAACTCATGAAAAATCTTTCCCAATCTTCGAAGATCGCATTTGAGGAAAAATCACTTTGCACTCGCGTATAAAAGAACTGCAAGAACGATGAATTGGCAGTCAAAGTTTCTAAAATTTGAATGAGAGGAAGCGATTTACCTTTTAAGTGATCCAAAAGTTCTGGGACGTGGGCAGTTAAAAGAGTAATGAAAAATCCCCTTTGATTCCCTTCCTCAGAAGTGAAGAGTAGTCCCACCCAATCAATCATTGCGAAGATTTCCGTTGAGCTTAACTCTACCTCTGAAAGACTTATGGTTGCTTGGCGAAGAGAGTTCGTATATGAATAGGATGACTTAGAGTTTAAAATAGTAGAAAAGAATGTTTCTATATCATCGATAAACGAATAGTTTGGATGGCTTATATTTCTACCACGTTCTAGGATAAGAGAGGACACATAGTTCTCAACCTCGAAGGAGAATCGATCAATCGAAAACTGACTTACTGTAGGACTTTCTGTTTCCAATTTTGCTTCGAAGGCTATCTGTTGTAAGCCGATGATACTCAAGTTACGATTTGTTTTGAGTTCTGGGTTTCCCCATTCGTAAAGGGAACGAAAGAGAGATTCGATGAAACTACCTTTGCTTAGTGCATTCAAGATTCCATCATTCCACTTTCTCTGGTTTTCAATCAGGAAAGAGAGATGAGATCTCAATTCAGAATTTGGGTAATACAAAGTGAAATTTGGCATATTGGGAGATCTCATGCCGAAAGATCCAGAATTTCCTCTGATACGATATTGTTTTATCAACACATTGCGATTTGGCGAAGCCGTATCTTCTGTATCACCAGCCGCCGTTGGGTCAACCGCCTCAAAGAGAAAAGGTCGGTTTAAGGTTTCCACCAAATTGGTGAGTAGGGGAAACGAACTTTTGTTTGACGAAGAATCAGATGTTTGAACCAAAGCATGAGCAAGCGAGCTGACAAGCGGAAGGATATGGTTTCTCGTTTCCCAGTGCGAAGAAGTAGATTCGGGAGGGACAATATTTTGCGATAAAAACCCTAGTCTTTCTAAACTTGGAAAGCCAGCAGCGATTGCAGGCGGTATCGGTCCGTAGAATTCATTAGGTACGTTGAATTTTGATAAGATAAGTCTATAAACCTGTTGAAACGTTGTATCATCTACAAATCCTAAAACATCATCTGCCGATGGACTAATCCCATAACCCCAAACTTCCACTAAAAAGCAAGAGTCACCTGGTATATTGGAAAAATTTTGTAAATCTCCAAATGCCTTTATATCATTCTTTATAGTATAATTTGCCTTGAGCCATTTGCCGGAATCAAATTCGGAGCATTGAAATTCGTTGCAGAATGGCTTAACATCAATTAAACCTTTGAGACCATTGGATACGATGACGATATAAACAGCATCTTGTACAGTACTACCGAGGGCTTCCAATGCTACTGGGACTACGATGACAAATCTCTTTTTGTACATTAACCAAGTGAAGTTTTTATAGAATGCCTCTTCATCATCATTTACCTCGCGCTCACTATCTGGGATGGATATTTCAGAGATATGATAATGCGTCCCATTTCCCGTATCAGTGTTTGGGAAATCTCTTCCCCCTAAACTCACATATCGTACCTCACCGTTTTCGGAATTCTTAACCAGAATTTTATAACGTGAGGTATTCCATTCCTGTTTATATATGAGATCATTTCCTGAGCTATCTTTATAGATTCGTCCATCTAGTGTTTCGATCTCGCCATTCTTGTTCTTTCGATTTTTATTAAAGTAAGGACCTTGGCCTCCATAAATCGTGGAACTAATGCTCTTTAATATCCAAGGTAAAGTCTTAGTATAAATTGGGTCATTGGTAGATGCTGAAAATCCTTCATTTTCAATACGAGACAAAACGGGAGTATTGAGATTGATCCGTTCTACTTGTCCGTTCTTCTGGACTCGTCCCGATATAGCTGAGTTCCAGATAGCCGCAGATATGCCTAAATTGGAAATAGAGGTATTTCTTTTGAATGTTATAGCCTGGTCATTTACCATAGCTGTCGTTGCATTGGATAACTGTACTGAAGAATTCGCTACTGAACTTACGGTGGTGCCATTGCTAATCCCAATTCCGAAAACAGAATCACCTACTTGGATAGCTAAATCTGCATTGTTCAAACTCAAGGTAGTCGATGAAACATTGGCAGATGCATTTCGTACGACAATACCTACTGACTTTAGCTTAGATGATAAGCTGAACAATGAGTCTCCTAGAGTGAGAACTCCTCCTGATGGACCAGTAATTTGAGGCTCAAAAGGATCGTTCGACCAGTAGTATCCAAAATCATTCGAGATACCTACTGTTAATAAAAGTTGCTCTAGCAAAGAAATATTGTCGGAGGAAGCGTCAAGAGTTCGATTTCTACCTCTAATGTCTAAAGTTAACATTTTTTGAAATGAATCATTGGCTTTCGGTAGAGATTTTGTGAATTTTAACTGGTGGTATGCTTCAGCAATTCGCCCAAGGAGCGGATCATTTGTGTCTTTAATCAGTGTTTGTGGAGTCACTATGAACTGCCTTACGTGGATGAGCAGATCGCGTAAAAAAAATCGTAACTGGCTTGAGTATTTGCTGTTGGAATAAATAGAGTCGAATTTTGATCCAGAGGGAGTGAAGTATTCAAATAAATTGAGAAATAATTCTTTTAAGGAGGTTCCACTGTTTTTAAAGCCAGATCCAATTCCTGCCTTATAGCTAAACCCTTCGCCTATACCACCTAATGTATCGAATATGGCTGTAAAAAGATTAGAACTTTTTGTTTGGAGTAGACCAGACAAAACATTCGTAAGCCCAGATTTTGTTTGGGAATTACGTTTTAGTAATTTGCCAAGGATAATCTCTGTTTTTCTTAAGAATGAAATTGTATCTTCATCTTTCAGATTTTCATTGATTCTTTGGATGGAGCTGGATATAGATTCTTCTGTTTTTGTTTTCAATAGCTCCTGAAAACTGAGGTTTGAGAGAGGGATTAAATTCGGTAATACATTCCCCTCTGACTTTCGAATTTTATCGAAGGTAGCAGTTGCAGAGGAATATAAGCTTGGTTTTGCTTCTCGTAAATATTTGATTTCATTGGAAAGAAAAGAAAGTGTGCGTTTTAAAGCATTTTGATCATCATTAAATACATGGCCTAGTCCTGCTAATATATCAGGCAATTGAGGTCTAATTCTTTCTAGTGATTGGTTCAATCTAAGATTGAATTCAAGCGCCTCCAATTTGTTGATTCCACTCTTCAAAGCGGGGTAGGCATCAAACAATGAAAAAAGTTGAAGGCCACCTTGGTTAAGCAGTCCATCCCAAAATAGATTTTTGTCATTGAAGTTTGTATTATTACCTTTGCAAGAATACCCTAGTTGAATACAGATTAGGAAAAGTAAAATCTTGTTCTTCATAAAATTACAAATTACAATTTCCCCAGAATGTATAACTGGATAATTTTAAATTTAAGAGTATGTATGGGTTAGTTTCAGTTGTGGATCCGCTGACAATTGAATATTGATTGGAGTAGGGAAGGGAAACAAGATCATTCAACCGTATACCACAATTAGCAGCAATTTTATTTCCGGAAGCATTGGGATCCTCTTTTGTACCGCTTGCGTACGCATAGTTGGGAAAGGAATATGTGAAGTCCTTATTTAGATTCTTATTTTTTCTTTCGAGAGGGATATACTCCAACACATAATTGATGATAGGGACGATCAAACGTTGGACCGTTGGGTTAAAAACCTCTTTGATTCCGTCGGGATTTAAGCCGCTTGGATTGTAAATATTTGAATCTAAAACTTCTAAACTATAAAAAAGATCTAGATCATTGTTTTGATCTCCATCATTGAAACCAGTTCTCAGAGCATCACAATCTACTCTTCTGGATTGAGAAGGAAGCGAATCATTTTGAAGATCAGTTTCATTGTTATCATCACAAAGATTCAATTGGACTGAGGAGACTTGGAAAAAATCATTTTCACTACCAGAACAGTTGGATGGATTCAATCCTGTGCATGCCACTCCCGAGGTAAATTTTGTAGCACCAAAATAGAGTTTGGTGGAAATGCCAATCTTTAAAGTAGTTAATAAATATTCATCATTCCCTTGTTTGCCATATATTTTTATCAAAAGATCAGTCCATTCAAAATCCATAAGTGGGTGTTTTGCATTGTTTATGGTTTGTGACTGGTTTGGGTTTGAGAATTTTACATTGGGGGGTAAAAGTGGTTCTACCTTAAAGAAAATATCATCCGTGTTTTGGATCTTACGGACCGTATTGCCGGAATCTTTGAAGTAAAGAGAATTGCGACCAGGTGCCAAAACCTTCAAAATCGAATCTGCCTTTAACAAAATTTGAAAGATTTGGAACAAACGATCCCCTTCCCCTCTGAAGGCTTTGATTTGGTCAGCGAATGTTTGGTCTAGTTTTAAATTGAGAATACCATTCCACCAAAAATGATAGAGTGTTTGGTTGATGATATCTGAATGTATGGATACCAAAACTCCAGAGCCTTCAGAGTCCGCTATTTTCCCCGTACCTTGGTTGCCATTGATTGCAGATCGACTCAATTGGGATCTTGGGGCATTCCCTCCATTGTATACAAGAAAATTGTTTTCATAGCCAGTTAGAAGATGGGGTGCTGCAGGTTTATCTACGATATCATCTCTGTTCAAACAAGTTGTAGAATTGGAATCTATTTTTTGGCATACGTTTACGAACGTTGCGGCCGTTAAATCAAGTCCGTCTGCATGGATTCGATTTGTGGTATCTTGTTTTAAGTTAACTCCTAAATTCAGCTTGGTTTTGTTAAATGGAGTTGGTAAGTAGCTGGGGAGGTTGATATCGATTCCATTTGCATTTGTATCCTTTCTTAGCTGATAAAAAAGAGCATTTAATATATTTGGTGTTACCGACTGGATTGTATCTCTTATCACTCCTTGGACAACTCGCCATTGTATGCCTGGGATGACTGATTCTAAGACTGCTTGGATGATACTGTCAAAGGTTCCTGGTTTGATAGTTCTTACATTGTATGCACAAATTGCTGAATTCCACGCTGTGACTTTAAAGTCGGTAGCATTCGGATTGTTTTGCCATGAAGAAGGATTTAAAATGTTTAAGTCTATGGAGCCATTTGTGGACGGTACGTTTATGCTTGCTGAGGCTTGTGCTAAGTGATAATTAACGGAGGGGTCGTAGTTTAGAAAACTTGCTCCTGAATTGCAACCACCGCTCGGACTCATCACAAAATCAACATCGTAGATAGCTCCATTGGCCAATCCTCCAGCCAAACCACCGCCTGAATGCATAAACAATCGTAGAGTTCCTCTCAGTCTTTTCCCATTTAAATTGAGATTCACTTGCCCAGCCGAACTAGATCCCGAGGCAGGTGTCAATTGGACTAGTAAATTATCGTTAGGTGATGTGTTTGTTCTATTTTCTATCGTCATGTTTGTGACATACACATCGGATCGACCATTGGCAATAAACCCTCCCCAGGACCAATTGATCCTACAAAAGGGACCTATGGATAACAAATGGTTTAACTCTTTGCTAACACCAAAATCATTTGGATTGGAAAGGCAGGATTGTCCTAAGGCGTCTGTACCCGTTAATACAGTTCCAGTTCTCTTGGGATTCTGCATAAAGGTTCTCCCTAAGACCGCCGTTGTATTGGTTATCGTTGCATTGCTATTATTGGACATTGTCCAACTATTCGCTGTTTGTTGGCTTAAGAGGGTTGTGTCTGCTGGAAGATTTGGATGGTTGATAAAAATTCCAGGATAAAGGTCTGTGGTATTATCAAAATTGATAAGATTTGAGCCATTAGTAAGAGAAACTACCTTACCGATATCAGGTCCCGCCGTAATTTTAAGATTTGAATTTGTATCACCAAATCCATCGTTTGCTGCACGACTCAACTGCAATAATGGTGCTGAATTGAATGTGCTATTGTTTGGACAGCCATCTCCAGCAGGCAAAGAACCTGTTTGAATAATAGATCTAACAAATGTGTTAGGTGGTAATGAAACTCCGCGCAATATATGGCCTTCTCGAATTCCTACTAAAGAACTAGGTTTTATTCGAGCGCAATTATTTTCGGTTGTCCCAGTAAATTCTATTATTGGATCACTGAATGTCTTTCCGCCAATTCTAAAGTTATCAGTAAATGAATCCATATTCCCATTGGATTTGAACAGCCTTTCCAAAAGTCTTCCTAGAACATTGATCCCATTGTTGCCATTTCCAATATTGATTCTGGCTGTAGATGGAATTGGTTCATTTGGATTTGTTGCTGTATTGCCATAGTGGAATCCAAAAACTCGGTAATAGAATTTGGCATCTTTCTTGATCTCCAAGTAGTATGTGTTGGCACCGTCTGTAGGCCTTAGTGTGGTATCTGTTAATGTGCTAAGGTTTAAGTTTGCAGACCAGGGAACAGATGCACTGCTTGGAGGGTTTATCAATTTCTTTACTTTGATCGAGTCCGCATCGGCCAGATCAGAGACTGAGCTTTGGATGATCACTTGAGGTACGATGTTTTTATTCACAATCGCTGCTTTTCCATTGGGAGAAGGGTGGATTGCTAAGTTAGGCTGAATTGAAACATTGAAAAGAAATGCTGGTTCTGTCCGAAAATCAGCAATCAATTTCTGGTTTGAGCAGGGAGATTCATCAAGTCTACGCAAACAATAAAGTTCAGTATTTGAGCCGAATAATTTTCCACCTGGAATCTGTATATAGTAACGGGTGTTTGGCTCTAGAGATTCTATTGGATCGATTACCAATTGTCTGAATGTATTCCAATAACAATTCCCAGAAATTGAGAGTGAAGGGACATTTAGATCCTTGGAGATCCGAATATTATTTTGGTTGTTTGGGAAAAAATTGGAAGGTTCATTTGCAGGACAAATTGTATCTCGGTCCATAGAATGAGAAAACTCAATCACGATTGAATCAAATCTAGATACAACGTTTGCTTGTTTCATCACAATGGCACTTGGAGCGACAGCACCTGTTCCTTTCAACTCCAGAATCTTTTCGGGTAGATTTGGATCATCGGAAAGGATGCGTAAGCTTCCAATCTTAACTCCGGATTCTGTTGGGAGAAATTCTATTTCGAATTCAAGAGATTGGTTTGGAGCAATCGTTCTTGAGGAGGATCCAGAATAGGCACCTAAATTAATAAATTTAAATTGATTGGATGGAGATATCACTTCCGCAGATACGATAGTAATTGTATCCGTTCCCATATTTTTGATTTTTGCAAGTTTCCTCTCGTTTGTTCCTATGGCTTTCTCTGCAAAGTGAAAGATTGCAGCATTCGTGTATTCATTGCCATCTATTTCTAATTTCATTTCTCGTACCAAACTGGGAACACCACCTGGTGCAGAAATAAAACTCAAATCTAGGTTTGGGGTGAGACTTGGTAAAGAAGATGTATTTGCCGCAATCACAACATCAGTGGCATTAGGTGGGGTGACATTTGAGAAATCAGAGGATACACCGACGGTGCTAGATTGATTCGAACTACTTACAAATAAAGATTCAAATAAACCAGCGATTTGATTTTTTTCGCCAGGTGATCCACTGCAGTAAATCGTGAGTGAGAGGAAAAGGACAAATACTCGTTTCATAATCGGCAGCTCCCTGTGAAAAGAATATTCTGCACCTTTGCATGTAAGAGTACGTAGGTTTCACTTTCGTTGCCAGGGATGGGCAAGGTTTCTAAGTCATACAGTTCCATTCCACAGGCACGCAATTTTGGTAATGGGATATCTCTTGTGATATTATTCAAAAGAGGAACGATGAGCGATTTTACGAGAGGGTTTACAATTTCTTTGATACCCGATGGTCTGAGAGCGAGTGGATTATTGACCTGTCCTTCTAATGGTTCAATTAAATAAAATAATTCCCCGATATCTTTGCTTGTTACGATTCGCAAACTTGGATTTCCTATGGAGGCAAGGATTGAACTAGAAAATGTGCACGTACCAACACAATTGGGTAAGGCATACTTCCCAAAACTGAGATTTGCATTTGATTTTAAGCTGATCCTGACCTTGGCAATGGTATAGAGGTTGCCATCTTTACATTCCAGGGATGGGCAATTTGGTCTTTGGCTATCTGATCGTTTCCCTCGTATCGTAATTTCTAAATCGGCAAAACTAATTTTTAGTTTTGTTTGTTCAAGTGTTGCATTGCCAGAAAGTTCACCTTTTTCTAAGTAAATTGGGTGTACTGGCTGCAATGAAAGTACGATATCATCATTGGGATAGATGGCACCATTAGCAGTTTTTACATTGTTCTGTCCTGGTGCAAAGATGGTAACAATGGGATCAGCCTTTAGAAGTGAAGTTGTCAAATTCAGTAAGGAAGAAGAACCTGCAAACTGGTTGATACTCTCGATAAAGGGTTTATCAATTTCAAAGTTGAATCCTCCGTTCCACCATAAATGGTAAAGAGCTTGGTTGATTAGATCAGGGTGTAGCTTTAACAATACTCCGGGATTGGCACTCGTATTGGCTAGATTGGAGCTGAAGGATAGATTAGATTTTGTTCTGATATAAGATTGTGTTCCATAAGGAGAGACGGGAAAGGATGGCCTAGTGTATCCGACATCCCATGGACATCTGTTCAAGGAATCTTTCACGCAAGTGACCAAGGAAGCATTTAAACTCCCTTCTAAACCAAAGTTTGTTCCATCTTGTTTGGCAGCTGTGTCTTGTTCTAAATTTGCATTGAGTTTTAGTACAACCTGGTTTAATGGCTTTGGCAAATAGTCAGGTAAACCAATCAAAATACCCGAATCCAATTGTCCAAGGATGTTGTTCAAAATCTCCGGAGTGACTCTCTCAGTTACATCCTTAAGTACATTCTGTACGATTTTATTTTTCAAGCTAGGGATTTGTTGATTGATAACATCTGCTACAATAGCGGCCACGGCTCCCGTACCTGTAACTTGGTTCACTTGAATATGATTTGCCCAATCGCTCGCAAAGGGATTGCAAGCAAACACATAGGAGGGAGAGACAGTACTCGGAAGACTCAGGCAGTCTATATTGGATTGGAAATTAGAAGGAAATGAATAAGGTTGAACGGTAAGATTTAGTTTACCTTGTGCGTTCACTTGGAGTAGGGATCGCACAAAGGCTCTTCTGGCTACTTCAACTGGTGGGTCTTCATTGTATGCAAAGCTGACTTCATCTCCGTCGGTGCCCGGAATTGATTGGCCATAGTATACCAAGGTGTTTGCGAGCAAATAGTCAAAGAATTCTATCTCTTCAACTTTCAATACAATCGAAAACTTTCCGCGTAGTTTTTTTCCAAGAATATTGATATCAAATATTCCATTCTTGATATCAAATTGGAAGTTTAAGTTTGTATCTCCTGATGGAAAACTGGATTCATCGATCGTTAAACTGGTAATGTAAATGTCTGCCTTGGCTCTATAGTTAACATCAGGATAGGCATTGCTTTCAAATATAGTTCCAGTTACTTCAATGCCACAAAAAGGCCCAATGGTCGATAGATAATCAATTTTATTGGGTGAAGGTGCGCTCGCTAATTTAGCTGAAGGCCAAGGGATACAATTTCCACCTGGGAAATGATTTGATTTTTTGTTGATGAATTGGTTTAGCGATTTATCGGAAGAACTTAGGGTATCATATAATTTGAAATTCCCTTTTGCAAACCGAGTGATGAGTTCAGATATAGCACCAATACCAGAGTCTTGGCCAATCATCAAATTTGCGATTTTTGGTAACTTGCTATTTGGGTCTGCTGCTAATTCTCCATATTGAAAGTTGACACTAAAATAACTAAAACTTCCTGCTAGGGTCTCAACTCGGATAAAGTAAAGGTTACTTCCAATATTTGGTGGAAGGATAGATGAGTTGAGTAAATCAAAACTGAGACTTGCTGTACAATCACCACTACATAGTTTTACCCCTGTCGCAACCATTGAGGAGCAAACAACCGCTAGTGGATTTGATGAATCCAATAGGCCAAGCTTACAAAGTAGGATTTCTTTAGTAACCTCTGGATGATTGACCGCAATATTCAGTCGAAGACTCGTCGTTGTATTTTTGTTTAAGACTATACCTTTGTTGGTTCCAATGGGAAACATTTGAGTTGTATTTACAAGCAGACTTCGGGAAATCTGAATGGCTTTCTCTGTACGAAAGGATTGGCGAAAGACGAGAAGAGAAGCATTCAAGTTGGCATTTCTGGCAATAGAACTGATCTCTACTTCATACAATTGGTCGGAGTTGAGCTCTTCGCCAAACCTGATGGAGAGATTGACTGGACTTGTCCAACGAAGACTGAAATTGGAAAGAACAGTATCCGTTGTGATATTTTTAATCGTGAGAGCATTGGAGACCGAAACTGGATCCATAGCCTCTGAAAATTCGAATTCTAGTGGTTTATATCGATCCACACTATTGGTAAGGAAGAGGAAACGAACTTCAGGCCCAGAACTTCCAAATCCTACCGCTGTGGGAAGGTTTGGCGCAAAACTGATTGGATCGACTGGGGTTTGGCGGCTGTCTACAGGGTTTGAGCCTGAAGACAAAACCGCACTGAACTCAGATCCAACATTAGTTGATTTGCCGTTCTTGCACTGTAATGTGATGAACACTAAAACGGCCATCACACAAGTTCTTACCATCTTCTTTCTATCCATACAAATTAATGTTTGTTAGATTCTAGTAAGGCTGGTATTCCACTTTTTTCGTTGGCAATTCTTGCAAGTTCCAATTCTTCAGGACTTGCAAACTTGCGATCCCATTCTAGAACCTTGGGAGTCATCAGATAGTGCCAAACAGGAGGTATCAAAGCGACAACAATTGTAGTTAGATATCCACTGATCATCATTGGTGCATTTGGATATGGTCTCAAATCTTGGTAAGGAACTTCCCCTTGCGCATGGTGATGTGAGTGTCGTGTTAGGTTGAACATGGTCCAAGAGCTAATTCTTTTGTTTGTGTTCCAGGAGTGACGTGGTTGAACAGGCTCTTCAGGCAGTCGAACCATACCATAGTGTTCCATATAGTTTACGATTTCGAGCAATGCTTTTCCAAATAAACCAGCCGCGATAAAGAAGCACATCCCTGGAATACCCCCGATTAAATACGCAATGGCTACTAAGCTAAGGCTCATTAAATGGCCCCGAATGAATGCATTGTGGTAGGAAAAGATTCCTAAATCTTTTCGTTTCAAACGTTTTACTTCAATTTCCCAGGCACTGATATTTCCTTTGATGGTTGAGGCAAAGATATGAAAGTAAACATTTCTACCTCTTGGTGCGGTCGCGGGATCTTCTGTGGTGGAAACATATCTATGGTGACCATACACGTGTTCAATGGAGAAAATGGTATCGAAACTAAATGCCAATAACCAACGACCAATGAGCATTGAGATCTTATCCCAAGTTCTATGGGTTAATTCATGTGCAGTGATGGTTCCAACAAGACCAATCATCAAACCAGTCAATACAACTCCATAAAAATGTTGCCATAAACTCGTGTTTTCTTTTGCCAAATTAAAATCATACCCAAATACTTTTGTGAGCAATGATCCAAATCCAAATGTATCTACCGGGCTTACAGACCAAGCAGAACAAAAGAAGATAAAGGAAAGTATAGGTAAGGCCATCCAGAGTTGGAGTGTGAGGACTTGAGGCTTGGCATAACTAGGCGTACTTTTATCATCGCCTGAAATCGCATCTCCAACGATGTAGAAGAATAGTAATGAGAACAAACCTATAGTTGTATAGGTTCCTCCCATTAGCAAACTCACGATGGAGGTAAGTCCTACTGCATGAAATAAAAAGAATTTGAGGTAGTCCAGATAGTTTGCTTTTCTTCGAGAGTCTTTGTCGTCAATGTTCAAACTCAACGAATGATCAATTGTTGTAAATCGGTCTGCAAAGATGTTCTCTTTGCTGATTCCATTTTGGACTAATTCCTTTGATGCAGCATCTACCATAGGAGGTGGTCCACAAAGATAAGCTTCCGTAGACTTGGAGAGGTGTTCTTTGATTTTTGCAGTGACAAGACCTCTTTCACCTTTCCACGAACTACCGTTTGGCTCTTCTGAGAGTACAGGTACAAAGTTGAATTTCCCTTTCCAAACTTTTTGGATCTTTTGTAGTTCTGTTACTTTGTATAAATCTTCTCTTCGTCTAGCTCCAAATAGAACTGTTAATGGTCTTTTGATACCATTCAGGATTCCTTGCTCAATCATTGCGAGAATGGGAGCTAGCCCACTGCCACCAGCGATCATGAGGATAGGTTTTTTGCTTTCCCTTAGATAGAAATTCCCAAATGCACCTGTTACCTTAACTGCTTTGCCGGAAAGATTATGATCAAAGATGTAATTTGAAAGTTTACCATTGGGAACTTTGCGGATGATAAATCGAACGATTCCTTTTCGGTCTGGCGCATTCGCAATGGAATAATTTCTTTCTGCATCCATTCCTTCAATGGATAAGGATACATATTGCCCAGCTTTGTATTCCACTGCGCGGTTTAGTTGAACTGTAAGTTCACAAATATCATGCGTTAGAATTTTTTGTTGGAGGACATGTCCAGTATATGTTTCTTTATTTTCAACTTGGATCTTGACATCAGATTGTGGAATGCTCTGGCATGCGAGGATGTATCCTTGGTCGAGCTCTTCATCAGACAATAGGTAACCTGTTTCGGTTAATTCCTTAACTTTGCCATCTTCCAATTTACACTTACAGGTTGCACAACCTCCGACACGGCAGCTATGGGGAAAATTGATCCCTTGTCTAAGGGCAGCACTCAAGATACTTTCGCCAGCCTGGCTTTCGATTTCAGCTCCGTTGATGGTGATTCGTTTGGTCTCGCCGTTTGTTTGGGACCTTGGGGCTTTTTTGGCCTTGGGCAGGCCGATTCTATCAGTTAGGAACATAGATGACTCCTGTTTACATTCACTTCGAACCGATATGGCCAGGGAGAAGGGGATGCACCCGCTCCCTGATTTATATCGCACGTTCGCTATAAATAAATCTAGGCAAATGAATGTCAAACAATTTAATTCATGTTTTTTTTGTAGCTTTGGGCGGAACGGGGAATCGTCTCGATTCACCAAATCCCTAATTCGGTTTGCCTCTCTGGAGAGACGCAGGCTTCCGAATCAATTCTTGCCAGAGGACTGCATAGAGAGGAAGACCCCTGGGGCAGTCCAGGGGTTGAGCGCGGGATGCTCAGGAGGTGCTTAGAGTGTGCGGAGGAAACCCCAAAAGAGAACAGCAAAGCCTCCCACTTCTCCCAGAATGAGTAGGACCATGGACCCATGTGTCAAGATGGCGGGGTGCAACCAAGAGCCAATTCGATACGGCTTTTGGAATTGGTTGTCCGTATCTTTTAGGACAGCGTGCAGAAAGTAAGTGGATTGAGCGAAGGCAAAGAATACCATCGCAGAGAAAGCCGCGTAAAAGTTTACCTCTTCTGAGAAGCTGCTAAGTTCAACGAACTTAGAAAGTAGAATGCAAGCAAAGCTGTAGAGAAGGGATGCTCTATGCAGAACACTTACATATTCTGGGGCCACAGCATCTTTGGATTTTAGGATTCCATAGTACTTCCAGATCCCACATAGCAAGCCGACCAAAAAAAAACTCCCACCAAATACATAGCATAATTTTAAAGCGTCCATTGTTTTCTCCTAATATTGAACTGATGTTTGTTTTTTGATTTTAGCCTTTAGGTATACTTCGCTCGACCTATTCTATAATTTAGGTTCTATTTTTTCGGCTAAGGCAGCTTTTTCTTTTGAGAATGCAGAGGAGTTTTCTTTGTATTCTGTCGGAGAACTTCCCATCAACAATTTGAAGGCTCTATTGAAGGCGGATTTTGAATTGAAACCTACTTCATAGGCAATGGTTAGGATGGTTTTATCTCTTTTGAGTAGGAGTTCGCATGCAACCAAAATTCTGTGCACATTCAGGTATTGGTTGAAACTCATTTGGTAGTGGACGTTGATTAGTTCTGAAAGTTGGTGTGGACTAAGTTTCAATTTTTCTGCTAAACTAGGCAATCGGAGATCCTCACGTTCGTACAATGCGTCCCTGATCATCAGACTGTGCAATTGAGTTTGGGCTAAAGCTAAATCGAGTCCTACCAATTTGGATTGGGAATACCTAACTTTTTGGAAAGCATCGGAAATCTCTAGTAAGACAGAAGGATTGGCCTTAGAGTATAAGTATACGCATACTGCTGCAAAGGTATGGGACCAGGCACTGTAGGTAAAGAGTGACCTTAGACCGACCACATAACCTGTGATATCGACTGCGATCATCATAAAAATATATATAAGGAGGAGGAGGGAGAAACGTTGTAAGTTTTTCGGCATGTAGCGAAGGGCCATAGTGCCTGCAGAAGACTTGCGAAATAGAACCAAACTGGAATACACAAGGATGCTCACCTTTGGCCCAAGAACCCAAATCCGCAAACACCAGTCGTATGGAGAGCCTTGGCCTTGTAAGACACTATTCATCCAGACTTCTTTTGTCTGAATGTCCAATCCATACCAGTAAAACAGTGGAAGAGTGCCTATGCTTATAGGAATGAAATGAATTAGATCTAGGGATGAGTTTTCGTTTCCCAATAGCCTTTCATAGTAAAAGTGGAGCGATGGTCCTATCAAATAAAGCAGTGGGATGGGCGTCGCATATAGGTTAGGTGAATGGTGGGCAAAGCCTGAGAGTGCAAAGGCCTCCCAAAGTAGACGAATCCCCGAGACTGAGACAAAATAGACAGCTATCCATCTGTGTTTGCTCTTTTGTTGAAGGGACAGTCCAGCTGCCCAAATGAGGCAAAAAATACCACCAAACCCCAAGATAGAAAAATCAATCAGACGAAAGGATTCCATAGATTATCTGATTTGCCTATGACCTTGGATGTACGGATTCTTTCCATGTGGAATCTGAATATAAATCTCTACACCAATATTTCAATCAAATGTTTTCGATCAGCCAATCTGACTTTGAAACTTTGTCACCTTGTTTTCAAAAACTGAAACGAAAGAAATTTGATTTATTAGTTCGTGAGTCCGAAGTCAGGAGATATCTATACTTTGTAGAGTCCTGATGCTCCTACTCCTATCATAATAACATTATCGTTTGTGTTTGGTTTTGCTTGGGTTTTGGGATAGGATGCTGTTTTTTGATGCGATGATATTGCTCGTTTTAAGATAGTAATCTCATCTGAATTTTGAGGAGCCCGTATTTGATAATCCATTCTAGTTTTGTTAAGGAAATTAGAGAGGGTTACCAATAGGAGTGCCCCTCAGCTGAGGAGCGTTGTCAGGTTTGCTAGAAAGATTTTCTTGCTTTCGAAATACAAAAGTAAATTCAGCGTATGTATTTCGATCACGATTTGGCGTAGGCGGAAATTTCCAAGATGAGATTTCTCGTTTGATACAGTTCTCAAAATCTGCCGATTGGAAATTACTCGTAATGATCTCTGGGGTCTCGACAAAACCTTCTGGTTGAATCTGCCAGTCTACATGAATCTTGCCCTCGGTAATCTTGGGCTTTGTATCCAAGAATTCATTGTAACAGTGTTGGATTTTCCGACTATGCTTTTTGATAGTGTTGTTCACTTCGCGTTTATTGTAATCGGATAATATTTGTTTATCGACAGATTCACTTTTGGACTTACCACTTTCTGTTTGTCTCATTTCTCTTAAAAATAAAAAATACACTAAGGAGAGAGAGAAGGTAGTAACTAAAAATACGGCTATTTCCCTTTTTCTTACAAGATGATTAAGTTTTTCCATGATCTCATTTACGAACGAATACATACACCGCACCTGCCTCTGGAGCAGAGTTATTCGAACTCGTAGTGGTTTCGTTAGAAATAATGGTCTGATTGCTGTCTTCAAATGGAACTCCCGCGACTACTGTATCTGCGGAAATAGAAACAGAATATCCGAACTCATCGAAGGAATCTACACTTGACGCTTTGAGATAGGCTTCCTGAGTCCACATTGTCCCTTTTCTTGTAAATATATAGGCAGAACCTGCTTGGGGTTTTGAATTATCTGAACTAGCAGAATTTCCATTTGTTATGGTTGTTTGGTTGCTAGCTTCAAAATTTGCGGCAGCAACAATCGTGTCACCCTCGATGCTTACAGGCCCAAGCCGAGCTCCTGCAAGTGCATTTGAAGCTTTTATATACGCTTGCTGACTCCAAGTGGAACCGCTTCTAACGAAAACATAGACTGCTCCTGCATCAATCGCTAAATTGTCAGAACTAGCAGAACTTCCATTAGTAATGGTTGTTTGGTTGCTATCTTCCAAAGGTGCCCCCACAACTATGGTGTCTCGGTCAATGCCAACATAAGTACCAAAAGCAGAGATAGCTGCTGTATTTGGAGCTTTTAAATAGGCTTGCTGACTCCAAGTGGAACCGTTCCTGACAAAAACATAGGCTGCTCCCGCATCGATCGCAGAATTGTCAGAACTAGCAGAGTTTCCATTGGTAATTGTTATCTGACTGCTATCTTCTCCTCTAGCTCCGACTACGACGGTATCAGAGGAAATGGCAACTGCCCTGCCAAATAAATCATCTGCACCAGCATTTGAAGCCTTTAAATAGGCTTGTTGGCTCCAGGTGGAACCGCTTCTAACAAAAACATAGGCTGACCCCGCATTACTGGCAGAATTATCAATGCTAGCACCTGTTCCATTTATAATGGTTGTTTGGTTGCTATCTTCAAATGGAGCAGTTACAAGAATTGTGTCGCCCGATATAGCAACTGATTCACCAAATCGATCGCCTGTTCCAACATTAGGTGCTTTAAGATATGCTTGCTGACTCCAAGTCGATCCGTTTCTCGTGAATACATAGGCAGCACCAGCTTGAGCCGAAGAATTGTCCGCACTTGCCGTGGTGCCATTTATAATGGTTGTTTGGTTACTTGCTTCAAAATTTGCTCCCACTACAATTGTGTCTCCCGATATTGCAACTGAATTCCCAAATCTGTCACCAGCATCAACATTGGGTGCTTTAATATAAGCTTGTTGCGTCCAACTATCAACATTTCTTAAAAATACATACACTGCTCCTGAACCACTTATTGAATTATCAACACTGGCACTGGCACCATTTGTGATTGTCGTCTGGTTGCTGTCTTCTAAGGGGGCACCGACGACCAGCGTATCCCCTGAAATGGCAACAGAAAATCCAACCTGATCACCTGACTCAGCGTTGGGTGCTTTGATGTAAGCCTCCTGAACCCATTTTCGGGGAGTACTAGGTTGAACTCTTGCTGGCGGACGCAGGCAAGGAGATGCATTGTTGCCAAAAGCAAATAAGAGAATTTCATTTACGATAAATGATTCAGTAGTTGGGTCACAAACGTTCTGAATTTCTGGTGATTTGCAGTGAAAAAGAAAAAAAACCAATAATATAAATATATATTTCATTTTAATTCTATAAGAGCTAATCAAATCCTTTCTCTGATTTTAATACATTCTAAAAGCGGTATTCTGCAATATGAAGGACTTACCTAACAAAAGCCAGCCAGACGCAATAATTATAAGTAGCAGTTTAAATAAAGATCACCTCAATCTAAATCCTAGAAAAAATCATTGCGCTTGGTAATATCTGATTTTCCATCTATCAAATAGATTTTATATACGCGTATACTTTCTCTCTGGATTTTTTTATAACATTTAAATTAAATAAATTTTTGACTATTATTTTTTTTAAAACAGTTCGAAGTTCGGTTTCTTATGACATCTATTTATGATTTGTAGTGTAATTTAGGTTATTTCATTTAAAGGTTCTATCTCCTTTAGTTAACGGTGATTATTATAACCAATAAGAAAGAGAAAATAAATTGCAAAATTTCATACTAAAATTACAATTAATTACCTACTTAACCCTTCATTTCGCGAGCGATCGAGGAGGGCTCTTTCGTAATTTTATATCCCGCATATTTTTCTTATTGGAATTCCTTTTCGTTTTTTTCTTCAATCTTCTTTCTTGGCATAGTAGTCGCTCTTTTATATTCACAAAAAGCAGCCTAAATATCAATTCTGTATTTTAGGGTGCAACTCATAACATAACGAGAATTTATTTAAAGAGGATCTATTTTTTCAGACAATCAATCGCTACTTGTCATCACACGGTTCCCAGTGCCATCACCACTAACGGCAACAAAAAGTCCATTCCCATACACCACCGAATTCCAGCTGTTATCCGCAGCCGAAGGGCGAGTTGTCCAATTGATGCCATCCGGGCTTGTCATGACTCTGTTCCCAGTACCGGTCTGGCTAACGGCAACAAAAAGTCCATTTTCGTATGTCACACTTAGCCATTGGTTATCTGCAGCCGATGAGCGGCTTGTCCAATTGATCCCATCTGGACTCGTCATGACTCGGTTTCCTGTACCTGAAATACCAACGGCAACAAAAAGGCCGTTCCCATAAGTCACGGAATACCAGTTATTATCGGTAGCTGAAGTGCGAATTGTCCAATTGATGCCATCTGGGCTCGTCATGACTCGGTTTCCTGTACCAGTATTACTGACGGCCGCAAAAAGGCCGTTTCCATAAGTCACAGAACGCCAGTTATTATCTGCAGCCGAAGTACGTGTTGTCCAATTGATGCCATCTGGGCTCGTCATGACTCGATTCCCTCCACCAGTATTGCTGACGGCAACAAAAAGACCATTTCCGTACGTAACTGAGACCCAGTTATTATCGGCGGCCGAAGTACGTGTTGTCCAGTTGATGCCATCTGGGCTCGTCATGACTCGATTCCCTATGCCAGTGATACTGACAGCCACAAAAAGACCATTGCCATAGGTAACTGACGCCCAATCATTATTGGCCGCAGAAGAACGAATTGTCCAATTGATGCCATCTGGGCTCGTCATAACTCGGTTCCCTGTTCCGGTTAAACTGACGGCAACAAAAAGACCATTTCCGTATGTTACTGAATTCCATTGGTTATCCGCTGCAGAAGTGCGAATTGTCCATACATTGGCTGTTGAGCTACCGTTTACAACCAAGGAGATCGTTACACTTACGCTCGTTAAACTATTTGATGCAGTGATTGTATGATTGGTGGGTGGCTGTGTAGACGAAGGTGTCCCCCGGATAACACAAGTGTTTGCATCAAGGGAAAGCCCCGGAGGTAGCGAAGGAGATGCGCTACATGAGCTAGGATTGCCTGTGACCGAGGGAGTGATGGTCGGGATCTGGACTCCTCGGGTAAAACTATAACTATTCTGAGGGTAAGAAAGTGTTAAGAGTGAGCTATTGCCAGAAAGTAGGGAAACAATAGAATTTGAACACAGGAACAAAGACTCCTTGTTGACTGCAATTGTGAAAGCGATATTTCGATTTTTTTGGCTGGCGGGGTCACAAGAATTTTCTAATACGGGAGGTTTACAGGCGACAAAGGCAGAGAAATAAAACGCGAGTGAGATGGCTAGCAACCAAAAAGGTGAGGATTTTTTGTATTGATCGAAAAGACTATTTTTTTTTCGCATACACGTTCACTTTCGACTAGCCGTTCACCTGATAGAAAGTCAATGATCAGGAAAGGCGACTCTATTTTCGCAGAAAAATACAAAAAATAATCCGATTCATAATCTTGCGAACGGAAAGATAAACATCAATCCGCAAATTTGTCTGTATCCAAAAAATGTTCTTGGTTTGCTAAGAGTCTTAATTTTTTGAGAATGAGGTTGTAATCTGAGCCACCTAAGACGGATTCTGCTTTCTTTTGGGCCTTGTTCCAGGCTACTAAGCCTTCTTTTAATTTCTGAATGCCTTCAGGAGTTAAAGAAATCTTACGTGCTCTTTTGGTATCAGAGGGTATATCAGAAATCCATTTCGCTTTTTCCAATGGTTCCAAATTTCTAAGCAAGGTTGAGCGATCGTACACTAACAATTGCGCTAAAGGGGCAAGTTCCATCCCTTTCGGATTCGCACCGAGAGTCATTAGGATATTAAATCGATTTGCAGTGAGACCCACAACTTCCAAAGCGAAGTCAAAATGGCGATCTACCGTACGAACTGCACGCCTAAGGTTTAAATGTAAACAGCGAACCCCACCTTTTCTCATTTCTCGAACAAACTGATTCGGTAAAGAGGATACAGTTTCTACATTCTTTACTTTGTTAGAATGTTTGCTTGCGACTGATTTGCTTTGTTTTTGGGCAGCCATAGAAAAATTTCACAAAAAAAGAACAAGGCTGGCTAGCAGTTTTTACACTGCTACCAGATTTCGGATGGATTGTACCCTTAGGTCAATGCTTTCCTTACCTTGCCATTCTTCTCGGTATAAAATAGAATTTAAAAACTCCTTCAAATCACTTTCATGCCTTGCTGGCCTACCCGATTTAACATCCACGTAGACGAAATCTCCCCATACGACCGATTTCAATTTCGAGGTTTTAGGATCAGAAAAAATAGCCTCTACCCATAGAGAACCTTCTCCTAATGCCACAAGTCGAGTGGAAATGCGTACTTCTTCATTCCATAGGATTGGTTTCACATAGTTCGCTTTCATCTTGGAAACAACCCAACCTTTCCCCGCTGATTGGGTCCAAGAGGGGATATCAAAACCATAGTAACGCCGTAGCTGGTCCTCTCTGGCATCGAGGGCATAGTCTATGTACCTTGCATTGTTTAAATGTCCAAACGGATCGCAATCTTGGAAGCGAACCCGGTAAAGTCCCGTAGGTGAGGTATCTATTTCCTTTGGCTGCATTGTCTTCTCCTATCTATGTATTTACATATATGTAAATACATAGATAATTGTCAATACAGATTTCAGTCTAATGCCTATGAACGACGAGCCCCACTCTTACCAAGTCAAGATGCAATACCAGGTATTTAGCGATGCCTTCCATTCCTATGGCTTTCGCTGTCCCAAACCACTGAATCCTTTTTTGAATTTAGATCTTTTTCATATGTCCAAACCTACCTTTCCGCCCCACCCACATTCTGGATTTTCAGCGATCACATATTTATTTCCCTCCTCGGAAGGATCGTTTCAGAATCGAGATAGTTTTGGGGACCGTTCCCTCATCGAACCAGGCAGTCTCCATTGGACACAAGCAGGTGAAGGGATGTTTCATGAGGAGATCCCAACAGAGCTCGGGACTGATTGTTTTGGCTTGCAGATGTTTGTCAAAATGCCGGCCGCTGATGAATTGTCGAAAGGACAAGCCTTTCATTTAGCCTCTGATACAGTCCCCATTGTGAAAGAGTTAGGAAAGGAAGTGCGTGTATTAACTGGCTCGTATGGAAACATGAGTTCACCCATCCAGAGCACAGCACCTCCTTTTCTTTTTTTAGATGCCCATCTATCTCCCGAAACAGACATTCGCTTTCAAGTGAAGAAAGATGTGATTACTCTTCTTGTAGCAGTTGTGGGAAATATTGAAGTG
Organism: Leptospira ryugenii; assembly: GCF_003114855.1. Taxonomy (NCBI): domain Bacteria; kingdom Pseudomonadati; phylum Spirochaetota; class Leptospiria; order Leptospirales; family Leptospiraceae; genus Leptospira; species Leptospira ryugenii. The sequence continues at coordinate 294,330 of NZ_BFBB01000004.1, read as the reverse complement.
GAGGGCTTTGGATCTGTTGCGGAACATACTGTGATGGTGTTGCAAGGAGAGGACCGAGACATCAAATGTAATACTACCACATCTAAGGCTGAGTTCTTATTTTTACAGGCAAGACATTTGGCGGAAGATTACCATTGGATGGGTTCCTTATGTCTATCCACTAAAGAGAGACTGGAATCCACCTTCTCAAAGTTACGTGCTGGAGCACTTGGAAATTTAAGTCCATCCTTTTAATGTAAACTCTTTTCCAAAAAAAATAGGGTGCAGGATTTCTCTTGTTAAGAGAACCTCTGCACCCTGATGCCAGCTTCCTAGTTCGGATTGAAAGGGATAGAAGAGTGGTGGACTACAATTTTTAGTTCACCGTCTTTGCCTTTCACATAGCCAAATGAGTATTCTACTTTTGTATCGGCACCGCCAGCAGCTGGAGTGAACCAGTAGTTTCCCATCGCCACTGCCATATTGCAGCTGTTATTGACAATGCCATAATTTTTCCATCGCACGGCAGCCCAAGGTTTGATTGCGAATCCCTTGTCTTCTGGGAATGCAGGATTTCCACCAACAAAGTAGGAGAGAGCCGAGTCAAACGAAGTTCGGAATTGGTCTACCGAGGCAAGGGTAGGTTTGAAGAGGACTAGGCTCAAATCATAGCCATAGAATTTATTGATATGTTTAGCCGCTGCCTCTACGTAGTCGCCACCTTGTGTGTAGACCTTTCCAATTTCTATAATTCCTTGGCCCCAGGCTTTTTGCGCAGCTACGACCTCCATCTCTGTTATGCAATCTACTTTCTCCTGAGTGGAGGCAACTGGACTTTGGTTAGGGGTTTTCGATACCTTCTTAGTCGGACCTGCCAAAACTGGGAGGCTAAACACTAGGATTGTACCGAGCATTAGTTTTAAACCATTCGCTTTTAGCGTCTCTTTGGTTGAAGAATTAAAGTTGTTCATGGGAATCTCCTTTCCTTCCTTTATACCCGATCTTGGGTGCAGAATCGTCCTGACTTATAAATCAGAACTCGAAAGAAGAAAGATTCGTGAAAAAAAATTCGTATAAAATGAATAAAAGACCTCAACAGATTGGTAGGTTAATCTTCCAGAATGAAACGGAAATCCATCTTTGGTTCGATATTTTGCAGCCGTATCAGGTACTCTCCTGATTCTGTACAGGACCCTCTATAGGAATCTGGTAGCACAAATAAACGACTGCAATGAAAGTCTTTCCCTCTGATAATAAAAATGACCTCCTCAATCCAAGAATCCCATGTTGAGCCAGTTTGTAGAATGTACTCCAGGTAGATTCCCTTTGGTGATTTACTTCCACTCATTTGAGGTGCCTGGTATTCGTAGCGTGTGAGCAATCTATGCTGTGATAAAGAACTTGGACCTAGATAAAAATGATGGATTGCTGGAAGAGATAAATTGCCAATGCGGTAGGTAAAACCAGGCTTTGCTTTCCATCTTTCCACGGGAAGAGAGAGCCCATCCCATTGGACAAAAAAGTTTTGTAAAGGAAAGAAATCGGTTTCCGGAAAGCCGATGCCCAAAGGTTTCTCAAGTCTCCCCTCCATCTCAAAATCGACAGAGACAAAGACTCGCTTCGACTTGTGTATCTCCAAGATCACTATCTCTCGTTTCAAATTCAAAGAATAGATACTCGTGATCCAAAAGAAAGAAACGAAGTAGGATAGAAATGCTAGCGGCAGCTTTCTTTTTCTTTTGCGACTTCTTTGACTCGTTCTTCTGGCCATTTAGGATCGGGGATTTTGAGTATGATTTCGGAGATACATGTGTCTTTAAATTTTTTACCAGGAAAAACACTCAGGATTTTAATCTCCACCCCGGTAGTGCAAGCGTAGATTCCGTGAATTTCTTCGCCGCCAACCATTCCTCCGTCCTGAATCGTATCGAATATACATTGATTCTTTTTGGTTTTTTTACATTCTACTATTTCTTCGTCTGAACCGCCTCTGATCATATCACAACCGTTATCGCAGCTATAATCCGAAAACTTACCTTTAAGGACTTTTTTGCGACCTGTTGATAGGAAAAATGTTGCCTCGTATTCTTTGATTCTATTGTTTAACTGGTAATAATTTTGATTCAGTAAAACGCCATGGCCAACGACAATGGCCTCAATGAATGTAGGTTTCCAGTTGATGCGTATTGTTTCACCGATGCCATCATCCTCTTTTCCTTCACACCAAAAGGTTGATGTTTTTTGGTCCATTGCCTTTTCTGCGGCATAGAAACCCTTACTTTTCCCTGGCTCAGTCAGCACAGAGCTCGCACTTGCTTTTGTAGCCTCAGTCAATTGAAAGAAATAGTCTGGTGCTTCATCCGAAATGAGCCAAGTCCCAGATAGTAAAAAAAGTAAGATCAGACAAAATCGTAAAAAATTTATCTTGTGGTTAGTTGGGTATGACATAGGCTAAAAGCTCCAGTTGTGGGCGAAGTGTTTACTATCATATGCTAAAAAAATCCATTGCAAGTGATAAATTTCTCTACCAGTCCACTTTCTTTAGCCTGATTTTACTCTTTTTCTGCTATCGATACCCATACCATGCCGCCTTCGGCTCACTTATGTTATTTGGTTTTTTACATATTTACATGGAAATCAATGTGTGGAGAGGGTATCATCATTCTTTTCAAAAGATAAACAGATTTCCTTATTGGATCCTCTTGACTGCGTTTTGTTTTTCAATCGTGTCTATGCTTTATTTGGCAATGGATTTATCCGGTAAGCAAATTGGTAAAATGTATCCATATTTTTTTTTGGGAGCCTTCGGGATTTGGATTCTTTTCTGTATCATATTTCAGTATGGCTTAGAGGCATCCAAATTGGTTTATATCACGATCCTTATAGGAGCATGTACTTATCTATTTATATTGGCTTCTCGGCCTAGTCTCCTGTATTTTTTTCTAGTTCATTTTCATAATTTTATCCCCTGGATTATGTTATATGGTATACAAAAAAACAAACGGGTGATTGCCATCGCTCTTTTGTTTTCTGTTGTGTTGCCAGTCATCTCGTTTATCTTTTATGCTAGTTTGGGTCTAAGTATATCTGAGATCGCTCTTCCCGAACGATTAGAGGTGGAAATCTTTCGACAAATCCTTTCCCAAGAATTGGAATGGATAACAGGTACTACTTTTTTAGGTTACTTTGCCTACCAACAAATTTTACATTACATTTTGTGGATATTTATTTTGCCTTTGATGGTAAAGAGAAAGTTTGAAATACCTGCGCTCTCCTATTCCAAAAAGAAAGAAGGGAATCGTTTGGAAATTCTTTTGGTATCTTTTGGAATTGTGTTTGCCTTGATTCTCTTTTGTATCTATCCCATCGACTTTCGAAGAACATATTTTGCCTTTGGCTTTTTCCATATTGCCATGGAGTATCCACTGCTTACTTTCTATCTGAAGCAAAAATCTCTTTCATTTACCTAGTTATAATACCTGCGGTCAAAAAGATCGCTTGTACATAAAGAAGGTAATGCCTAAAAGTATGAGAAGGGCGATACCCAGTATTGCCAAAGCGATGATTAGGTCTAGGCTTGCATCACCGTCGACTTCAAATTGGTAAACCTCTTCTGTGAAACTTGCACCATATTCCTTCTCAAAAAAATCTTTTGTACTAGAAGAGGGGCCTTCCCACAATACATTTCGAAGAACCCCTTTGAACTCAGTCCTTTCGAACAAGGCATTGAACTCTTCTTCTGGGATGTCATCGATTTGGGCAAGGATGTGGATAGGGGATCCGCTTTCCCAAGATTCATCGACAAGAGGACAGAAAAATTTTGTTGTCGTCCTTCCTTTGCGTGTTGTCTTCTCTTCCAAACATTCGGAAAGAATGGAGCCTTGGAGAATTAAATTCCGAGTTCCTAATAGATGAGGGTTTGTTAATTCATTTGCTTTGATAGTTTTTGATCCTTTATCCAAACCATGGACAAACATAGGAGCCAAAAAAATTGAAAGGACAAGGGAGACTACTATGGGCACTGCGAATAAAGTTACCTTAGAAGTATCGAATGTTTTCAATTTTTGAAAGGCTTCGGATCGAGGTACATTGCGAAGGTCTGCTGATGGTTTTTTTTCAGCTAATCGTGCGACCAAATTTTGCATGCCCACTTCTGAGGAAGTACAGTTGAATCGATATGTTTTCTGTTTTCCATTTTGAGATTGTGTGAGGATGACGAGTTCGTCGAATTGACCACTGGGCATAGGGCCAAAATAAAAATATAAAATTTCATGAAGGTTTAATTCGTAATTCCTCAATCCTTGTTTTAACTTCAGAGTTTTTTCATCAAGAGTTGCTTTGACTTCTAAGACTGCATACGAATAAGTAAAGGTTTCCATAGGCATGTGACTTTACTCTAGTTTCTCTGGCATGGCAAGAAGAAATTGCAGTACAATTTGTATGTTAAAAGTACGAACATTGTCCTTAAAAACGGAGCTCTTGGAAGGAGCTTTCCCAAAGAAAGGATCTCGTTTGAATTTTATTGGAAAACTGGTCAATTTTTTTCCCTTCCAATCTGAAAAATCTTTGCACTCTCTCCCCTCCAATGATAGCCTCATGCTTCATGAAGATGCGCATCACTACCGTTCTATTTGTTTGGATGGCGCTAGTAAGCTTCCAAGACACAGAATCCAAAACAAACATAGCTCATGAGGATGGTTGGGAGTCCCAGGAGAGGCAGATACAAGTCTTAGGAAAGGAAAAAACCATTCGCATTCTATACAAACCGGATGCCAAAAAGAGATCGTTTGCCAAAGAGATGTTGGATCGAGCCTGTGCATACATTCCTAGAGTCGCAGAATACCTAAACTCAGCTCCTAGTGCAGATACTCTTACAATTAAGGATATTATAGATGGATCAATTGCACGTAACGAAGGTTCAATCATCTATGTGCCTCTTGCTTACCCAGATCCTGAACTTTTGACGCCTCCACCGCTTCTCTACCATGAGATTGGACATTGGTGGTTTGGCCAGGAGCCTCGCTGGATCGGAGAAGGTGTTAGTAGTTTTTTACCTATCGCCTTGCAAGCATCAGGTTATCTACAATGGGATGAATTTGAAATGCATAAGATTAAATCTTGGTGGGGGTTTTTCAATCCACTTTCCAAACGGGACTTTCCACTGGGTGACTCTAACTCCAAAGATGAGACAATCAATTCGGATTTTCAGATCTACTATGAGAAGACATTCAAAATACAATATTATATATTTACATACTTAGGTAAAGAAAAGTACCGCGACTTTCTCATCTCACTTACAGATCCAGACCACAAAACATGGAATGAATATTTCATAGCTCCGTCCAAAACTTTATGGGAGCAAAAATCAAAAGGAGTATTATCTTTGTTGGATTCTCAAAAGAAAATAAATTGGGAGAAACAATTATCAGGTTGGATTCTGACAAAAGGGTATTCCAAAGAAAGAGCATCACTCTTATCCGATGCAGATGGTGATTCTCTTACCGATTTTGAAGAGGAGGTGTTTGGCACCGATCTATCCCAATGGGATACGGATGCTGATGGAATAGGAGATGCCTTGGAAAGAGTCCTAGGTACTGATCCAAAACAATCTAACGTACGAAGTGAACTCAAATCCCAATTGAAAAAGAAAGGTATACAATTAGATGGAATGGATGATGATTGGGACCTTTTAGAAATCCCGGAAATCAAAAATCCTTCTTTGGAAATAGGAAAACAAAGAATGGCTTTGCAAAGTTTTCGCTATTTAATCAAAGATCAGGTACTTTATGGTGTCATTCGAGCCAAACAGCCATTTTATGAGGTATTTCAATCACAAAAAGATTTATATTTTTATCTGATGGATGTTTCGGCCTCAAAAGAAAGATCTGGGCTCGGATTCAAATTGCATATGAATGATGCGTACGGTTGGGAACATGAAAGGACTAAAGGTGAAAAAAGATACTTTTGGGGAAAGGTGGGGCATGTCTTCGAGTTTAAGATCGATCTATCTAGCCATCCAGATTCGGATTTGAAATTGATCCCTTTGTTGAATGGCTCCAAAGGACCTTCTTTTGGCCAGTGGGACTATGCATCACCCATTACGATACCCATTCCCCTTTGGTAATGGTAGACTAAACGTTTGCAATGAGCAGTCGGAAGCACGATATCTGGGAGATTATTTGGTTTGTATTTGTCTGTGTCAACTTCCTCGTCTTGGAATTGAGATACGATCAGTGAGTCAAAAACAAATCCTTTCACCAAGTTTCGAGTAAGGATACAAGGGTACGGATTGATTTTTGGATTGGGGCAATGTCCAATCCCTTACGGTTTCCACCTACCGGCACCATTGGGCCATCAATCGAAAGCATTGCCAATCCATGAATTTGGCTCCAAACAAACAAAAGTTTGTCGTAATTCTTTTGGCGCTGGGTCTTGTCGGGATCAATGGCCAATGCTAATTCCCGAAATGCAAGTTCTCCTGCTCTTTGGAATCGTTCCTGTCCTCGGTCTACGCGATCAGAATGAAAGATCAAGGGAAAAAGTTTGGGTGTTTCCATGGCAAAGCTTACGTAAGCGAAACAAACATTGTACAAAAGACTTTCTTTGGGCGCTTTCCGCTTCTGCTCCTCAATCTTTGCGTGCAATCTCTCGAATCCTCTAGCTGCAATTTCCGTGAGTATCTCAGATACGTCCTTAAAGTAATGGCCAGGTGCACTATGAGCAACACCAGCAGCTTTCGCACAAGCACGTAACGAAAAGGCTTCCATACCTCGGTCCTGAATCCATTTCTCGGCTGTACGAATCAGAGTTTCGTAGAGGTCACCGTGGTGGTAGGCTCGTTTTTGCGTTTTTGGCTTAACTTTTTCCAAGAGTCTTCAGGATCTGCGGGGATCGTTAAAAAATAAATCAAAAAATAGTTTTTAATCTTGACACTGACAAAATAAAGTTTGGTTTATCTTGACATCGTCAAGATTGGAGTTTAGGATATGTTTCTAAGTCGATATGTGGTTTTATTTTTCTTTTTTATCTCGTTTGGGGGTCAGTTGTTTGCCCAAGCGATTCAATTACCAAAAGAGGGGATTCGTTCCAACGCACTTTGGCCTATCTTCCCTGGTGGGAAGTTCCGATTTGCATACCGCCGTTCATTGCATGATCAATTGGATTGGAGAACGGACATTCTCCTTGGTATCGGACATTCCGTACCAGAAAGAAGAGCCACAGAAGGTACATTTTCTGAAACGTCTGCCATCGTGGGGATACGTCAGTTTTTAGCGAGTCCCTGGCACCTTGAAATGGTTGCCGCTTATGGGCAAAGTACCTTGAGCAATGCAGTGAGTCCTGGACCTACAAACGTACGAACCTTGGCTCTTTTGAATGCTGGTTTGGAATACTATGCTATAGATGAGATTTCTAGGCAGAAAAACTTTAGAAGTATGGACTTGGAACTAATGGCCTTAGGTGGTTATGAATGGAAGTTATCCGAGCAATGGTCTTTGGATGTGCAAGCTGGTTTTGCGAAGGTAGTCTCCAAATCGAATCCCTGGCCCATTTACAAAGATACAAATAGAAGAGAGACGATCAGTGAGTCCATCATTCCTGTTGCCACACTCCATGTCACATATTGGTTCTAAAAAAAGAAAACTAAATGCAGGAGTGGAGAGGTCTGAATCATAGAGCAATGAAATCACTTAAAGATTGCTCGGATTTAATTCCTTATGTTACACACTCCCTATACTTTGTTATGGTTTAAGCGGGACCTCAGGTGGACAGAACACCCCGCATTGGGCGGTGCCATCGCGCTTGGTCTTCCTATCTATCCATTTTTTTTATGGGAGCCAGAGTGGGAGAGTGATCCAAGTACCGACATACGCCACCTACGCTTTGTTTGGGAGTCGATCCAAGATTTAAAGTCTAGCCAAAGTCCAAAACCTGGAAATTTCTTTCTTCATAGAGAATCTTCTCCAAAGTTTTTTGAAAGTATCTTTCGATCTTCTCCGCCTAAGTTTTTGGTTTCTCATATGGAAGTGGGAAATGATAGAACCTTCCAAAGAGATATCCGAGTCCAAGCTCTATGCCAAACATATGGTGTTAAATGGATTGAATATAAACAACAGTTTTTAGTACGCGGACTTCGCAGAGGAAGAAAGGATTGGCCTGCGCAGTGGAAGGAATGGATGAGGAGCCCTATGCTCCAAATTCCCTCGGAAAGGATCATCTGGAAATTGGATGCAATCTATCCTGAGTTCCAAGCAAATCTTAAGCATCATCCGAAATTCCAAATAGGAGGAGAAAAGGAGGGAAAGAATATCTTTTCCCATTTTGTAGAAGAAAGAGTTCGGCGGTATAGTCCTTGTATCTCAAAACCAGAAGAGAGCCGTATTCATTGCTCAAGACTTTCTCCTTACTTAGCTTGGGGCAATCTCTCTCCGAAATGGGTCTACCAATTAACAATAAAACAACAGGCAACTAGCAATCGTTATTTAAAAAATCAAATGAATCGTTTTTTATCTCGTTTATTTTGGCGAGATCACATGATACAAAAGTTTGAGTCGGAACCAAGGATTGAGAAAGAGAATTTTAATAGAGCCTTTGATCAACTCGTAAAGGCTCCTGATCCGAGATTGTTGCAACTTTGGGAGGAAGGTGAGACAGGTTATCCTTTAGTGGATGCCTGTATGAAATGTTTAATTGAAACAGGCTACCTAAACTTTCGGATGCGAGCTATGTTAGTGTCTTTTTTAACAATGGTTTTTTGGCAGGACTGGCGATTGGGTACAAACCATCTCGGAAGGATGTTTTTAGATTTTGAGCCTGGAATTCATTACTTTCAATTCCAGATGCAAGCAGGTACTGTTGGCATGCACCAATTGAGAATGTACAATCCGTACAAACAAAGTATGGAAAATGATCCAGATGCTATCTTTATCCGAAAGTGGTTACCAGAATTCCAAAAAACTCCCATACCTGAGATTCACCAATGGGGAAAGGAACAATCACTGTTTGCGATTGCAAAAAGACCATACCCTGCCGTAAATCTTGACCTCGCCTTACAAAGAGCAAAAGATGTTCACTTTCAATTCCAAAAGAGTATAGAGGTGCAAAAAGAAAACAAAAGGATAAAACAATTGCATGTCAATGGATAGATAAAACAAACATTTTTATCCATTGTAGATTTTCCAGACATTCATTCATGATTTGGTATTGATTCTTTTTTTTAAGCGAACTAGAGTTTCTAAGGTCATTCCAAGATAAGCTGCAATGTGTTTTTGTGGTACCTTATCAAATAATTTTGATTCTCTCTGTAAAAGCCAAAGTAACCTTTGCTCTGCTGTGTTAAATTGAAGAGCTTGCAATCGATCTTCTAATCTTAGAATCTGATATTCTAAAAATAATGTATCTAATTGCGATAGTATTGGATATTTCTTTCTAAATTCTTCGAAGACTCCATATTCGATTTGTTGAATATAGCTATCTTCTAGTGTTTGGATATATTCTATTGAGGGAGATTGGGTTGTGTAACTTTGGAAAGAAAAGATGATCTCTTTTGTAAAAGCAAAATCGGTCGGAATTTTGATTCCATTGTTCGTATAAAATTTCCAGGCTCCTCCGCTTTCAATAACATACAAATATCGACAAATCTCGCCGGCACTCATGATGTATGTGTTTTTTGGATAAAAGACCATATTTGAATGATTGCTAAATTCTTCCACAATCGCTAATGGTAGAGAATCCCAGATTTGCTCTATGGAAGCTACATAGTCTTTTAAAATTTGATTTGTTTTGGCATTCATTCGGAAAAAATAGCTCTGGTCCTGCAATGCATTCGTATCGATCCAGGGTATCATTTTATTTTCAATAGGGCAACCAATAACCTCATGATTTGGCATGATTTCTTTCCAAGTTCGCAAAGCAGCTTCATCTCTTTTGATTGAAAATGAGTGAATTTGTTTTAATCATTGAGAATGCACGTATGGATTCTGTTTAGGGGCTTTACCTCTCATAGAAGATTCTGTCTCTAGTCTATACTTTAAAAAGTCAAAAATCCCCATAACAAATCTCCTTTTAGATGTTTGGATTGCATTGTTTCACGATCAACCGGACAGGTTGCACATCGAAATGCGCCATGCGAGTTTGCATGTTCCGTAAATTCTAAACTGATTACTTTAAATCCTTTTTCTTCCAGTTTTGTTTGTAGTTTGCTATGTCTTTTTTGTAGAATGATGGTTTTTGGATCTAGGACCAAAACATTTCCCGCAAGCTCCTTTCTCTCATCATCATCTAACTCAATGAAATCATATTGGTTGAGTGGGAAAGGAAGAGGGAGTTTGATGGAATTTTTATGGATGATAGCCAGGTTTTTGCCGATCAAAGTTAAGCAACAATCTAGATGCATAATCGTAGGATCGGAAAGATAAACAGGAACAACAGTGTATCGATTGCCCAGTTTTCTCTGTAACCATTCTATCCCCTTTTCATTGGATGCATAGGTATTTACCCCAACAAACACGTAAGGATAATCAAGCAACACATCGCCGCCTTCTAAAAAAGTATCCGAATCTAGATCGATTGAATCTATTTTGATAACTTTTGATTGGAATGAGGTGAGAAGAGAATGATAGCCTCTCCTTTCTTTTTTTCGCATCGGTATTTGCAAATTCCCAAATAGAAAATGATTTCCAATCATCATTGCGGGATCTCTGGCAAACATCTGGATCAAACCTCTTGGTTCTTCTTGTTTTGGTTCGATTGCCTCTAAACGATGGACTATGACACCATGATTTTTTAAAACTTTTTCTAGGATATTGAGTTCTGTTTCGTATTGTTTTGTTAGGTAATGGGGGAGTGGCCTATCACCAAATAAGAAATGAGCAATTGGATAGAGCAATCTATCCCTAATCCTTAAACCAGATACCATTTCTTTGGGCAATTCATCATGGGAATAGATTTTTGATGAGATCCCAAGAATTACTTCTTTTAATTTGCCATATTCATTGAAGACAGCCATACAAATGCCTCTATGGCTTGATTGTCCTTATGAGAAAAGCATGAGAAGTCCTATAATAGGATGAGGAGTGTTTATCGTTTGATCTAGATCAATGATTTTATTTTTGGAAATAGATGGAAAATGTAGATCCTTTGTTTACCTCACTTTGAACGTTTATCTTTCCACCCATTGATTCCATCTGTGTTTTAGCTAGGTAAAGTCCAAATCCCTTTGCATCTTCATTGCCATGGAAGGTTTTGTACATACCAAAGATTTTGTTTTCATATTTCGAAAGATCAATTCCCAATCCGTTATCTTCAATCTGCAATACCAAATACTCTGCAGTTTCCTCAGTTCGAATCCATACTTTCGGATCTCTGACTGGGCTTCTGTATTTAATGGCATTGCCAATCACATTGAGAAGAACACTTTCCAGGTAGGCAGGGATAACTTTTACGAAAATGTTGTGTTCGATCTCTAAATGGATCGTACATTTTGTACTTGCAATGACATTTGTCAGTACATCTAGGGTTTTTTTGATCTCATTACCTAGATTGATTCTTACCATGATCCGAAGGTTATTCTCTTGGATGGTTAAAATTTCATTTAGATTGTGGATTGTTTCCTCCAATCGATTCGCACTAAAATGTAAGAGGTCAAATAGTTTGTTTTTTTCTTCTGGGTCTACAGACAATTGTAAAAGTTCTAATATGCCTTTGATATTGGCAGAATGGGAACGAAGATTGTGTGAAACAATGTAAGTAAAGTTTTTTAGTTTTTTATTCTGCTCTGAACTAACAGAGAGGAGGTCAAGTGCTTGTTGGTAAGAATTTTTTAGTTCGGTAATATCCCGTCCGACCGAGTGGATTTTGATGAGATTTCCACCTTCATCAAAGATGCCTTGGTTGATCCATGCTGTCCAACCCAACTCACCATTTGCCCTTTTGTCGCGATTTTCCCAAAGAAAAATATGATGGTCTGGATCAAGACTCAATATCTTTTCTTCTATCATGTGTAAGTCTTCGGGAATCGCAAAGTCCTTCCATCGTTTCCCGAGTATCTCACTCTCGGCAAGTCCCAATGCTTTTTGTAAGGCGGCATTTGCAAATTCTATCTTGGTATCGGGATCAGATAAGGTAACGAATTCAGTTTGGGATTCGACAAGTTGACGGTATTTGCGTTCGCTTTGTTCGAGTGCATCTTTTTGTTTTTGTAATTCAAGCTCTATTGATTTCAATTCTGCATTAGAATCTTTTAATTTATGATTGAGCTCTTCTAACTCTTTCCAAGTTTTGACTTGGTCTGTATTTTCAATGGCTAGAATGGCGACACCAATGACAGATTGGTGTTGGTCATAGATGGGATTGTGCCTGAGTTCAAAAGCTTGCCTTGCATCTTCGGAATTTCCATGGAAGGCGGTTTCTGAAACGATCTCACCTGCAAAGGCTTTTTTGAGTTTTTCCAATGCGGAATCGCGGATCTCTCCTTCTGGAAGTAGTGCAATGGCATTTTGTCCGATGGAAATGTCATGGCCATACAGTGATTTCATATATTGTCTATGGCTTTCATTAAATGAGGTATAACATAAGTTTCTGTCCAAGGAGAAGATGGCATCCGGGATTTGGTCTAAAATCGCTTTGCTAATTGATGCATTTTGGATCAGTCTTTCTTGGTGGGATTGGTATTCTGTGATGTCCAGAGTGATTGAATTCCAAAGGATAGAGCCATCCGATTGTCTTTCCGGCGTTGCCTGCCCATACACCCAAAGCTGTTTGCCTGTCTTTTGACGTATCTTCCAAACATGTGACCAACTCTTGTCTAGTTTTGCTGATTGGTTGATTTTGTCTAACAGCACTGAGATATGCTCTGGGTCAATCTGGTACCACAATAGGGAAGCATCTTGTAATGCCTTTTCTGGTTCGATACCATATATATCACGTACAGCATCGCTCACATAAAATATCTGACTTGTACCATCCGGATAAAATGTATATTGTAAATACATTACGGGGAGTTTATCTATAATTGCTCCTAAGGTGGTTTCAGGCTTCATATAATGACGTGCAAATATTCTAACACTTTGGTTTGTATCAAATATTGAGGCACCTTCTGAAGATCAACCAAATCTTATCTTTTTTGATTCATCATTGTGATCTCTTACCTATTGTATCTGATCAAGTTTTGAAAAAGGAAATACGATTCAATAGGTTTTGGTTACTTTCCTCTAAGAGATTCATGCGTCCTCTTAAGTGAGTGGTGTCTCTACTTAGCTCTTCTGCTTCCTCTGACATAGCACTGATGCCTTGCTGTATGGATTTGATGGCTTCGCTATTTTCTTCCGTTGCTTGTTTGATTTCTAAAAATCGTTCTGAAATTTCGAGGATTTGGGTCTCAATCAAATTGGCTGATTCCACGGATGTTTCCACTTGGTTGGAGACCTCTTTGATTTGGTTGTGGTTGTCACTTGTGCTACTGTTGATCTTTTCTAAAGAGTTTAGATTTTCTTCGATATTGGAGGCACCTATGCTTATGGAATCATTCAACTTTTGGATAATGGTTTCAATTTGTTTTACAGAGTTTGCCGAATTCTGAGCTAAGTTGGCAATGCTATCAGCAACCACAGCAAATCCTCTACCAGATTCACCGGCACGTGCCGCTTCAATAGCCGCATTTAAAGACAAGAGGTTTGTTTTGCCAGAGATCTCATAGATCATTTTGAGTACTTGGTTGATCTCAACCGAATGGTTTTGGATATCTGACATCTGTCGTTTGAGTTGGACCATCATCTGTGAGCCGTGCTGTGCATTAGCTTCCAGTACGTCTGCGTTTTGCGATAGCCTTTGGATGAGCCGATTGATTTCGGATGCGATCTGGCTCGATCTTAATATATCTGTTTTGATATTTTGAACGTTCTTTTCCGAGTTTTCGATGGCCATTTTTACGGAATCTGTTTGGGATAAAATCTCTTCGGAAGCGGCAGAGATTTCTTCGGAACCCGAAGCAATCGAAAGTGAAGTTTTTTGGAAGTTGTCTGCTAAGGAAACACATTCATCACTGATGCTCTTTGTCTCTTGCACGTTACCTTGGAGTTGTGTGATCAAATCTCGATAAATGGTAGATAAGGAAGAGAAGGAGCGAGAGAGACTTGAGATTTCATCCTTGCCTTCCTTTGCTTTCCAAATGTTTAATTTTCCATTTTCTGATTCCTTCATAGCAAGGGACACCAAACCTAGCTCTCGGTTGATCCTTCCTGCAACACTTTGTGCAATGAAAAAGGAGATAGCAAAGGCAAAGCTAGAGAGAAGTGTAAAAAAGAGTAAGAAGTTTAGGTTGGCAGTGCGTTCCATTTCAGCCTCTTGGAGGAGAAGGTCTGCTTCGGAGAGAATAAAGCTTTGGAGTAGGTCCATCTTTTCTGTAGAGATTTTCCACCACTCTTCTTGGCTGATCTCTGGGAGTCGGTCTCTCTGTTCGGATAAGAAGGTGGTAATGTCTAAATACTTCCCTTCATAGTATTGTTTCACAAAATCTTTTACCCGTGAGGAGATGCTGGAGTTTTCAAAAAGAGCCGTAATGAATTGCATCTGGGCAAGTGCAGAAAGGCAAAGGTTGTATCTTTCCTTTGTGAACTCTTTTTTTGTTAAGGAAACATTTAGATTGGAGCGGAGTTGTCCCGCACTATCTTTCCAAAGGAAAAATAGATTCATTTGGCGGATACGATCAGAATACACTGACTCACCGGCCGCCGTTTGTAGTTCGGCTAGTTTCAAGAGATCTGTTAATATGGCTGTATACTCTTTTTGGATTTCTTCGGGTGTTCTACCGAATGTATCCAATCGATCACGTTCATTCAACCAGACCGAACGGATCCGTTTCAAAGCAAATGTTTTATCGGTAAACTCTTCCGAGGAGAGTTTTTCCAGGCCGGCCCACTCCGTATCTGCTATTTTTCTTTGTTGGTCTAGCTCAGCCTTTACATTGGCATTGAAAGCTGCTGCATAGATATTGCTTTTGCCTCTTTCTTTCTGTGTTTCATGGATGACTTTGGCGATGGATTTTGAAAACCGAACTAGATTCACAACATTTTCAGAGATTAGATACTGATCATAGGCACTGTGCACTCCGTATAGAAAGAAGACAATGAGTGGGATACCAAGTGCTGATAAGAGAAAGGTAAATTGAAGTTTAAGCCTGTAATGAGATAATACTTTTTCGATCATAGCCATCTATTTATTTTTATTTCTTTTCCAAAGATACAAACTATAGACGAATACGTTCTCGAGGAAACTCTGATTTAGAAATTTATTTATAGAATATTCAGCTATAAAAGGAGAGCACTCGGAAGGACATTCAATTCTGAGTGCTTTACCTAAGATTGTTTTGGTACTTGTTGTACGAGTTCACTTAATTTTGTTTTCTTAAGTGATTGGATGATATCCTCTTCTACTTTTGTAGAAACCTTTGACAAGATATTTCCCATAGCACAACTCACTGGGCAATCTGTATATGGCTCTTTGTGAGGAATTTCGATCCGATTGTGTTCTGAAACGGCAAGATATATTTCAGATAGATCAATCGATGAAGGCTTTTTTGCCAATTGCACTCCTCCTGCCTTTCCACGAAGAGATTGGATCAGCTCTGCTCGCGCTAAATCTACTATCAGCTTCCGCACAAAGCTCGGGTTGGTGCAAAGACTTTTGGACAGCTCCTCGGAGCTCATCCATTTCCCAGGATTGTAGGCGAGGGCAGTGAGTAGATGGATACTGACGGCAAACTTGGTCTCAACCATAGGAATAGAGTTTCCAACGGATAGTTTCTGAAAACTATAAAAAATGTAATTTTTATAGTTGCAATTAATCGGTTTTAAATGTACTTATCAAAAATACATTTATTGAGAGGATAGAATATGAAATGGATAGGTACTGGATTATTAGGCTTTACGACTTTGGGTTGTCTTGTCTTTGGGGGCATGAAGGTAATCGGAGCAGAACAGATGCTGCAAAACATGGCGAATCTTCACTACGGTGAGGGATTCACTCGACTCTTGGGTCTCTTAGAGGTAGTTCTTGGGATCAGCATTTGGTTTTCGAAATACCGTTTGCCCAGTTTGGTTATACTCTTTGGAATCTTTTCAGGAGCCATTGGATCTCATTTAGGCCACGGAGATGTTCTTCCCTCCATCGCACCCGCGAGTCTCTTTTTTGTGATGACTTTGGTATTGTTTTTCCTTCACCCAAGGACACAATTTGGTATCTCTGAAAGTTAAATGATGCGAAGGCTAGCCGATTCACAGCTCACACCAGTTCTGTGGGTTGGCTAATCCTTTCCCCGATTCACACAAATGAGACACAATTCACGAAAAAACCAGCAGTTGAAGATAGTTTTTAGAAAATGTCTGCTTTTATTGATAATTTATAATTTTAATATATGAACATATAGTAATTTATCTCTTTTTTACTAGCTCTGTTCCCTAGAAAGGAAAAGCTTGAGATACGAAAGGAGTTTCTATGGAAGAAAAACTTCAGATGATCTTAAGGCAGAGGAGAAGAAAGATCGATATTTTCTTCGTTTGGGTGTTTATCTTGCACACTCCTGTCGTCTACCTATTTTCTTTAGGCTATGGTTCAACTCTCCTTGTTAGCACTGCATCCTTTTTGCTATCACTCATATCTCTCTTTTTCTTTTTTATCGCAAAAGATACACTTTTCCTAAGGGTTTGGAATGCTGTCACGACTATGCTCTTCAGCGCCGTGTTGATCCAAGCCCAAGCGGGAAGGATCGAAATGCATTTCCATGTATTCTCTGGCCTTGCCATTTTATTTATCTACGAAGATTGGAAGATTCTCCCTGTGGCTGCACTCACCATCGCATTGCACCACCTAATCGGCAATTATATCCAAGAGGCAGGAGTATCCGTTTTTGGTAGTCCTTTGATCGTCTATGGCTATGGAACTGGTTTAGAGATTGTTTTCATTCATGCCATTTTTGTTGTATTTGAAACCGCGGTGCTTGCCTTTTTTTCCTACCGATCTTATCTAGAATTGAAAACACAAGTGACCTTACAAAATAATTTAGAAACAGTTATGTCTGGAGTTCGTGAAGCCGTTGATGCTGTTACAGAAGGATCCAATCATTTTTCCAAAAATTCAGATATCATATCAAAACAATTGCATGAGTTTGACATCTCCTTTCGTAGCCAATCTAGTTCCATGGAATCTATTTCTGCCTCTACAGAACAAACATCTGCTGCAAGCCAACTCATCTTAAATGGCTCACAAGAACAAATTAAGGAGGTGAAAGCAGTAGATGCGCTAAATTCCAAATTATTTCAACTCACCTCTGGATTTGTAGATTCCCTCGAAGGTATGCGGGCAAAGATCCAAGAATCTGCAGACCGAGTGCGAAAAACGGAAATCGAATTTATAGATCTCTACAAATCAATGCAAATAGCTGTGGATGATTCAGATAGGATGGAAGAAATATTGGAATTGATTTCTGGTATAGCAGATAAAGTCAACCTTCTCTCCTTGAATGCCTCTATCGAAGCAGCAAGGGCTGGCGATGCGGGAAGAGGATTCGCAGTGGTAGCCGCCGAAATATCTAAGTTAGCTGACTCTACTGCGGAAGCAACCAAGAATATTTCGAATATTTCATCCAAGATTAAACAAGCGATTCAATTGAGTTTTTCAAAATCAAATTCAATTAACCAAACAGTCGAAACATTTGTCCGCTCTATCATCGCTTCTGAAGATGGGATCCGACACCTTGCTGAATCGATCCAATCTAACTTACGTGCTTTCGAAGACCAAAAAGATGCCTTGGATGTTTTATTAAAAATTGCTGAGGAGATGAGTCTTTCCACGAAAGAACAAACACAAAGTTTGGCAGATATTTCTTCTGCCATTGCCCAATTGAATGAAAATACCCAAAACCATTTACAAATGACGATGGAGTTAGTGACAAAGATTGATACGGCCGATGGTATTTTTAAATCGCTTAGACATTCGATACAACACTTGAAACAAACCATTGAAGATGATGAAGAAAAGTTTTTATCTAAATAATTTTGTTTTTTCCTTTGTTCTCGCTTTCCTCCTATGTGCCTCTTTTTTTGTCTGCTTTTCTCTGAAAAGCAAAGAGATTTCTTTTGTTGAGTGTACGTTTTGTAAAGATGAATTTCATTCGATAGACCCAAAGGCATGGCTCATTGTATACCCAGGTATCGTTGGATGCACAAAGCAATGCCCTTTGGCTCTGGCAAAGCTAAAGGCATTCCGAAAGGCAAGAGAAGGACAAAACATCTCCTTTCTCTACCTTGTGATGGATGAAAACATACCAGTAGACCATGCGGAGGACTCTCTCCAAGCGTACAAAAAGGAACTTCCCATACAAACGTATCATCCAAAGGGTGACAAACGAAAGTTCTTCCAAAGATTGGGGGCTTATCTTCCCATTTCGCCAGTTCTAAAGGAACGCGATGAACATAACTCTATCTTTTTCTGTATCCCACCCAGCCGAGACCGAGTCTATGTATGCAAAGATCTAGATCATTTTGCCATAGAGACTCTCTCTCAACCTGATGTTAAAAACCATCTTGACTGAATTCACACTTTCGAACATTAGAATTTAGTATATGTACGAGTTTACTGCATGGAGAAGAAATATTGGGATGGAAGAGAATTTGAAGAGGATGCTTTTGCTCTTGTGATAAAAAGAATACCATCTTTTGTTAATAATAGTAGCCTGTGAAAGGTGTATGCTTATGAAAATGTATCCTATATTTCCCAGAATCTCTGTATTACTTTTTGCTATCTTGTATCTATCCTGCGGGAAACTAGATTTTTCCAATGCGGGAGATCCAAAGTCGCAAGCCTTTTTTTTAACAAATCTCTTACGCACTTTGCTCACTCCGGTTCCTTCACCTGTTATTTGTAATACGACAACTCGTTGGGAAAAGTCGATTGGGAATGGATCTTTTCTTGTTTATATAACGGATGCTAAAGGTTTACCGAATGAAGATATCGTCATCACCGGATTCACTACAGAAAATTTAGGATCGGGAAAGAATTTTAACTTTTCAGAGACCATTGGATCTGCTCCCTTTTACAATGGCTTTCTTGCTAAGTTAGATGGCAAAACGGGGGACATTGTTTGGCTTGATTATTTAGGAGAGGTTGTCAATAGCTCACGATTGTCAGTCAAACTGTTTTCGAATGGTGATATTGGCATTGCGGACGATGTGATCACAGAGCAAGCTGGTGCTTTGTCAGCAAAAGCAGCTGGTCTAGGGTCTGCAGCTTTTATGGTGGTACGGTATGACCAAACGGGTCTTCGCAAATGGCATACCTATTTTGATTCCAGTGATTTGAACAATTCAAGCGCTTTTGAGATCGATGACTTGGACCAAATCCATTTGTTTGCCACTCTCAATGGAACGGCTGGGCACCAAACTTTTAGTGAATTTCCGGCAGTAACCAACACTTCCCAAGGTGCAACCGCAGATACAGACATTTTGTATGGCATAGTGAACGGTTCTGGATCACCCATCAAACAAACCTACATCACGAGTTCCGGAAGTGAATCTCCCCTAAGCACAGCTCGCGATGGTAATGTGATCTATTTAGGTGGATCAACGACAGGAAATATGAATGGAGCGACTGGACATCCTGCATTAGGTTTTACCCGTTCTTTTTTATTGAAGATTGAATCCAACCAAAGCATTAGCTGGATCTCATACCAAGGGCCGGGAGGTAGTTCTACCAATGGTGGGGTAGAAACTTTGCTTTTAGCAGGTAACCAGTTCTACACTTTGGGCCGATTTTCTGATACGTTTGGTAGCCCTGTAAGTCCTTTCCAAGGTATAGCGGGTTCAACCAAAAACTACTACTACCAAAAGTTAGACCAAAATGGGGCCAACCTGTGGCATACCTATTTGGGGTCCTCCTCCTCTTTACCCGAGGGATTCCCAATCCCACTTTTGTATGGTAGGTCTAACGATCTTGTCTATTCTACTTTGTTATCACCAAATGCGGGTCGTTATACGGGATTGGGTGCAGCGGAAACGGGAACAGGCACAGGTGGTTTGCAAAGGGTGCTTGCCAAAATCAGAGCTTCTAGCGGAGCCTATGAGAGTGTGGCCTTCGAAACAAATGATGCAAACCCACAAAAGACTCATTATACGATACTAAAGGAAGTGTGTACAGGAAAAGTGATCCGAGGAGAAAGGATTCTTCCAGATATCAATGACAGTGCACGGCAAAATTTCAAACTAAAGGTATTCCCTTCGACCGAGTTGCCATAGAATGATTTTTAATCTCATTCCATTGGTTTAGTCAGGAATTGGGAATCATTTGACTTTTCCGAGGGAAAGGTTATCATTTCCGATTGCTAATGCTCCTATCGATCTAGATAGAGCCTTAGGAGGAGAGGAAAAGATATCGTATGAAGATCCAAAAAAGTAAGCTAGCAGAACTCATAGACCTAGTAGTTTTAGTCGCATCGATCGTCGTGATTTTTGCTTGGGCTATCGGTAAACCTCTGTTTTACGAGACAAATGGTCCTGTTTTGTCTATCTTTACTGGTGTTTCTATCTTTCTAATTGTGGCACTTCGCTTTGCCACACGCTATCTTCATATGTGGCCGATCACCGGAAATATTGCATTACTTATGATCGTTGGTGGTGGAAATCTCTCGTCTATCTTAATGTTGCTGTCTGCACCTCAGGTGCACATTAGTACCAAGTCTTCGCTGGTCATGACCTCCATTTTTACTTCTATAGGACTCCTTCTCTTTAGCGTCTATGAAATTCTCTTGTACCTCCGTAGAACACCCAACCGTATTTTCATTCTAGATGACCTTCTCATCCATCTAGCGCTTGTTCCAGGTGCCTTGAGTTTAATAGGACATCTATTCCATAACCCAAGGTATTTGAGTATGGATATGGATCCGAGAGTCGGCATCTCTCTCATGGAGATGGTCTTCATGGCTTTGTTGGCAACATCTACTGTTTTATCCAATCCTCATCTCTTTCTCTGGAAATTTTTAAGTGGCGGGCTTGCCAATCAGATTACCTTTACCATTCTCTTCATCAATCAATACATTGCTCCTATCGTCTATCTAAGCATCCTTGGGCCTACTTGGGACGTGAGTCCTTATGGTGCGGAACTTTTTATTTTGCTGGGAGGTGTAATCGCAACACTTGGGTTTTTATTGTTCCAATCAAAACAAATGCAAAAGTCTAATGCCTAAGAACTATGGATGTTCCAGCTATTTACTTGGTATTTGGTAATGAGACTGAGATCACTCAAAAAAAGAGAAGGGACATTTTAATCGAGGCAGGATATGACCCAGCCTTGCGAAAACCACTCGAGAGGATGACACCTGATCTTTGGAACCTAGAATCCATTGTAGTCTTCAAAAAAATCTTTGCTGATCCGAAATACCGAAAGCATCTTTTGCACTTAAAGCAGATCAACGCAAATCTATTGAGATTCTTTTCTCTGTTACGAGCAAGAAACCAAAGACCAAAATTGCACATTCGATTTTTAGAAAATCTGATGCAAGAATCCCTTTCTGATGACGAGCTCTTGCAGATTTGCCAGTTGATAGAAGAAATCGATCTCTACAAGCCTCATTGGAAGTTTCGATCGATTGCCGATGTATATAAACTGGAAAGCACTATGATCCAAGAATTAGAAAATAGTACATTCCAAGAAGAGGTTGTTTCGTATCCAGAACCACCGTTTGAAGGCAATGAATGGATTTCGCCCATACGTTCAAATCTTGACTTATACTGGGAAGGTAAAAACCAGCACAATTGTGTATTTGATTATGACCAAAAGATACGAGACGGTAGGTTCTATTTGTACCATACAAATGGAAAAACAAAGTGTACGGTTTCTTTTCTAAACATAGAAGGGGATTGGTTTTTGGATCAAATTGCTGGACCATGCAACAAGCCTGCCGATCCTGAAACTTACCATCAGCTTGAAGCATGGCGGCTTAGAAATGGTATTCTGATTTTAGGTGATGTGTTTCGAATGGGGCTTCCCGCCTCTTGGATGTTAGAGTGAGATTTGAAAGTGCTAGACCTTCGCAGGCAGATAAAAGAAGCTGAATTGAGATTTAAATTAGGTTACATTTTTGAAAAGACAGAGTTCTCATATTTTTAGATTTTTTACAGTTTGGACTTATCTCGGTTTCTTATTGGTATTAGGCTTCACGAACCAATGCAAATCTGAAGAGAAGGCTGACCAAACAAGCTTCAATTTGCTCCTTGTCTCAAGCTACCAAAATGCACAAAGGCCTCGGATCTCATACGGAAACCAAGATAATGCTACACTTGTTTTCTCTCTTAACCAAGCCGTGGAGGTTAAGCCTACAATCTCCAATTTTTCTCCCACCCAGTTTTCTGTTTCTCCAAGCTTACCGACTGGTCTGGTTCTTGCCCCAACGACAGGAATCATAACTGGACAAGCAACACAAACTATACTTTCAAAGACAAACTATACGGTGACTGCATCCCAAGAGACTTCTCGAGCATCCACCATCCTTCAAGTTCTGAGCGGTCCATCTGGAGTATTCCAATGTTCTTATGTTGGTCAGGCGGGAGGCTGCACCTCCGATTCTATTGGTTTCACCTGCAAAAATAGCCCTGCCTGTTATGCGACTGTACAAGCTTGTGTGAGCAGTGCATTTTGCAATTGATTGATGCATCAGTCAATGATGCTATTCGTATCTTTTGAGATGCGCGCGAGGAAGCCCCGTCGCCTTCCCGCTGCTGTTTTGAATCTACCCATGACATAGATATAGCTCGCGGTATCGACAAATTTGAAGGTTGGACTGTTAAACGCGATCGAACTATCTACTAACAATCGTAAACTAGCCAGATCAAACCGAGCGAAATTGGAAATTGTAGTATCTTGTGCCGTAATCATGGCACCTGACAGAAGGAGATGGTCGCGATCCACTATCATATCTCGGACTTCACTTCCTGCTTGTGGCGCAATGCCTAGGTTATGTGATATCGGTGAGAGGTTCTGGATGTCATAAATACCAACACAACAGCCTGTTCCATTGGGTGCTGCTTGGTTACCAAAACCAACAAAAATTTTGTCGCCGTGGGTAAGAGAGCCTGTGAGTAAACCTATTGCACTTCCGCTTGGACCTTGTTTGAAGCTTCCATTTGTCTCATCAATAATAGCAAAACGATTTGTAGCCGTACTTCCGTTGATTGTTGAAAATTCTCCGCCTATGAAAAATTTTCCATTGGAAAGTTTGTGAATTTGTGACACTGGAAAATTGGGATTGGGATTATTTGCAAAAGATAAGGCGAAGGTGTTTGGATTGAGAGAAAAGAAATGGTTGATGCTATTTCCACTCACATTGGTAAACCCTCCGCCAACAAACATTGTCCCATTGATGTTCACAATTTTATTTGTAGTATTTGTATATCCAGAGATGCTGATGTTTAGGGAATTTAATTTCGGACTTGGTAAAAGATCAAAGGATGCAAACCTTGTTCGCGTAATGCCATCGATTGCAGTGAAAGTTCCCGCAATGAACAATCGATTTTCAGAGATTTCGAGGGCTTGTACTGCTTCTATCCCACCTCCTGGGTAGGTAATTTGTGGGTTCCAGTCTGTTGGTTTTCCAGTTGTTAAATCGATCTCGGACAAAAAGGATCGTTTAACTCCTTGTAAACTTGCAAAGGAACCACCTAACAACAAGGGTCCATTTGCAAATTGGAAGATCCCTCCTGTTAGGAAACTTATGTTGCCACCTGCCAATTTCGCATCCCAGGTTTCCACTGTCTCATTGCTTGGGTTGATGACGGCAAGACCAGTTATGGATTTGTCTAAGATGCTATCGAAAAAGCCAAAGACATAGAGCTTGTTATTGTATAGTATAGTCTTTGTTATATTGCCTGAGGCCAGTTTAAAATCTGTATTTAAGTCATTTCCCGAACCTGGATTCAAAGTGACCAGTCCTGGGCGTGGAGTTGAAAAAGCTCCTCCCACAAACAATTTTCCATTTGAAATATGTATCGAAGCAGGGGATGAATCAAACAAATTGCTCCCCCAGAGGAGCCCACCTGCGTAATCGATACGGGCAAGATAATTGGCAGTTTGGCTGTCTATGTTTGTGAAGCTCCCACAAACAATGATTTCATTTCCATCAAGTATGATAGAACCAACCTTGTTATCCGGTTCTCCTAGAGTCGTGAGAAAAGCACCAGAATTGACGTCTATCCTGGCCAAATTCGCGACTGAATTTCCATTCATGATAGAGAAACTCCCACCTACAACGAGACTGCTTCCATCTGTCTGCATTGTATACAGTTCTCCTGAGGGTAATCCTGCATTGAAGCCTTCGTCTATGGCTCCTGTATCCAGATTGGCGACTGCTAAAGCGACCCTGGAGACATTGTTAGGAAATGTACTCGCGAAATTACCGCCAAAATAGAGCTTTTGGTTGTGAACGAGAAGGGTGCGAATCTCCGCACTGGCATCCACTATCTTTACATCAAAACTTGTATCCAAAGTGCAATCAGCTTTGACCTTTGCGATGGACTTTCGTTTGATCCCTTGGATGTAATTAAAATCGCCCGCAATGATAGCGTTTCCTTTTCCATCACCCACGATATCGAAGATGTTTCCATCAATTTCGAAGTAGGGGCAGTTCGAAGTTGGAAGTAAGGACTGGTCGGATGGATTGAGCATCACCAAACTTCCGGTATTCGGTCCGACAAAATCATACAAACCAATCGCATAGGCTTTGTTACCGACAATTTTCATATCCTTAAGAAAACCGTTTGCCGTGTTGACCGCAAAAAATCCCCACAAACCAGGTTTAGGCTTTGGTTGGGGCCCCGGCACGAAGGAAGGTAAACAGCCCGCATTTCTGATTTGAAACAATTGAACAAAAAAAAGGTTTTGGAAATAACCAGAGTGAGATGGGTCGCAAGCATTACCCAGTTTGGTGGGTTGGCAAAATAAAAAGATAGATGTTAGGAAAACAAATAGGGAATACGTCTGAATACGTAGTACCATCTATAGACCAGAATCAAATAAATGCTCTGAAAATCGAGTGTTTTTATCTGCCCTGGTCTTGTACTAAAATTGTCTCACATTCTAAAAAGAATGAGAGACTGCTTATAAGAGGGGTTAAGCGAGCTTTTCCTTTTTCAAGGCTAGGAACGTCCAGAGGGCGGACAAGAGTTCAAAAAATGAGAGGGCGATGAGGATCTTCGGAGCATCCATTGCAAAAACTAGAATGGTAAATAAAACGAACTGAATCGTTCTCCCTTCTGTACTCAATTGAAAGAAGGTCTGCACATCTAATGAGGCAGCACGTATATAATAGTAGGATAAAATCAGAAGCGCAATCGCTACGACTTTCACCCAAAACTCGTTTGTTTCGGGTATCCCAAAGAGCCCTAAAAGAAAGTTCGGAGCAAAGAATAAGATCACTCCTTGCCCTAACATATAAACACCAAAAACCAAAATACTCAAAGCTGATTGTTTCATAATTCCTCGTGAAATGTAATTGTATCTTTGTAACATTAGAGTATACTCTAATGTCAATACTCAGCTAGGATTTTTTTGGAAAAAACATGCTCATCTCAGAAGTTTCCCAACGCACTGGACTCTCCCCTCATACGATACGATTTTATGAAAAACAAGGGCTTTTGTCCCAAGGAAGTCGAAACCGGAATAACTACCGTCGTTTTGATGAAAACTCAATTTACAATCTAATATTTATCCAAATTGCGCGTGATTTGGGTTTCCATTTGAAGGAAATCAAAGATTTCGTGAAATTATTCAAAAGTAAACAAAGCCTTGAAATGATTCACAACACCCTAGTAGAGAAAAAGAACGAGATAGAGTTAAAAATAAAAGAATTGCAGAATATGAAACGTTCTTTGGACCGTTTGATTAGATCTTGTCAGCTAGAGAAAAAAAAACATAAATTGGATTACCGAGATCTCTTAGACTCGGCACGATTCCTCGGAAAAGACTCTAAGAAGAAACGAATAAAATTTACGACTACATAAAAAAAGGACAAAGTGTACGATCAGATTTGCCTTTCAGTTTGTGTGAACAATTTGGAGTTTTAGAATGAGTATAAAATGTCGTGAAACAGATTTCGTATTTTCCCTAGAAAAGAATTTTGGAAATTCACAATTGCTCTTGCCAGGCTGCAAGTTTTTGACAACATGAAAAAGACTACTAGATTTGAGTAAACGACTATGAAGCAAAATTTTTCAGGTACTTTCCAATATTTGCGAAGAGATGCCTCTGCAGGTTTCATTACTGGCTGTATGGCCATTCCCCTGAGTGCAGGCATTTGCATCATGTCTGACTATCCCATCCTCATTGGACTCATCACAGTTGTTTTTGCCTGCATTGTAGGCTACATCACCTCTCTCTTCCGTCCTGGCAATTATGTGGGCACTCCTGGCATCGCCGCCGGCCTTGCTCCTGCTTTGGCATTTGGTGTTGCAGAATTTGGAATGGAGAATATGCCCTTTCTCATTTTGCTGACTGCACTCATGCAAATCATTGTTTGGAAGTACAATTTACAAAAGCACATTTTGTTGCTAGTTCCTGTGTATCTTGTAGAGGGTCTTTTGGCGGGAATAGGTCTCAAGATCGCCCTAAAGTTTTTTCCATTTTTATATACCACGGTTTCAAGTTCAGAACATTGGTTGGACCTAGCGCGCCTAGAGCTTCTTGGCTTTTCTACGGTATCTTTCATTTTGTTTATTTGGTTATTTCAAAAGTACAGTAAGGTTTCTCCAGGTATCTCATATTTTACCATCATGGCTATTGGCATAGCAAGTATGTTTTACTTAAGTTTACCAAAGCTTACTATAGAACCTGTTCCTTTCTATTTTAGATTTCCTTTACCACACCCTCAGTTCTTCCACACCGATGCCTTTACTGGTGTAGTGAAGATGATAGGCTATGCAATGATGTTAGGTGCCATTGATGTAATTGAACAAGTCATGAGCAATGCAGCCATCGAAAAAATTGATCCACTCAAAAGACATTGCCACACAAACAATAGTTTGCTTGCGATTTGGATTGCCAATCTCGGTTCCTCCTTCTTTGGCGGGATGACGAATCTAGACGGTTTGGCAAAGAGTAGTACAAATGCCTATGCAGGAGCAGTGACCAAACTTTCCAATCTCTTTTGTGCGGCGGTTATTATGGTAATGATTCTCTTTCCTGGTCTATTGTCCTTTCTTCCTCAATACACACTCGGCATCATTATGGTCTTCACTGGTGGTAAGATGATTTATGGATTGCGTTCTGTCTATGACCACCATGGTAAGTATGCCATCGTACTTGCGACGATTTGTGGTTTACTCGTGTATAAACTTGGGATCTTTGAAGGCTTACTGTTATGTTTACTACTCCATACAATCATTCATATCTATATGGCCCTCCAAAAAAAACAAACCATCAAAGATATTTATCATAGCTTTAGAACCTCTTATATGGATCGATTGGAAAAATCAGAATCCAATCTTGGAGCTTAACTCTCCCTTAGCTATGATAGTAAGACCATTCATCCGATTGTTAACTTACCTCACCTTGGCTACTTTGATTTCCTGCCAAGTTACCTCACACCAAGCCAAAGAAGAATGGAAGACTAGTCCTTCTCAAGAGTTTCCATCTCTTCGCCAAACAACTACAAAAATTGAATTTAAGATCGTAAAGGCCGCTGATTGGGAAGTGCCACTCTCTGGTCTCCTTGATCTCAATGACCCAAAAGCAAAGGGCCAAATTGATCGCCCCGAACCTATCTCAATCTATTTTTATGTTATCAAACATCCCAAGTTTGGTACCTATCTAATCGATTCCGGTGTGGGTAAGTCTTTTCGCAATGGAAACCAAGAAAGAAAAGTGAGTTCGATAGTTGCGTCTCAGATGAACTTAGAGAAATTAAAAATCTTCCATACAACGAAAGAGTATCTGCTTGAAAACAAAATAGAATTGAAGGGAGTCTTTTTTACTCATTTGCATCTAGACCACGTTCTCGGAGCTTATGAGATTGATTCAAAAATTCCATTTTATGTCGGGCCAAGTGAAGTAACCTCCAAACAGTTCATCAATCTTTTTGTGCAAGGAAGTACAAACAATTTATTAGGTGAAGAACCAAATCTAATACAGCTCAAACTTTCGGAAGAGATAGGTAAAATTTCTTATCTAGATTTTTTTGGTGATGAAAGTTTTTTTGTTATCTCTGTGCCTGGGCATACAGCTGGAAGTTTAGCATTTTATGTTCAGGCAAAAGATGGAGGACATTTGGTGTTGGGTGATAGTTGCCATACACAATGGGGATGGCAAAATGAAGTCATACCTGGATCTTTTACAGCTGATCCAGATTTGAATCGAAAGAGTTTACGTTATCTAATCGAATGGACAAATCAATTCAAACCAAAGTTTGTCTATCCAGGCCACCAAGAAAGGTTACCGGGATTAGCATTCGAGACTTGGAAACGTTAAATTAAAGTTTACCAACAACCGAGCTACCTTCCTTGATCACTAAAAATCTGTTTCTATCTATATTCTTTTGGCCAAGGCTTTCCATTAATTCTTGGACAGGTTGTAAACGATCTTCACTAGAAAGGTTAAATGTCCCAAAATGCATGGCTATGCTAAGCTTTGCTTCTAAATCCAAATGAGCAAGTACTGCTTCCTGTGGGTTTATATGAGCATCTTTCATCATATCTCTCGGCTCATAAGCACCTATGGGTAAAAGTGCCAAACTCGCTTTCCCCAATCTGCTTGCTATTTGTTTAAAATGGGAGCCATAACTTGTGTCGCCAGCAAAATAAATATAACCGCCGTTTGAGTGCAAGATCGCAAAGCTGCCCCAAAGAGTTTTGTCTCTGTCTGTCAAGCCCCGTCCCGAATTGTGTCTTGAGGGAGTAACCATCACCTTTAAGGTATCATTAAAAGCATACGTCTGCCACCAATCCAAATCATATACTGTTTCGATTCCTACACTTTTGAGGAGGTCTTTGTTTAATTTTGGAACAATGAAGATTGGGTGGAATCTTTCATTTAATCTCTGTAAGCTTGGAAGGTCCATATGGTCATAGTGATTGTGGCTAATCAAAACAATATCAATCTTTGGTAGGAGTTCAAAAGGGATCCCTGGCTCAATGCCCCTTTCTGGTCCCGCCCAAGAGAAGGGTCCAACTCGATTTGACCACACTGGATCTGTGAGAATATTGGCTGATTTGGTTTCGATTAAGAAACTTGCATGGTTGATAAAGGTGACACGGTATTCAGTGTCACCTAGACTGAGAGATGATTTTGTATATATTTCTGGATTTAAAACTGAGTCAGGCCAATTTGAATTTCTTCCTGAGACAACATGGCGGAAGATCCGGAAAAAACTAGGGTGACTTGTTGGTTCTGGATTGAAAAACACTTCACCGTTGAAGTGATCGCTCTTTTGTACATCTGGCATAGAGGAGCAAGTAACGTATGTTATAAGTATAATTAGAAAAATGTAGATCCGAGCCAAAGCAATTCCCTCCTTGCGTTTATATGGTTTAGACTTTTTTTGGGGAAATGAGGGAAAGAAACGATAGCTTTATTTCCAGCCTTTTGTAGTGCCATCCACAGATTGACGAGTGCATTTGAACCTCGATTCTAAAAAGCCTCTCTGTTTTTGGTTTTTAAGTCGACCTTGTTCGGAAATCCTTCTTCTCCAGCGTTCAAATCGATCCCTCGGTAAAAAATGTCTCATCAATTTTACAAATTCATTTGGGCTCAGAGAAAATTGTTTCTGAATGGCTTCCCAAGGCGTGCGGTCTTCCCAACCCATCTGTATGCAGCGTTCAATCGTTTCTGCATCGAAGGATTGGATTCGTTCCATAAGAGATCTGGAAATGCTCATCAATGTTTAGACTTCTTTATATAAAAGAATTATTCTAATTAAAAATTTTTTGAGTAAAAGAATCTGATTCAAAAATAGAAAAGGATTTGGAACAAAGAGAGACATGTCTCCCATTGTAATACATTCAATGAATATTTTAATCTGGGATTTTTGGAAGAAAGCAGGACCAAATAATGCAAAAGCTTCTCTATCTTTTTTGAGCGACACGGACTTATTACAGGACTATCTAGAAATCCTATTCGAAGTCGAGGAGCTTAGGGATTATTTTATCCGTTATCTCTGGATCTTACGAAATGAACCAGAGATTGAAACACTCATCAATCGTAAGGATCTTCCTGTACCTCTATTGCTCAATTTTTTATACCATGGGTTTGGAAAAACCATAGCAGAAAGAAACGCAGAATCAAGTGAATATATCTTAGAACTAGTATCCAAATTATCTTCCGCACAAAGTTTACGGATCCTACTAGACCATACAGGACAACTGAACGATCCTACACTAAAGATTTTTCTCATTACAAATTTAGATGCAGTGAGTTGGGAGGCATTCTTTTCTTCACTTGAGCAAGAAGGGGGCGTTATCGAGGGCTTAGTCGAACTATTTTCTGAGATGGACCAAAAAACAATCGACCAAGTCTTTTTTACCAATCCTCAATTGTACCAATATGTTCGCATGGTGATCGTATTATGTGATAATGACAACCCAATCCATATGGAGTTTTCTCAAAAGATCGAACCTGTATTTGTAAAACTAGAGAAATGGGATAAATTCACAAAACAAATGGCAGAGTTTTTTCCTTATGAAGTCGAAAAACAACTGAAACTCCAAGAAAGAAACCCCAATCGACTTTCCATATTATTACATGAACTGAATGCTTTGGAATCAGAATACCAATCTTCGGTTGTGGAGTACTTATTCCACCAACACATCATTGTTGACAGAGAAGAAAAAAATATTCTCACTAGTGCTCTCAAAAACTACCAGGAAAATAAAAAGTTTTTTCTATTTTAAGCTCCTAATCTCTTTCGGCTCACTCCAATCACGGTTATATCATCTTGTAAGGGCATGCCCTCTAAAAAATTCTTTTGTAATTCTAAGATCTTATCGATGTCTTCCCGAAAGGAAATGACTTCCTTCTGTTGGAAGTACTCTTCCAATTTCATTTCCCCAAACTCCAATTGGTCTGCATTCCATTGTTCTGTCAGACCATCAGTAAACAGACAGATTGCATTGCCAGGTAAGAATTCAAATTCATGGGATGTATATTCCGTACTTGGCTTTACACCGATGATTCTACCTGTTTTTTCCAATCGAGTGATCACTTGGTCACGGATTAAAAATTGAGGTGGATGGCCGGCCGAGGCATAGCGAATTAGGTTTCGGTTGCTATCTATGTCTATGATGGTACAAGTGAAGAACTGGTTTAGGTTTTTGAAGGAATGGTAATACTCACTATTGAGATATTTCAATAGTTCATGAACACTATAGTGCCCGCGTTTTAAAGATTCGTAGATAGTTTTGATAGCCATTGTGATGAGTGCTGCCTGCACTCCGTGTCCCGTGGCGTCTGCAATAAAGATCCTCTGCAATCCAGGTTTTAACTCAGCGATATCAAAAAAGTCACCACCGACCTCCGATAAAGGTAAGTAGCGAATCGTAATTTCTAAGTCCCCAATCAGTCTATCTTCTTGGTTCAATATACTCGCTTGTATTTTTTTGGCTGTGTTGAGGTCGTTTTGTATCACACCTAAGTTCAATTCTAATTCATGAGTGAGTTGTTCTTTTTCTTTGATATTCGTGCGGATTTTTTCCAAAACCAAGTTGTAACGTTCCGCAATTTGACCAACTTCAGTAAACGGTTCGATGGAGACATTTTTACTTAGATCACCAGTTTGTTTTTGGTATTCCATCTCAGAGAATAAATCATACAGCTCTGTAGTAGCACGGTGCTCTGTGAAGTTAAGTCCTTGTTTTTCCGCTGATTCTGATACGCGGAGCGGATAAAAACGGTTGATAAGAGATAACAGAAGATAGCTGAGAGAGAATGCAATCAGCCCACAGGCGATGATGCCCAGTGCCTGCACTTGGATTTGGCCCCATCGAGTCAAATTGGAGTGAAGGGTTTCTAAATTTGCAAAGAGCCCTACCGCTAGTGTTCCCCAGATACCTCCCGTTAGGTGAACCGGGATGGCTCCCACCGCATCATCTAACTGAAATCGTTCTAACAACTTTCTTGTTTCAAACATTAAAATGCCCGATACAAAACCGATAAAAAGTGCTTCTTCAGAGCGAACTGCATGGCAAGAGGCAGTTATGGAGACAAGCCCGGCTAGGGCACCATTCAAAGGTAAGGTGGCCTCCGCATAAGATAATCGCAACCAACCATAAATCAAAGCGGCAGCCATTCCGCCCGATGCGGCAAGCATAGTATTGGCAAGAATACCAGGAATACTCTTTGAAAATGCTAATGTGCTCCCTCCATTGAAGCCGATCCATCCAAACCAAAGGATGAGGGTGCCGAGCATCGCAATGGGTAAATTGTTCCCAGTGATTTGGTTTACTTTGCCATCGGTATCAAATTTCCCCATACGGTTCCCGATGATCATCATGGCCGAAAGACCCACCCAACCACCTACACTATGTACGACGGTTGAACCTGCAAAATCTACAAACCCCAACTTTGCTAACCATCCTGTCTTAATGCTTAGATCCGCGAGAGATCGGCCCCATACCCAATGTCCAAAAAAGGGATAAATAATGGAAGATATCATCGCCGTAATGAGGATATAGGCACCGAATTTCATCCGTTCTGCGACAGCACCCGAAACGATAGTCGCAGCGGTTCCACAAAACATTAACTGGAAGAGAAAGAATACTGGCAGTTTTGGATTGCTGAGTGAAAATTCCGGAAGGAAGTGGTCTGCACCATACCAACCTTCTATTGAATTTCCGTACATTAGGCCATAACCGACCGTATAAAATAAGATGGTCGCAATACCAAAGTCAGTGATGTTTTTGATCGCGACATTGATTGAATTTTTTGTGCGTGTGAGGCCAGATTCGAGGCAAAGAAAACCAGCCTGCATAAAAAAAACCAAACCAGAGCAAATGATGATCCAAAGAATATCAAAGTCCTTTTCTAACATAATGCCTCAATCATAAGTATTGTAATGGGAGATAGAAACGTAATTCTTTTGAGAGTGATTTAGATTATAGATGCATTTGGTTGCGAAAGAAAGCGATTTTTAAGAAAACAAAGGTTCCTTGGGCAAACGAAAGAAATTCGTAGAGAAGGGCACGAGAAAATTAGGATTGGGTTAGTACTTCTTCCCATTGGCTTTCAATGATTTCAAAGCTTGCTGGGTTTCGTTTGCCTTTATACACGAGTCGAATCGTAAGGTTTGTATCAATTAAGAAAGTTGCGGCTTGGGAAAACTGGTTGGGAGGAATCCGAACTCCAAAATAATCCATGAGTTCATAATCAGGGTCGGCCGCAAATAAAAACCCAACAGGATTGTAGGCCAACCACCGTTTAATCGTAATTAGTTTTTCACTAGAAACAACAATGACTGTGCCTCTCTTATTTTTTAATGTTTCTACCCAAATTGCTAAATTCTTTAAATGGATGTTGCAAAAAGGGCACCAGGTCCCTCGGATGAAAACAAGAAGTAAGGGACCATCTCGCACAATTTCTTTGATAGAGAGAGTTTGGTTACTAGAAAGCTGAAGTCTATAATCACGAATGGTTTGGTCGACCTTCAAAGAATCCGTCTTTTTATTCACTCCCGGATCGATTTGTTGCATAAACCATTCTCGAATGCTTAACATAATTCTACCTAAAACTCTGCTTTGGCCTTTGAAAGAAATTGAGTAGCATATGCGACTCCAAATCCATCCGATACTTGGATCCTTGGGAAGCTTTGGAATAATGCCATTTTAATAATCGCCATGTGATGGATAGAATGTTCATTGCAATAGGAAAGTTCTCTATACAAGGAGGATTGGATGTGAGACCTCAATTCTAATTTGTGCGAAGATACATGTAGCAGTATTGTTTTGTCAGGAAAAGAATTCGAAAATTCAATCCGCATCAATTGAATGAATTCAATGGTATAGTTTCTGTCTGATTCTATTTTTAAGGATCGTTTTCTTGCATCATAGTCAATCTCTCCTTTTTTATGCCCTAAAAGAAACTCTTGGTAAAATTCTAAGATATGCCGAACATGCTGGGATACAGATTTATTTTGGAGAATAGAGATGGGCTCATAATACTCTTTTTCTGACATTTTTGAAAGTAGGGAGTCCAGAGAATCTAGGATAAAAAGTGTTTCATTAAAAAGATGCATGAATCAATTCCTTTTTAAAATACGATTGTATATAGAAATCAGTTCTTCTTTTTGATTGAAACATAAGACTAATGCGGCAAACAAACAATATACGGCCAGACCAAAGAGCAGGCCGTGGTCGCCAGCAATTTCAAATCCTAAAAATAGAAAATGGATGGCAACGATATTTACCATCATTCCTGCCGTGAAGAATGCTCCTAAGGCTGCAGTTCTAGGTATGAAAAGCATGATGCTCAATATAAGTTCAGCAAGTCCTGCTCCAATCCTTCCCCAAGGTTCCATACCTAAACTACTGAAAATAAAGACAGATTCTGTAGCGGCGGTAAATTTGAAGTATAGAGTTTGTAGCAAGATAATGGCCAAGCTAAGTCTTAAAACTATATTCAATCTATTTTTTGTGATCATCATGTTTTCCTTTTTTTGTATGAATACTTAATTTTGTTGTTCTTGGGACTGTCTCTCTGAGATGCCTGTCTTGAATTGCGAAGGTGATTCATTTGTTATCTTTTTAAATAATTTGCTAAATTGACTCATATCCTCAAAGCCTAGTTCATCCGAAATTTCCGTGACTGATTTAAGTGAAAAAAGTAACAGACGTTTGGCTTCCAAAATAATCCTTTGGTGGATCCGAGTGAGCGGTGGATCTAGTTTCGCTTTCTTAAATGTTGATGATAACTTTTTTGCACTGACACCCAACTCAAAAGCATAATCATTGATTTGCTTTTGCTGTCTAAAATTTAAGTCTACGAGTAGGTTGAATCTACGAATGAGCTCGATTTCTTGAGAGTTCCCATCAATCGCGCGTACTTGTTTTTTCCCAATTCTAGTTAAGATGATAATGAGTACTTTTAAAAGGCTCACCAACATTTCTCCGTGCACAGGGTCCTTTTTTTCGAATTCGACTTTAAACAATTGAAAGATTTGATGGGCTGACTCTCTTTCAACGGGATCTAGGTTATGGATAGCAAAGGTTTGAGCTCCATAGAAAAGGATCCCATTGCAAGAAATCTCATGGTCATGGTCTCTCAAGCAATAGAACTCTCGGTTGAAGGATATACATGTAAATGGTTCTTGGTTGGGTATCAATCTTACAAAATGAAAAGAGGTGGTAGTCGTAAACGAATGCGGTGGCAAATAGATCAAGTTTGCATCACAATAGAATTTTAATTCAGTACTTCCTTGGTTCCAAAGGATATGGTTGGCGGAAGGCTCGCTGAAAACATGGGATTGGTCAAAAAACGCATTTTCGGTATAGTGAAAGAACGCACCTGTCTTTTCATCCTGGAATAAGTAACTTTCCCACTGCACTCTATCTGTATCATAGCACCTTCTTGAGGAAATGAGAAGGTCAGAAAGTCCTTTTTATTTGTCAATTTTTCCCGAGAGAGTCGTCGGATCAGTTGTCTGCTACACAACGGACAAAGTAGCCTGTCGTTTTAACAGATGAATCATAGATATTATTGATCGTCGATGTAAAATTTACATACCATGCCCTTGTTGTATTAATGGCATCAGTGGTTGAGGTCCAATGGTGTTCAGAAGTAGAAGTGCCTACATTTGGAAATGTCGTACGATCGATAAAGGGCGCTGAATTTAAGGCATAATTGTACAAACTTGCCAACTCATTTCTGTTAGGTAGTCTCCATGTTTTACCCGCCAAGGTTAATTGTGCACACTCGGAAAGTCCTTGTGTCCATGTTCTTGGGCTTGCCGATCCAGAACAGGTAGCATCATTGTTTTGACCGATTGCACAACGTTGCCATAGAAGACCAGTTTTTCTGTCAAATACGGTTCCATCTGTGTTCACGGTAAAATAAAATCCTTCTCTAAATGAAGAGCTGGCCACGCAGCGCGCATGGTAATTATTATTTGTGTTAAATGTCGCATAAGAATTTCCATTGGAGTAGTCCAAATACCACGCAAAACCAGTATTAAAGGGATACGGAGTTGATGACCAATAGGCAAAATTAAATGTTACAGGTAATTCCGTTGTCGCCGAAAGGGTAAACGAGGTTTTGGAGGCATCGTTTGTCGAAAGTAGTTCTGTCATTGTTGGTAGACGCCAAGTTTTGAATCCGGCAAACCCCGCACCAGCATTCAAACTATTCATATTGCTACATTCCAGGCTTGCATCCGCAAAGGTAAACTGATTGCCACTTACAGCTGTGACACATGTTGCACCAGAAAAACCTTGGGTGCAGGATTTCCAGATGATCCCCATCGTATTCTCACGAGTTATATGATCTGCGGGATATGCTGATGGTGCTGAAGGTCCCGTATAATTTCTGGGAGATCCCTTTTGCAAGGCTCCATCATCATTTGCGGCATAAGAGATGATCTGGCCTGTTTTCACTAAAGAATATGAATAGATTGCCTGGACAACCTCACTATCTGTGGTTCCCGGTTTTATAGCAATCGCTTGGAAAATCGTGCCTGCCTGTTCTGGAATGAGAAAAGGTTCTTTAAATACTGGACTGGATGCATTCGGAATGCTTCCATCCGTCGTATAATAAACTGTTGCTTCAGCATCATCGTTAGTGATACGCACTGATTGAGGGCTTGTATAGGTTCCAGGCTTAGGTAGAAACCTAGGACTAGAAACTCTAGTTTGGTCCACGCGGAAATTGCAGAAATTGCTGCGATCCAGACCAGTTAACTTTGCATTGACGACGATATAAAAAAAATTGCTCCGCGAATCACAAATATTGTAGATCTCAGTTGGCTTGCAGGAGAATGCGAGAGATAATTGGAAATAGAGAAACAGAGGTAATACGAGATGTGCTTTTTTAATCACGTATACCCTTGCCTTCTCATTCTGCTTATACATCGCCTTTACTCAAAAGGCGAGAAATAGATATCTGATCAAAAGATAGAGAACAAAGCCAAAAGGACCAAACATCAAAGTGAAAAATAATGCCGGAATCAAAAGATATTGTGGAAGATTGATGGAAAGTGCATCCCTCCATTCGTAGGTTCCCACTAACATATCAAAGGCTAGGTAATGAATCCATCCTGCGAGGAGTGCATTTTTATTGCGAAATAAACTAGCAAGTCCATCCAGTGTCCGAAAGTTTCCTTTGCTCTTTCCAAAACTTAAACTAATGTAAAGGGTATACAATAACGAGAGACCAATAGGAAATGCGAAAGAATTTACTACGAGAGCTGTGTACTCCCAGTTCGGGAGAGCTGCCATTAAGATCCAAGGTGGTAATGCTACGATATTGGCGATGCGAAAGACTTTATCTGGTGACATAGGAAGTACCTCTTCCTTCAAAACTTAGGAAAAACAAATACAGAGTCAATTTTTTTAACTGCAGATGACTTATACGAATTCCATTTCGTCTACTGAGAGGAAAGGAGTCTAGCAAATGGAAGCAGGTATCGGAGTTTTTGTACTTTGTTGTATGAGTCTACTTAGCCCCTTCTATGGCGTGTCTGAAGGAGAATTGCACGGTTGCCCTCCTTCACCCAATTGTATTTCCTCGCAAAGTATGAAGTTCAATTTGATACACCACACAGAGGCACTACAATATTCCGTTAGTCGTGAGGAAGCCTTTCGAAAGGTGAAAGGCTTTATTGATGCATCAGAAAACGTGCATATAGATGAGATTCGTGAAGGTGAATACATCCGTTTAACATATTTCACAAAGGTATTTCGGTTTCCTGATCGTGTGGAACTCTTTTTCCCCAATTCTGAACAAATTGTTCAATTCCGATCTCATTCTTGGTTAGGCTTTTGGGATGTATTTGCCAACCGAATCCGAAGAGAGAAGTTCCAACGTGTGCTGACCGCAGAAGACCCGCCTAAAAAAGACGAGGTATTTTTATAATATCTCCTTGACAGGAATTGTGCTTGTATTTATGGTTTAACTGTCCGGCGACATTTACACTTCATTAAATTACTTCAGTTCTCTCTCACCTTGGCTTGCATTCCGATTCCTTTTCGAAGTTTTCTTCCTGCACATTCCTGGCGTATTAGTTCTGTTTCCCTTTAGGGGGATGCTTTTTTGCTGTTTCTGTTGCGGGCCAAACTATACACCAAGGAAACAATATGTCAGTAAACATTTATGTTGGCAATCTCTCTTACGAAATGACGGAAAGCAAACTCAGAGACCTTTTCTCTGCTCACGGTTCCGTTTCATCCATTAAAATCATCACCGACCAGTATTCCGGCGGATCCAAAGGTTTTGGATTTGTTGAGATGGACGACCAACAAGCGGCTAACAATGCAATCCGTGAACTGAATGGACAAAACATTCTAAACAGAGAATTGAAAGTTAACATTTCAAAACCAAAAACAAATTCTTGGAGATAATCTCTCGGAAGATACTCTCTGTTCGAATCAACAGAGAGTATCCTTGCTCCAGCTCTAGCAGTGTGACCAGGAGCTGAACGCGAAACGCGCGCTCGACTTTCTCTATCGGTTTTACATCAGCTAACAAAAACTAGCTTCCCAGCCAATCAATTTATTCAATACTCTTCTTTTCTTTCCAATTTCGATGATTTCTCCTACGATTAATATTTCGAATGCATGGATGTTGTGAACCCATCGGGAGTCCCCGCACCAGCGATAGCAGCGGAAATCTCTCCCATCTAATAGCCGCTTGGTGGTGGGAGGATTGTAGCGGAGAGCGCGGTCGAGAGACATAGTGAGATATCGATCCACCAAGCGGTCCGAGGTGCCCAGACGATCAAAATAGAAAAAAAAGCAGTTGACGAATTCGGGCAAATTATCTATCTACTGATAGATAGAAGAGGTGGTTTCATGGACCGAAATGCGATACCTGCGAATGAAGATGCCCGGATGAGAGCTTTGGCGGCTTACGATATCCTAGACAGCGAGAAAGAGGAGTTGTTTGACGACCTGACCCGTCTCGCAGCGGAGATTTGTGGCACACCGATTAGCCTCATCACACTGGTGGACAAAGACAGGGTGTGGTTGAAATCCAAAGTGGGCATAGATGCGAGCGAAATGCCGAGAGAAGGCGCCTTTTGTTCCCAAGCTATCCTAAGCGATACAGGAATCGTCATTTCCGATGTACTGGCAGATCCCAAATACCGAGAGCATGCAAATGAAGGCCAAGTGGGTGTTCAATTTTACGCAGGCACACCTTTGAAAACAAGAGATGGATTTAATATTGGAACACTTTGTGTCATTGACACAAAACCTAGAGAAATGAGCGAAGAAAGACTCAACCAAGTGCGCATGTTGGCCAGGCAAGCCATGGCGCAGATCGAACTTAGGCATAATTTGGATGCTCTTGCAAAATCAACGCGTAAGGCAGTCTCTTTAGAAAATTTAATCAAGCGGTATACCTCTAAGAGTGTTTGGGAACGTGCAGATGTGACCGTGGAAAAAGGGCATCTTGATTTGCATGATGAAGAGGTGCAGGCAACATATTTCTTTTTGGATGCAGTCGGCTTTACAAAGTTAAGCGAACAATTGGGATCGGCTGCAACGGTTGAGTTACTCAATACGTACTTTAAACCAGTTGTAGATCGTATTTTTGCCAATCGAGGGGACATCGATAAATTTGTGGGTGACCAAATCTTTTGCCTCTTTCCTGACCCAAATGATGCGCTAAGAGCTGCTATCGAAATCAGAGAATTGGTAGAACGATTGAACAAAGAACGCAAAGAAATGGGGCTCGTCGCTTTAGAATTTACGATGGGCTTAAATGTCGGAGCATCGATACGTGCCAATGTTGGCGGTGAGGATCGACGGGACAATACACTGATTGGAAATGCAGTCAACATTGCAGCTCGTTTGCAGAAGGCATGTCGACCTGGAAGTATCTTGATCAGTGATTCACTTTTGCGGCTAGTCGATCGCACGGTTCACAGTGTGCAGGCGGTAAAACTCAAATTAAAAAATGTGTCTGAAATCCTACTTGCTCATTACGTGGAAGTTGGACCAAGATAACCTAGATGTCGACAAAGGATGAAATTCTAAAGCTTGCAAACCGTGAACTTCAGGAAAAGGGTTTGCATAGTCTGAGTTTTCGAGAGCTGGCTGCAAGCCTTGGAATCAAATCCTCAAGTATACATTATCATTTCCCACAAAAAGACGATCTCATTCAGACACTGATTACTGAATATAGAAAGTCTGTTTTCGGTGGTCTGAAACAGATGGAAGGAACAGTGCAGCCTGGCCGCGAAAGATTGGTATTGCTGGTTGAGATGATCGGTAAGTCACTGGAAAGTCGTCAATGCACCGCTGGTGTTCTTGCAGCAGAGTCTGCTCAAATTTCCGAGAATGCCAAAGATCTAGTGAGAGCATTTTTTGAGGAGCTCATGGCTTGGATCAAAGCTGAGCTCTCCGCCATGGGCAAAACAGATGAGGATGCCCAATTGTTATCTTCTGTGATCCTTAGTGCCATCGAAGGAAGTTTGATGTTGGATTGCTTTAACAAACGTTCCGAGAAGTTGAATCATGTTAAGCAGTACATTAAAACCTTATAAATGGGGTTGTATCTCTATCCAGGCATGGGTATGCGTTCGGGTTTTGAGAGCAAATACAAAGATCAGCTTTTTTTAGATTTCCGCATCTTCTCTTTTGAAAGCAAAACCAGGGCATCAAATCTTAAGTGGTATTGCAATATATATTCTTGTACCATTGCCTTTTGGTCTTCCTTGGGAAGTTCTTTGATAAAACGTAGGATAGCACCTGTTGTATGTGCCATATGGAGAGCAAATGGTTTGATCTCCTTAATCGTTAGTCCTTTAAAAAATTTAAGTGCAGTGCGGATAATGAGATCTGCATTGCGATAGCTATCCAAATTATCTTCTCGGATCAATTCTGGAATTGCCCTTGCGCCAGACCAAAGATGGTTGAGTGCTGTATCTTTTTCAAACATTTCAATGAATTTCATAATGGCAATTTCCCCTTTAGCTCTAAAATCAGAAAGCGAAGTTGCCGACGAAAATAAGTCGCTTGTTTGGGAAAACATAGCCTCGTAATATTCCCGCATGATCGTTAATAAAAGAATATTCTTGTTTGGAAAATACTGGTAGAGCGATCCAATCTGGATGCCGCATGTATCTGCGATTTCACGCATACTCACGTCATCTACCCCTCTATCACCAATGAGTTGTTTTGCGGTCTTTAGGATGAGCTCAACTCTCTCCTTGCTCCGCGCCTGAGTAGGTGGTTTAAAGGCTACTTTTTTCATCGATTGCATACTTTTCCCTAGGAATTTGTCTGACCAGTTTTTTTGTGAATTTGAATTTTTTTCTTGACCGAAAGAACAAATATGAGCAATGATCGCAAAAGTAAAAAATATGATCAATGCACATATTTTGGGGGTAGAGAAAATGGGAACAGCAAAGTATTGTATCGTAGGTGGCGGTCCTGCAGGACTTTCCATGGCACGCTCACTAAAAGCGAGAGGCATTCCTTTTGATGTGATCGAGAGGCACAAAGATGTAGGAGGGATTTGGGATATGGAGAATCCAGGTTCGCCCATGTATGCATCGGCTCATTTTATCTCTTCAAAGTATCTTTCCAATTATGCAGATTTCCCCATGCCGGAAGAATATCCAGACTATCCTTCTAACCAACAAATCCTTGCCTACCATCGAAGTTTTGCAAAGGAATTTGGACTATATGAACACATACAATTCCAAACCGCAGTGAAATCCATAACCCAAAGTGGTGAAAAGTGGGAAGTTACTTTGTCTACTGGAGAAAAAAGAATATACGAAGGTGTTATTTGTGCATCTGGGATTACTTGGTCTCCCAATCGCCCTAAACTAGAAGGCGAAGAAAATTTTAAAGGCAAGATTATCCACAGTGTTTCGTATAAAGATAGTGAGAGTTTTAAAGACAAACGCGTATTAGTTGTGGGGGCAGGGAACTCAGGCTGTGACATTGCTTGTGACGCTGCTTTTGCTTCCCAAAAGGCCTTTATTAGTGTCAGAAGAGGCTATCATTTTATTCCTAAACATATTCTAGGCCAACCAGCAGATGTATTTGGTGATGGCGCACACTGGATACCCAATTGGTTTT
Organism: Leptospira ryugenii; assembly: GCF_003114855.1. NCBI lineage: Bacteria > Pseudomonadati > Spirochaetota > Leptospiria > Leptospirales > Leptospiraceae > Leptospira > Leptospira ryugenii. The sequence continues at coordinate 252,094 of NZ_BFBB01000004.1, read as the reverse complement.
CACAGTTGATTTTGGGTTTTGTTTTACGAATTCTAGTCGGTGATCTTCGAAAGGTTGGCTTGCCAAAGCCTGATCACAAATTGTTTGAAACCCATCCCATTATCAATGACCAACTCATACATTATCTACGGCACGGTGATATCATTGCAAAGCCAGATATCCAAAAATTGGAAGAAAATGAGGTAGTCTTCAAAGATGGGACTAGAGAAAAGATTGATTTGATCGTTCTCGCTACTGGCTATCACTGGGCGATTCCATATATGGACACAAAGTACTTTGAGTGGAAGAATGGAAGACCAGAGCTGTATCTAACTTTATTCAATCGGAAGTACAAGAATTTATTTGCTCTTGGATATATGGAAACAGATGGAGGTGCATACAAGATGTTTGATGAAATGGCAAATCTCATCGCATCCTACATTGATGCCAAAAGGAAACAAGATCCATCCTCGCAAAAATTTGACCAATTAATAGAGAAAGATTTTCCGCTCTTAAATGGTGGAATCAAATACCTAAATACAGGTCGTCATTCTGTTTATGTCAACCAAGTGGCTTATAAACAATACAGATCCAAAGTCCAAAAGAAGATGGGTTGGCCAGAAATTAAATCAGGCCAGTTCCAAAGATCTAAAATAGGTTCGGTGTAAGGTGATGAGTCAAAAAAGAGAAAAAATTGCCATACTAACAGGTGCCGGAGGTGGGATCGGAGAAGCAATCGCTTTGCGATTGGACGCCTTGGAATACAAACTCGTCCTTTGTGACATCCAAAAGCCAAACTTAGAAAGGCTTGCCGAAAAATTAAAGATAAAGCCTGACCTTTATCTATTTGATTTAACAAATCCAAAGCAAGTCGAAGAAAATGCAGAACTGATCAAAGCAAAATACCAAACGATAGATGTCTTGGTAAATAATGCAGGCTATACCAAAGAAGGGCCATTTCTACGGGCAGATCGTTCGGAAATCAACAGACATTTAGAAATTAATCTTCTAAGCGCACTTCGGCTGGTTCATTGCATCGCTCCGAAAATGATTGAACAAAAGTTTGGCTCCATCGTGTGCATTGTGTCCATTGGAGGGATTACGGCACTTGCTGATTCTGCTTTGTATTCCAGTGCAAAGTTTGGACTGCGAGGATTTTTAACTGCCTTCCATGAAGAACTAAAAAATTCAGGAGTGAAAGTATCTGGGATCTACCCAGCGGCGGTGGATACACCAATGCTCTTACATGAAGCAATGCATGGTGGGTCTGTTCTCAATTGGTTAAATGCGGTACAAAGCCCAGATGCAGTGGCAAAGGCCGTGCTCAGAGGGATAAAAACAGGTCGGATGGAAATCTATGTGCCATATGGAGAAGGCCTACTTGCTCGAGTATCCGCCGTATTTCCTTGGTTAGTTGGATTCTTGTCCCCTGTTTTGCTCTGGTTGGGAGAAAAGGGAAGGAGAAAATGGTTAAGGTCGAAAGGGATAGACCCAATCACTTTTGTTCCATTATCAAAGTAGACTAAATTTGGTTTATTCAAATATCTGTGAGTGCAACTGATCTTTTGGCGAATGCTTAGGTCAGTTGTGCGAGTGATTTGCTAAAGGTTTCAGGTTCCATTCCTAGGTAAGATGCCAATATTTTGACATTGAGTACAAAACGTCCGATTTCAGGTCGCTCGTCAAAGAATTTATAAAGATCTGATTTTGATATCCGCAATAGTTCAGAGTCAGAAAAACTCACCAATCTTTCATCGGAGGGATATCCAGAAACAAAGGAAGGCTTTTCCGAATTTCGGGCTACATTTGGAGGACTCTTTGTTGCCTTAGGACTTTTTCCCCTCATAAGCCAAACTGCTTTGGCCTACCAACTTGTCGGTTCAGCCTGGTTAGCGACAGGCCTTGGGAGATTGGTTTCTATGTGTTTCGACTCTGGCTTTACCAAAAAGAATGGGATGGCATTTGTCTTGGAATGTGGATTGGGGCTTTTGCATGTCCTAGGCAATATAAACGGCAGCTAAAAAAAATTTCAGAAAGGACATCCATTTCTTTGGACTCATTTGTCAGAAACAGAAATTCAATGAGGTGAATGAAATGAAACAAATTCAAATTTCTGTTCTAAGTTTGGTTTTTTTGAGCACGATCTGGCTCTGCCAATCCCAAACAAATCCATTTAACAGTTTACAGGGAGTATATGCCGATCCAAAACCCTATGCTTATGGGCAAACTTTTGGGCATCGGAAGTTTACATTTGAGAAGGATCGTTGGTCTCTAGACTTTACCCTCAGTTTAGATCCACAAGGCAACTTACCGGTTTTCTCTTTTCGTACTTTCGGAAATTACAAAGTTTTAGCTCCATCAAAGCTTGTTCCAGGTGCTTGGGAGGCAATTTTTTACGAGGATAAAAAATTTGTAACTCTTCATACCAAACAAAAAGAACTTATAGATGCATTTGGCTTTACTCCTTGTTCATTAGAAGTTGGAATTGAAAAAGATATTTCAGCGACTGGTTGTTCCGCATGGGCTCCCGTTTCTGTTTGTAATGAGGACCATGATCTATTAGCACTCACTGAAACAGGGGGTATTCGTTTCGGTGAAAGGCCAAGAGATAATAACATGTGCAAAGCTGAGAATCGACCCACATCCTTAACTCCAAGTGTTGAGAAAGTGAAATAATATGAATGAACAGAATCGAAAGGAAAATGAGGAGACTACATCGGTAGTCTCCAAAGAAAAATTCCACAGTTTGTTTTTGGAGTTTGAACCACAATTAAAGTCTTATCTATATCGGATTACAGCAAATCGATCTGATGCTGAGGATATTTCGCAAGATACATTTGTCAGAGCATATGAAAAGCTCTCTACTTACCGAGGGGAGTCCTCATTAAAAACTTGGGTGTTTCAAATTGCGACACATATCGCATTTAATAAGCAAAAGCACAACAAACGTTGGACTGTCAATGTAAGCGAAGAAGCAAAACGACTTGTGATGGAAAATCCAAGCCTGTCTCAGAAGATTTTATTTACAAGATCAAACTCTCCGGCTGGCGCATACGAGGTCAAAGAACATATCGATACTTGTTTTACTTGTATGGCAAAAAATTTACCAATCGAAAAGCAAATCACATTGATCTTAAAGGATATTTATGACTTTTCTACCAAAGAGATTTCGTTGATACTTGATAGATCCTATGCAAGTGTAAAACATATGGTTTCTCATTCCCGAGAGATCTTGAATGAGATCTATGAATATCGATGTGCCCTTGTAAACAAAAATGGAGTCTGCCATCAATGTAAAGAGCTGAACCAATGGTTAAATCCTCTTGATGATCATGATAAAAAAATGGAAGGAGTAAAGCGTGATTTGAGTTCGAGTGATCCTGGGAGTTTATATGACTTAAGAGCCCAACTCATCAAAGCAATTGATCCTTTGCAAACTTCAGGATTTGAACTGCAAGAAGTTCTCTTACGCTGCAATCGCATAGCGATGGGCGAAGAAGAGTTGCCTAAGACATAAACTCAATCCAAACGTGAGGCGGTTTTTGCTAATTCTTTGATTTCTAGAGAGATTTGGTTATTTGCATCCACCGCATTTTTCAAAGACTCATAAAAGGAATGAAGAGAATTGGTAACTCCAAGAACTACACTTTTTTCCTGGGCTGATGCTTCCTGGACAGAGTGCATTAAAGATTCAAATTCCATTAGGTTCTCATTCATCTTCCTACTGGTTTGGATTTGCATATGGATGACATCTTTCAATGTTTCCAGATGATCGGATAGAGAATCAATACTCTTATGAGATTGTTCCATTGTGGAATCGACTTTCGTTATGTTCTCTCTACCAATTTGGATTTCCTTTGCATTGCTTTCAATTAAGACAGAGATATTTGAAATAGATTCTTCTGTACGGGTTGCCAACTTTGCCACTTCACTGGCAACGACAGCAAATCCTCTTCCATGAATGCCTGCCCTTGCAGCTTCAATTGATGCATTCAAAGAAAGTAAATGGATTTGTTCTGAAATTCCCTGTATGAGTTCCAATACTTGGCTCATCTCTTCAGAACTAGCTTCGACTTTTTCAAATGAGGAGAAGAGCTGGTGGAGAGATTCTTGGCTTGCATGGGATAGTTCACTCAAGGAAGTAAATTGATTTTGTGTCGTACTTAAGGAACTAACAACATCGGCCAACTCTTTCTCTAATGTTTCTTTCAATACCTTTACTACTTGAAATCTTGAGGTGTTGACCTCTATCATTTCGGAAATCCTTTCTACATTTCTGCTTACTTCTTCCATAGAAGCTGCGATGCGATCGGATTCTATGCTTTGGTCAGAACTCACTTTAAGTAGCTCTTCTGTACTCAATTCGATCACTTGGCTGGATGTCTTTACTTTGTCTGAAATTTGGTGTTTTTCTTCCAGACTTTTGGCAAAAGTGCCAAGTACTTCCATTAATTTGGATACTTCTTCCGTATCATTTTGACTTGTCTGAATGTTTGCTTCCCAATTTCCCAGAGATAATTGGTGTAAAGAGCGTGAAGCAAGCATAATACGATCAATAGTATTGGACTTCAATTTTTTCATGAAGAGACTTCCCAAAAAAAAGCTAAGAAGAGAAAAGAGAATGACTGAGGCAATTTCTCCGATATGCCAATACAATTCTTTGTTTGTCTCTTTTAACATTTCATCACTTGCCGCGTTGCTTAGAGCTTCAACGGAAGTAAGTGCATTTTGTGTACTCTCAAAAAATGATTCAAAGTTTGGAATGTTGCTATTTGTTTCTATGCCAATGGCGAGAGTATCCATCTCTTTTTGGTAATTGTCTCTGTGCAATCGTTCTGCATTGTCATACATAGTTTGGATACCAAATGCACTCGGATCTTTGTGTACTAATATGCTCAACTGGTTCCACAATTGTTTTGTTATATTTTGAAAAGACCGAATGCGTTCCTTTTCTTCAGGGCTTGGTGGTCTTTGGTTAAGAACAGCAATGGCCCAATAGGTGCGCTCTCTACCAGAGATCTCACGTATCTGCCATGCCAATCTTGCGATGGAGAGAAGGGCATCTATCTTTGGCGAGTTAGTCCCAAGATGTAGATGAATCCTCTCCGCCTCCAAACTTTCTAAAGCGTGCGGGAAAACAAAAGGAAATTGTTTTCGGAAGTCTGCATCTCTCTCTTCTTTTGGTAGGACAATGTCTTTGTCCACTTGGCGGCGATAGGTTTCTAATTCGCTGAGGATGTCTTCTATCTTTCGGATTGGTTTTTCCGAGCCGAGACTGTCAAACTCTCTCCAGGTTTGGACAGCTTCCTTGATTTTTGTGGACCCTTTTTGTCTTTGTACCGCGATCAGAGTCCGGTAGGTTTCGGGAAGTGGGGCCTCCAAATGTAAGCCGATTTGGCTCACACTTCTTTCCAATGAAAGGTCGATGAGACCCCTGATCAATTCGCTCGATATCTTTACCCTTTGGGAAACAGAATGAAAAGTTTGTAAGTCAGAGGCCGACTCATAGATGAGAAAAGAAGCCAATACAAATAAAAAACCTGATTGAAGGAGGTATAAGGTAAAGATCCGTTTTTGTAAACTTTGCGGTTTTTTCATATGATTTCTTACGAACTGGGTTTCAGGTGTAACAAATAATAGGACAGGTTGCAAGATCAAAAAGTTTTTTCTTTCTGGATATGCAGAAACTTTAGATCGGTCTTCCCTTCATATATTAAATGCGTGCCATATTATAACATGCGACGACACGAAAGTTTCACTCTGCTAAGCTTTGGATAGGAGAGAAATGAATGTCGAAAACCTTAGTTAATTTGTTGGATACTGCCTTTTTACAATGGCAAAACCTTCCTGCTTTTGCCTATAAATTGGAAAAATCTTATCAATTTATATCCTTTCAGCAACTCAAACAAAAAGCAGAATACCTTGCCTGTGCGCTGATACATTTGGGTTTGGAACGCGGTGACCGGGTAGCTTTGGTTTCTGATAACCGTTGGGAATGGATCATAACGAGCCTTGGGATCAATTATGCAGGAGGAGTCGACGTTCCTAGAGGGAGTGATGCTACAGACGAAGATCTAAAATACATCATCGCACATTCGGAATCCAAGTTTGTGTTTGTAGAAAACGCACAGATGCGAGAGCGCATTGTACGGATGAGAACTGAACTTCCCAATTGTATAGAAGTCTTTCTTTTGGATGGATCCTATCAATTTCCCAACCTTGGCACGCTCTTAGGTGAGGGTGAGATTCTGCAGAAAAGAGATGCGGATGCACTGCGGGATCGGATTTCCGAGATTCAATCCAATGATCTAGTTACCATTATCTATACTTCCGGAACCACAGGCAATCCGAAGGGAGTCATGTTGAGCCATGCAAATTTTGTAAGCCAAATTGAAAATGTTCCCATTCATTTGCACTCTGGAGAGAGGATCCTTTCCATCTTACCAGTATGGCACATCTTTGAAAGGATCTTTGAATACATGTCCTTAGCCAAAGGTGCATGCACTTATTATTCAAATGTAAAAACTTTAAGAGAAGATTTAAAATCCGTAAAGCCTACCTTTATGGCATCTGCACCGAGGCTTTGGGAAAGTCTTTTCCATGCCATCCATACTCAAGTCAACAAAGGCACAAGGTTTCAAAAACAATTCTTTTCTTTCGCTATCAATGTGGCAAAGTACCATAAACTGGCACTCTTATATGCTCTCAATAGAATTGATGGAGTTGAAATTTCAAAACTCAAATATCCGTCTCTCCTTCGGCCACTCTATCTTTTGTTTGCTGTTCTCTCCTATCCTGCCTATCAGCTTTTCAACCAATTGGTTTTTAAAAAAATTAAATCAATCTTAGGTGGGCATCTCAAAACTAGTGTGTCAGGTGGTGGCTCGCTACCTTTTTACATTGATCTTTTCTTTTCCTGGATCGGTGTGTCTGTTTTAGAGGGATATGGAATGACTGAGACATCTCCCATCATAGCGATGAGAAAAGATTCATCGTCTGCACCAGGAACAGTTGGAGTCGCTTTTCCGAATACAGAGATCAAACTTGTTGATCCAGAGACAAAACAGACCATTAGAAAGGCATACCAGAAAGGTGAAATTTTGGTGAAAGGGCCACAACTTATGAAAGGTTACTTAAAAGGGCCTGAAAAAACGAGCCAAGTCATCGTGGACAATTGGTTACATACCGGCGATTTAGGGATGTATACATTTCGAAAAGAGCTGAAATTAGTAGGCCGAATTAAAGAAACCATAGTCTTGTTAGGTGGAGAAAATGTTGAACCTGTTCCGATTGAAGTAAAAATTTTGGAATCTTCTGCCATTGAACAATGTATGGTCGTAGGCCAAGATAAAAAGTACCTAACAGCTTTGGTTTTACCGAGACTCGAATATTTCAAAGAGTATGGACAATCCTGGAGTGATTTGAAAGAAAATCGCGAAGTCTATGAGATTCTCAAAAAAGAAATCCAATCGAGAAATGGCCAGTCCCAAGGGTTTAAATCGTTTGAAAGAGTAGTCGATTTTCATCTTCTCGATATGCCGTTTGGAGTAGGTGAAGAACTGACAGCAAAATTGAGCCTAAAACGAAATTTCATCCTCGAAAAATATTCACAAGCGATTGAGGCAATGTACCGGAAGTAAAGCTATCTAAGTGAGCCTCAACTTGATGCACATCATTTGGATGTAGGAGGCTCACTCGTATGGGAATATTTTTCCTTAAAGACTCTGGGTAAGTTGGTCGGTTTCCTTGTTTGGAAATCAAACCAAATAATAGAGGCCTTGCAACTAACGGCGCATTCCTCACCTAACCACATCGAACAATCCATTGTAAAACCGCGCGAAGATAGCGAACTGACTGTCATCGTGATTTCTAAATCTGCTGGGAAAGCGACCTGACGTCTATAATCCATTTCTAGATGGGTGAGGACAGGTCCTTCTCTCAGGGTTTTTGCATGGGCCTCCCAAAGATTTTCATCGGTGAAAAACTGTGCACGTGCTGATTCAAAATAACGGACATAGGTAACATTGTTGACATGCCCAAAGGCATCCATGTCGCCCCAAGCTACTTTTTGTTTGTAGATCGACTGGTATCGTATCGGTTTGCTCATGGCTCTTTAGGACAATGATTGTAAGCTGAGACTAGGAGGCAAGGCGGATCAAATCAATTCTACACCCTAAGGGCTTTGCCAGTTTCTAGTTCAATAGACTGTTTTTTCCCAAAGTAGGGCAGACCTTCCATAGCTTCCCTTCCAAATCCCATCAATCAAAAATTGGCTCTGGTCCTCTTCTGGCCTGCGGATTCGCACCACAACCTCTTCCTTTGCTTTCTCGAAGTTGAGTTCAAGAAATAATGTATAGTCCTTCACTTGGGTGAATCCTGCCCCGTTACGGACTTGCAAAACTCGGAAATTTTTCAATGCACCGAGATTTTGTTCATTTTGTCTTTGAGCTTCGAGATACCTTTCTAGGTTGTATTGGTTTTTAAAGTCGAAGTGAAAGTAAAGTTCATACGCCTTTGCGTATTCTCTATTTTTTACCAAATCAAAATAAGGGTACACTTTGGTTTGGATTTGCGTTTCTGATTCCTTTTGTAAGTTCCCCAATTGGACAAAGCCAAACCAAACTGCCAATATTCCAGCACCTAAAATTGACCATGCCATAAGTTTCTGTTTCCTCATTCTGCTATTTACCGTATTGTTTAGAGTAGTCCTAGGATGCGCTGTCATACTAGGATTTTTTTTTGTCCTCATGTCCAGAAAAACAAAACCCAAAGGTCCTCTTAGAAACAAACAGGAGTGAACCTATGAAAACCAATCTACTTTTCGGGATTTTAACCTTTTTGGCCGTCGCCATTTTGGAAACAATCATCAACCAAATATTGCTGTCCCCAATTTACGGAAGCCTCTCGGCGCTTTGGAGACAGACTGAAGAATTGAAAGCCAATGCCTCCATTTTTTTTGGGATCTATGGAGTATTTTCTTTTTCTTATGTATGGCTTTTCTTAAAGTCCTACCAAGGGAAAGGATGGTTAGAAGGCGCAATGATCGGTCTTGCCTTGGGAGGCATAGCGAAGTTTTGGTATGGATATACAAATTACATAGTATTACCCATTCCACATAGCCTAGGTTTTTTATGGTTTGTGTATGGAACCGTAGAGCTATTGTTAATTGGTATATTCTCTGCCGCTTTCATTGATCGTACAAAACACAATCCAGGTAAATAGGAGAGGAAAATGAAAGAATTCATTTTATTATTCAGAAACATTGTCGGTGAAAATGACTACAGTGTGAGTCTCGAAGAAAGGGAAAAAACCATGTCTCATTGGACAAACTGGATCCGAGAGATTGTGGAATCTGGTAAGTTCGTAGCTACCCAACCTTTGGACTATGAAGGTGCGGTTTTAAGGCCAGGTTCTGTGAGCGATGGTCCATATGTGGAAGCAAAAGAAATTTTGGCTGGGTATTTGGTTTGCAAAACAGCTAACATAGAAGATGCGATCGAAATTGGGAAAAAGTGTCCAATTCTAAATTATCCGAATGGAAGTCTGGAAGTACGCCCCATTACGCCATTTTCGCCTTAGGCAAAACAGAATTTGGACGGAGTCATCTCCGTCCTTTTTTTATGAAAGAGAAACAACTCACTCAAATTTATCGGGAAGAATCGAGAAACTTAACTGCTACTCTGATCAAAATCTTTGGCTTTTCGTACTTTGAAGAGATTGAAGATGCGGTCCAAGAAACCTTTCTCAGTGCATTTGAAGTTTGGAAGTTAAAAGGACTTCCGGAAAATCCAAAGGCTTGGTTGTATGCGGTAGCAAAGAACAAAATTCTCTCCAAGATCCAAAAAATTAAAAATAGAGAAAAGATACTAGAAAAGAATCTAAACATTTTCCCAAAAGAGTTCCATTTGGAAGCAGTCTGGGAAAAGGAAATCCAAAGTATAGATGACAACACCTTGCAAGTATTGTTTGCGATCTCTCACCCAAGTTTGCCTGTAGACAGCCAAATCGCTCTTGCCTTAAAAACTTCCTTCGGATTTACCGTGAAAGAAATTGCAGAATTGCAAATGATGGAAGAAGAAACCATCCAAAAAAAATTATACCGTGCCCGCCAAACTATCCAAAATCAATCATTGAGTATGGCATTCCCCCCAAGGCAAGAACTGGAAGAAAGAAGAGCTTCTGTTTTGAAAATCATTTACTTAGTCTTTACGCAAGGACACTACGGGCATTCCAAGAAAGGCATTTTACAAATCGATTTGATGCGCGAGGCTTTGCGATTGAGTCTTTTGCTAAGCCAAAATCAGACTTTGAAAAGTTATGATGTAGATGCTTTAGTTGCTCTCTTTGCCTTTCATTCCTCTCGATTGGAAAGTAGGGTAGCTGAGACGCCATATCTTTTGGCGATTGACCACCAAGACCGTACAAAATGGAACCAAGAGCTTATCCAGTTCGGAAATATCTACTTAACAAAGAGTCTTGAAGCTTCGAGAAGGTTACAAACAGACTATCAAGTGGAAGCTATGATCGCAATGATGCATACGCGAGAGGACAATAAAGAGAAATGGGAGATTCTATCTGACTTAAATGAACAATTGTTTCGCTTAACAGAAAATAAAACAGTGTTTCTCAATCAGGTGTATTCTGTCTTTCGAAGCAAAGGAAGAATAGATGCTTTAGCACTTTTAAGCACCCAAAACAATATTCCTGAGAGTGTATACTTTCATTTACTTCTCGCTTATATTTGGAAACAGGAAAATCGGGACTTGGCCAATTCTCATTTAGAAAGTGCTCAAAGGCTAGCAAAAACCCAAGAGGAAAGAGAAACAATCCTTTTCAATTGGAACCTCTCTCCTTAAGCATTTGCAATTGAAAAAACATTAATATGCTTGGTTTTTAATTCGACTGAGGGTAACAGGTGTGATTCTCAAAAAAGAAGCAATCTGTTGTTGGCTAAGTTCGGATTCAATATTTGGCCTTTCCCTTTTAAGACTTTGATATCTCTCTTCTGCAGACATGGTTAACAATTCAAATTCGCGTTTTGCTTTTTTTTGAAACAAGAGTTCCACCAAACGCAGATTCCACTTTGCCCAAAAATGAGAGCTCTCTCTGAGTTGGAGTAATTTTTGGAAGGGAGCCACTGCAAATCTTGAGTCCTTCAAAGCACGTATTGAACAAGTAGAACCTACACCCGACAGTAGGTCATAATAAGAACCTGTTAGTTCTCCAGGAAAATTATATGTTTTTACAAATTCATCACCTTTCTTTGTTAAGTATGATTCCATGACAAGACCATCCTTAACAATGGCCATCTCAGAGGCCACTTTTCCCTCCTTTAAAAAAAACTCTCCTTTCTCTAAAAAGCGCATTGTAAAAAAATCTTCAGGCATCTCCTCCCAAATACTTTTAGGAATCGGAAGGATACTAGAAAGTGATTGGTAGAGAAATGTTAGGTCTTCTGTTTGCAGTGGAATTCTTTTGGATGCCATAATTTCTAATCTCTTGATTTTATCCTTGTCAGACCAAAATTGCGAGAGATTTCTTCTTCTATGTCCTTATTTTCCAAACTCTCGAAAGATAGCTGGATGTTGGTATTTCTTCTGATTTTAAACTTGGTTCCAAGCCTTGCTGGTAGTATAAGGTTATTCAACTTACTCTCAGGTTCAGAACTTCCTTTGGCAGACCAACGCTTTGCTGAGGCTCCGGTACCCGTTATCCTTCACATCCTTTCAGCTGTTTTTTATGGCCTTCTATCAATATTTCAATTTTCTTCTAATTTTAGAAAAAATCACATAACGATACACAGGCGATTGGGACGTTTTCTTTTGCTCTGTGGACTCATGGCAGCAGCGACTGGCATATGGATGGCATTTTTTTATCCAAAAGTACCTACCGATGGCCCATCACTCTTTTATACCCGATTGATTGTTGGTCTTTGGATGCTCCTTTGTCTTCTATACGCGTACCGCGAGATACGAAAATTAAACGTTAAAGAGCATCGGATGTGGATGGTGAGAGCTTATGCGGTTGGATTAGGAGCAGGCACACAAGTGTTCACTCACCTTCCTTGGTTTGTCTTAGTTGGTGGTGATCCGAGTGGCTGGATAAGAGATGGACTTATGGCCGCAGGTTGGATCATTAACATTGTTTTTGCGGAAGTATACCTACGTAATACCTAACGAAATCGTTTCAGGGAGGCAACACGGTAACCTGCACCCTTCGCATATTCGATGTAACTTGTTTCAATGGCTGGATCTATGCTTTCTTGTCGGGAAAAGATCCAAAGAAAATTTTCCGTAGGACCACCTATCAGCGCTGTTTGGTAATTCACTCGGTCGATCCGTAAGATGAGAAAGTCACCAAAAAAGAAAGGAAAAGCAAAGCTCACTTTCAATCTTCCCACTTTTGGATCTGGGACTAAGGCGATCCCATTTTGCGCAGTCGTGCCTCCATCGGATCTCGTGCCCTGGTTCAATACTCCTATTTGGCCATTGCCAATATCACTGTAAGTCGCCCTTGACCTTGAAAGTCCACTTTGGAAACTAGTATCGATTCTTTGCATTTCATTCCATGTACCGAGGAATCTAGAAAAATCTATCTCTCGTTCGGCAAAAGAATCAAAGGGCGATGTACTCGCATAGGAAGTTAAACCAAAAATAAGAAAAGGTTCCCAAACTGGTCTCTCCTCTTTCTTAGGGGAGCTACAAAAGGAGAGAAACAAAAGAAAAATGATTCCTGCTCGCACAACTCTTAGACTAAACTATCTCCGGAAGGTTTTTTTTCTTCTCGCGCTACTCATCTTCTCTCTTACTTTCTCAATCTGTCAAAAAAATCCAGAACCAAAACAAGTATCACCCAAACAATCAAACCATTATCGAATGTTAGCTTCCACATGGTCCTCTGATATCGCAAGCATCAAAAAATATGTTCATTTGTATGATGAAATGCACCCCTTTATCTATAATCTAAAGGGAGGGAGACGCAATACAGGTGAGATTCACAATGTATGGTCAGAAAAAGAAACCAGAGATTTGGTTTTGTATGTGAGAGAAAAATCACCAAACACTTTACTTATCCCTACTATCTTTCGTTGGGAAAATAATTCTGAATTGATTATGGAAGCCATTGGCGCAAAAGATCCTGATTTCAAAATCCGAAGCCGGCATATCGAAGCCATTCTGAAAGAAATTGATCTCTATGGTTGGGATGGAATCGACATTGATTATGAGGGAATGGGTTGTGACCGAAAAGAAGCCTTTGAAGATTTTTTGATCGAATTAAAAAAGAAACTGAAAGAAAAAGACAAACTATTGAGCGTAGCCATACACCCAAAAACAGCCATCCAAGATACGATTGATTTTAAGTGCCCAGGCTTGAAACAAAATATCAAAGTAGACTACTTTGAATCCTATAAAGGCCAATGGACACATGATTATGAATTTTTGGGAAAGGTTGCAGACAAAATAAAGATTATGGCGTACGAACTGTACCCAAGGGGACCAGGTTTTCCAGGTCCAGGGCCACAAGCTCCATTGGATTGGATTGAAAAGATTTTGGACTATGCACTTGCCAAAATCCCAAAAGAAAAACTCTATATGGCAATACCAACTTATGGTTATGATTGGCCACTCAATTGCGAGGGAGAGACAAAGGCCGTCTATTATTCTTATGCAAGAAAAATCATCCGAGAAAAAAATCCTCTTAAAAAGGAGCCCACATCTATACCTGCCATCATGAAGTCATACCCTCGGTCTACGAACGAGTGGCCAGAACTTGATCCTTATCTCTACCGACACTTGGGCAAGGTATATGAAGATCCGAGTCTTTGGTATACAGTTGATGGATGTGACCACGTAGCTTTTTATATGAATCGAGGAGCATTTGCGACAAAGTACAATGCTCTAAAAAAAAGGAAAATCGCAGGATTTTCCTTTTGGCAATTGGTACGAGACAATGATCCCGAGATCCATACTTTTTTAGAAGAGGCAATCAAGGAAAATCATCGTGAATCTTTAGGTGAATCAGTTCCGAAGCACAACTAGTTTTGTCTCTTCTTCTAAGTACGCTCTGTCCGCATCTTTCCAAGAAACTACTTTTGTCACAACTGGACCAGGTTTGTAAGTACCAGATTCAACTAAATCCAAAATTTTCGGCATCCATTCTCTGGATCTAACTCTTCCTATGTGGATTTGGATGCCGAAATTATAGAGATCTAGGTACGGAATGGGCAAATCATTTGTCCAAAAAATAGAAGCAGTTCCAAAGATACCATCGACACTCGCCGATCGCAAACCAAAAAGCCAAGCTTCTTTTGTGCCATGTGCATCGGCGATGATATCAAACCGTTCGGCATGTGCTCTTGGAAATTGATCAATCTCCATCACATCAATACCGAAAGATTGCACTAGAGAAAGACGAGTGCGATCCGTATCTATGTATAATAATTTTTTTACTCCCATACTTTTGGCTAGGAGAACAGAGTACAAACCTATGCTTGCTGCAAAGCCACCAATCACCATAACTGAAGAGTTTGGTTTTAAATCCAGATGTTGGCCTACTAGTTTCCACGCTTCTACCATATTATCTGATAAGCTGGCAATCGAAGCCAAATCAATGTTTGGAGATAAAGGTAGTATCATTTCTTTTGCATAAGGTACGAGAACCAAATCAGATAGCGCACCTCCAAAATCTTTAGCAGACTTCCCAATTCCATAGTTTGAGCCAAAAGGAACCGTTTCGCAGGCTTGTGAATGAAGAGTTTTACAATGAGGACAAATTCCACAAGAGATTTGAAATGGCACTGCCACACGATCTCCTTTTTTGAAATTGTCTTTTAGATCATCTGTCACATCTACGATTTCACCCACAAATTCGTGTCCAATGGGGAATGGGGCTCGGAAGAGTGTTTGGCCTCTTATTATGGGAAGGTCTAAGTCGCAACGCGAAACTGCGAGAGGTTTCACCAAAGCCTGGTTTGATGAGGTGAAGGAAGGAGATTCTGTCTCCCTCCACTCTATTGTATTTTTTTTGACGTATACAAGTTGTTGCATATTCATTTTAAATTACTCAATTGGATAGGTAGCTCACATATTCCTAGAAAGGAACCCTTAGTCAGTTTAATGTGGGATTCATTTTCCTTTCCTTCTGGTCTATCCTTCCAAAAAGTAAAGTAGAGAACATCATCTATCCCTTGTTTTGCGGAAATAGCAGTCAAAAAACCTGCTTCTTTTTGGAATGATTTTGTCATTTCTTCCCATTCTTTGGCAGTTTTTGGACTCAGATTGGATTTTATTTGAAACACTTTTGCATAGGTCGCAGATTCTCTAGCCCTAAGAAAGTCTTCTTCTTTGGGCATCCAAACAAGGGGAAGAATTGGGACTTCCGTTTCCCCATACTTTTCTTTCACGCGAGCAAACCAATTGGGATTGAACCAATCCCGAGCCGCTTGTTCTGACTTCCAGATATAGATGCCTCCAAATGAGCTTTGCTCGGTTTCTATGCTATAGGATTTAAGGGCAAGGCCGGGAATGGCTTTGTATTCGGGTATAGAATCTTTCATCTTTGATTTGATCAAAAAGGAAACTGCATACCAAGGACGATTGACTCGTGTCCAGGTCAGGACCGCCGTTTTTGGGTCTAAGGTATTTCCAGGCATCCCATCGGCAAAAATAGGGCTTAGGCCTAGGAATAGTATGAGTAGTGTGGATTTGAATTTCATGGGTTCTCCTTTGGATAGACTATTTGGTCTATCGAACATGGATCGACTCAAAAATGGATAGACTATTTAGTCTATCCATTTTTTTCTGAGAATGAAAAAAAGGAAAGGTATGCAAACCGAGGAAAAAGGAAATCCGAAAGAACGGTTAATGAAAGCTGCGGTAGATTTGATCTACAGGCAAGGCTTTGATGCTACGACCGTGAACCATTTGATTGAGGCCTCGGAGACTCATAAGGCGAGTTTTTATCGACACTTCCAAAATAAAGGGGAGGTTGGGGAGCTCTATCTACAAATCCAAGGAAGTTCCTTTGTCCAAGGATGGAAAATTTTGATGGCAAAAGCAGAATCTCCCGAACAGTTCGTACGTATTTGGGTCTCTATGCTCAGAAGACAAGTCAGGCGCCAAGCCTACTTTGGCTGTCCGATTGCAAGGTTTATGACTAGTTCCGAAAAGACTCCACAAAGTCCTGAAATCGCGAAGGCCATCTTAGAATCCTGGTACCATCTCTTTGCCGATTTCTTTTTATCTTTTGAGCCCAAAGAAAAGCAATCCTCTCGGGATGTGCAAGAGTTCTGTCTCAACAAAGCCAGACAATTCATAAAAATATTCCAAGGCAATTCGCAACTCTATGTCATTACCCAAAATGCAGATTATTTCGAAGAGATGGAAGGAGAGCTGCTTTCTATTTTACAGGCAAAGTAGAGAAGAGGGTAGTGTTTTCTTTGTCCTTTCGGCAGGCGTACTTGCAATGAATAAATCTGGTCTTAGTAGTGTCGCAAGCTTTTCTGCTGGATGGACAAATGGTATTATTAAACAAGTGAGCATCTTACAAAATGGAACAGCCAAAGTCACAATAAAAATTGATGGTACACAAGTATTGAGTACGACACCTGCAGTCACGGGCTATGTCTCTGGAAACATAGGGATAGGAGTAGGAGGAGCGGAAATTGACCTAGCAGAGATCCTATTTTTTGATAACAGAGTGTCCGACCAAGACACGAGTCTCATAGAATGTTATCTTGGGACAAGGTATGGAACCAGTGCCTGCCAGTAGTAGGCATTGAAACAAAAAAAAAGACCCTTACAACTTAAATCTCTCCACCTGTTTTGCCAATAGATTTGCCTCAGAAGAAATACTGCCAGAGGAGAGTGTGAGTTGGTCTGAACCCAAGGCCAACTCTTGAGTACCTTCAGAAATACTTACGATAGTCCTGGAAATCTCATCTGCAGCTCTCTTTTGTTCCAGTACAGCTTCCTCGATTTGAACACTGAGATTGGTAAGACTATTGGCATTGATTGAAATATCCTTAGCGTTTACCTCCTGAGAATGGACAGAGTGTAACACTCGGTTTGCAGTCGTCTCAAATTCTTTGACCCTTTCGTTAAGTAAGGTCAAAATATGAGCGGCTTCGGTTACCCTCGTATTTCCATTCGATACCGCTTGGTCTGTTGATAACACCAGTTCGCTGATCTCTTTGACTGAGCTACCAGTCTGTAAGGCTAATTTTCCGATTTCCTCAGCAACCACAGCAAAACCTCGCCCGGCATCTCCAGCTCTTGCTGCCTCAATAGCAGCATTCAATGCCAGAAGATTTGTCTTTTCGGAAATTTCTGTGATGATATCCAAAACTTCGCGTATCCTCTCTGCTTTGTCTCGAATATCTTCCATGGCTTCGGTGGACGCAACCATTGCATTTTCACCAACGATGGCTTGGTTACGAGATTCCATCGCCAATTTTGCTAAAGCGTCCATCTCCACATTGATCTTTTCAATTTCAGTGCGTAAATTTTCTACGTTTTGGTTGATCTCTTTTGTTTTTTGGACAGCATCTACCATGGATTTACCCACATTTTCCGCAGAAGCTGTTAGTTCTTCTACAGCAGCCGAGGACTCTTCTGCAGAAGATGCTTGTGTTTGCGAAATATCAGATAATCTTTGTGAGGTGACGTTCATTTCGTCCGTTTGTTCATCCAAAGCCTTTGTGGTTTTTTTAAGATCGGAAATGATGGAGTAAAGGCTTGTTTTCATTTTATCCAAGGAAGCAAATAACTTCCCAATTTCATCTGCATTCTCTTTTGGTGAGATGGCTTTTAAATTACCATCAGCGATTTCTTTAGAAAATAAAATTGCCTCATCTAAACGATCGCTGATTTGTTTTTTAAAAATAAGATTCAAAACAAGGAGAGTAGCGGCGAGGATAAAAACGACAGTTAGAAAAGAGCTCAAGACAATCTGCCAGATAAGATTTCTCATCAGGCTTGCAGGTATACTGACTTGCAATACCCAATCGTCTTCATCCTTCCCGATTCTAAACGGAGAAAAGTAATGGGAAAAGTCTCCGCTGGTAAAGGTAAAGGGTGTTTCCTTTTTTGCATTTGCAAGAAACACTTTCATCATTTCTGGATCTGAGATGCTCGTTCCTAATTTACTAGCATCTTGTCCGTACATAGCGTACTTTCCTTGTGGGGACAAAAGTGCGATATATCCTTCTCCACGGAAGGGTCGGCTATCGCCGATTTTGTTTTGGAGCTCTTCTAGGTCCAAATCAATGCCTGCTGCACCGATAAATTTTTTATTGGGGTTAATAGGAACGATTAGGGAGATCATTTGTTTGGATGTTTCGCCAGCGACATAGCTATAAGGCCCTACGACTTTTGCTTGGTTTGCAATTTTAGTAGCCTGGTAGTACTCACCAGCTCCATCTAAATTTTCATAATCCTTGAGCGGTTCCAGATTGAGCTTTCCTTCCCCCAATTGGTGGACATATGGAATGAATCTTCCTGTTTGGTCATGTCCTGTTGTATTCTTATAGATCGCATCCTTTCCATCATAGGCATTTGGCTCATAGCATAGCCATATCCCAAATAGATCGGAATTTCGTTTCAGGATTTCTTGTAAGCCTAAGATTGTTTTTTCTCGAGGAGGTGAGGTGAAAAAGAGAGAAAATCGAAAGCCACGTATGAGTCCCATGGCAGTATTAAATTGTTCTTTAACCTCGTAACTCCATCTTTCTGCAGTTAGTTTAGCACTACTGTCGATTTCAGTTTGGAGATCATTGATCAAACGGTATGTTTGAATAGATGTAGATATTAGGAAACCGGCAATTAACACAGAACCTATGGAAAGAAAGATCCGTAAGCGTATGCTCATGAGTCCAGCCTCTCTGTACGATCAATCTTTGCAAACGGAAACCATTCTAAGAGAAAGATTCTTTTCTCGGACATTGATTCCCAAACAAATCCTTTGGCTTCAGTAAATTTATTTTTCCTCCCTTCCATACGAACAAATCCTAGGAATTTTTGGGATTTGATCCGATCTGTTTGGCGGATTGCTCAACCAAAGACAGGTCATCCAGAGGGCCATTACTTAGTTAGGTATTGCAAGAGGATGTTTTGGAATTCTTTTGGTTGGAAGGGTTTGTAGATGATATCTAAGAAGCCAGAGTCCTTTACTTTTTGTAAGGCGTCTTCATTTACATCGGCAGTGAGAGCAAGCACTGGAACTTCAGGTTTTGTTTCCTTTATCTTTTGGGTCGTGTAAAATCCATCCCAGCCAGGCATTTGTAAATCCATAAGTATGAGAGAGAGATCTTCTGCTTTTGCTATTTCATAAGCACTTTCTCCTGATTTTGCAACTAAGAAGGGAAACTTCCATTTTTTAAAAAATTGAGAAACCAAACGCAAATTCATTTCATTGTCATCTACGACAAGAATCGGTTTCTGTATATTTGGGAGTATAACTTCCTTGGTCTCGACCTCTTCCCAAAGATTTGTTTCGGTATCGACTACAGGAAAGTTTAATTGAAACGTAAACTTGGAACCTTTTCCTGGTTCCGATTCCAAATGGATCTGGCTTTGGAAGAGATCTAGTATTTTTTTTGTGATAGAAAGTCCAAGCCCAGTCCCACCAAACTTTCGTGATATGCTAGCATCTGCTTGCGTAAATTGTTCAAAGATCAGATCGTGTTGTTCTTTCGGAATACCTATACCAGTATCAGCGATGCTAAACTCTAAACAAATAAAACTTTCCCATCGCTTTTTTACCTCAATTTTAAATGAAATGACACCTTTCTCTGTAAACTTGATCGCGTTGGATAGTAGATTAAAAAGAATTTGAGTGAGTTTGCTCGGGTCCCCTTTCAATTGTCTGGGGATGGCTTCACTCAATTCCAAATGAAATTCTAAATTCTTTTCATCTGCCTGAAGTTTTAGCGAAGAATGAATTTTCTGGAGTAAGAGAGGAAAATCAAAGGGTAGATGGTCGATGGAAATTTTCCCTGCTTCCAATTTATTGAATTCAAGAATGTCATTGATGAGAACCAAAAGATTGCGTGATGAAAATTCGATCAAACTTAGGATTTCTCTTTGTTCGGGGCTTACATCTTCTTCCAAAATTAAATTTGTATAGCCAAGTATCGAATGCAGAGGAGTTCTCATTTCATGGCTCATGGAAGATAAGAATAAAGAGCGTGACTGAGCGGCTTTTTCAGCCTTTTCTTTTTCATCCACTAGATGATGCAAAGTGCGCCGCAATTCATCTGTTTTTGTTTGCATATTTGATTCCAGCTCTCCAGTAACCTTGATGAAAACAAACATGACAATGAACTGACCAAGGAGCGTTAAACAAAGATTAAATAGAAAAACTAATTTTGGTTCTGGCTTTTCAAAGTCCCCAAATTTTAAGATTTGATAATCTGAAAGTTCTAAGAGTAAAAAACCAATAACCGATACGAGACACCAAAAGAAAATCCAACGCAATTCTTTCCATTCTAAAAGCAAAAAGTACAAACTCATCAAGGGGAAATAAAGTAAAACAGATCCTGAACCTTCCCCTTGTGTGCTGCTAATGTTTATAACTGCAAAATTGAAAATCAATAGTACGATGGATTTGGCAAGGAGATGATACCCTCTCTGATTGATTACATAACAAAGAATAAATATCGCTGCAATGATGAAGCCAAAGTAGGAAAAGAAACTATATCCGTAGAAATTTAACATGCCGATAGCATTTAAGGAAGCAAGTATGCTTGCGACCAAGCAGATATAGCTGATGAACCGGTTCTGTTTGTGTTTCAGGGTAGGCATCTAATGACAGCTACGAAAGCCTTCTTTTTTTTCTGCGCAAACCATTTTTCCAGTCCTCTCGTTTTAGCCGAAAATAGTCGACAGATGTTTGGTTTGACATTTCCCCATCTTTTTGATTTCTTGTGTGCATGAAATCCATTTTTACCCTTGTCCTTGTCCTTTTTTCTCTGAAGGGGCTTTACGCGGAGGAAGCTGTCTATTCGGTTGGACTTTCCAAAAAGGATATCACAGGTCCTCCGTTTGGGCTGATGTTTTGGGGCTATGCCCGCGAAGACCAAACTGGGGTCGGCATACAAACGAGACAGTTTGCACGCTCTCTTGTCATGGAAGAGCGGAAGACGGGGAAACTCTTGGCTTATGTAACCGCTGAGGTGGGTGGCATTCCCTTTGAAGTCCAAAGAGAGGTTGTGAAGCGATTGCAAAAGGAAGTAGATCCGAAGTTTCATTTGGGAAATGTAGTCCTCAATGCTTCTCATACTCACAGTGGGCCGGCGGGATTCTTTCAGTATTCAGAAGTATCTTTTTATTCCACAAATTACTATTCACAAGTATTTTCCTTGTTATGTGATGGAATCTTTTCGGCCATCCGAGACGCCTACCATAAAAGAATTCCTTCCACAGTTTATCTTGGTAAAGCGATGGTGAAAGATGCAGGCATCAACCGAAGTTTGGATGCTTACAATGCCAATCCCCAAGAAGAAAGACAATTGTATTCAGATACCATTGAAAGGGAAATGACTCAGCTCAATTTTGTGGCTCAGGGCAAAAAATTAGGCCACGTGAATTGGTACGGAGTGCACCCAACAAATATTACCTTTGACAATCGACTTATTTCCTCAGACAATAAAGGAGTTGCAGCATTACTATCAGAGGAACAAGCATTAAACGAGGGACACCCATCCTTTGTTGCGATATTCGCCCAAGCGAATGAAGGAGATGTCTCTCCTAACCTAAATCTCAATAATACGGGTCCAGGAAAGGAGATGTATGAGAGTAGCTTTCTAATAGGAAAGCGGCAGTTCCTAGCCAGCCAGGAGATATGGAAAGGCCCCACGAGAGAGTTGAAGGGAGGCATGGCTTTCGCGCATACATTTATCGATATGAGCCAATATAAAGTGAGCGCAGAATTTTCTAGAACAGGAAAAGAAGAGAGTACCTGCCCAAGTGCCTACGGATATGCATTCGCCGCTGGCTCTACGGAAGAGGGTGGTGGGCATTGGCTTTTCCATGAAGGTATGACAGATAAACATCGTCGGTTCTATATTGATTGGATCGCAAAATTCATGTTACAGTCACCTTCTGAGGAACTTAGAAATTGCCAAAAGCCAAAAGCCGTTCTATTTCCAATGGGTGAGACCAAACCCATCCCAAGCTTACCACAGATCCTTCCCTACGGTATGGTGAGAATCGGTGATCTGCTGATCATGGTCCTGCCCCATGAAGTCACGACGATGTCAGCAAGGCGTTTGAAAAAGCAGGTCAGAAGTCAATTTCCCAATGAATCTTTAGAAGTTGTGATTTCTGGTCTTTCCAACGATTTTTCTGGCTACATTACAACACCTGAAGAATATTCAGAACAACATTACGAAGGTGGGCATACATTGCATGGCAAGCAGAGTTTGAATGCTCTCCGCCAAGAGTTTCATAGGATGGCAAGTCACATGCGAGAAGGATTCGAGGTTTCCGAAACTATTGGCAATCATCCTTTCCCTTTGGATCTCTCAGAAAGAGTGCGTTCGAAAGAAATACCTTTCACAAATGAAACGAGCACCGAACCAAAAGAAATCCTTATCTTTCCCAAACCAATATACAAAATAGGGGAAGAGGTGCGATGCCGAGTGGAAGCGGCAAACCCAAACGTGGGTTATCCGATGGTCAAAGAGTACTTTATCATTGAAAAGCGGCTGCATTCTGCCTGGTTACCCATCAAAACGGAAGCGGCCATTGATACAAAAATAGAATACCAGACCTCCCGCTTACCTTGGAAATCCCTGGGTAGTATGGATCTTTCTTGGACGATCGGAGATAGAGAGTCAGGTGAGTATCGCTTGGTTCATAAAGGAATGTTCCAAACAAGCAATGGCAAAAAATCTCCTTATACCTTAATTTGCCCTAGCTTTCGTGTTGATCCATAAAAAATTATAAGATGAGGAGATCACCAGGCTGTCTAAATCATTGATGTTGTACCGTCTGTTACCTGTTCTCCTCTTTTCTTGTGCCCTTCCGATTTCCCAAAAAAAAATGGCGTCCCCAGAAGAAACCGAGCTTGTCCGAAAGAAAGCAGATCTAATTTGGGAAAAGCAGTGTTCGGCATGCCATGGCGTAGATGGTAAGTCTGATGCCAGTCTCAATCCAAAACCTCGAAATTTTGGTACCTTTGGAATGAAAATGGGTTTCTTCTTTGGTGGAGATAAAATGCGCGAAGGGATTTACCGTACAATTAGTACAGGAAAAAACAAAGCGATGCCTGCCTTCCAAGGCAGCCTCAAAGAAGAAGAGATCTGGTCATTGGTAGACCGCATTGAACGATTTTAAGATCTACCAGTGAAAAAAGTCTATCGTATGGTTTAGAGACTTAGCCTGTAAAGAGAGAGACTCTGCCGTGACTGCCAATTCCTCCGAGGATGCAGCAAACTGCTGTGTGACGGAATCCAATTCTTTCATTGCTTGCCCGATTTGAGCTACTGACTCTGCCTGCTCTTTATTTGAAATCGACATAGTGCGAACGAGTTCCGAGGTTTGACTAATGGCGGGGATGATATCCGAGATGATTTGACCAGCTCTATTTGCAATTTCTAAACTGCTTGCTGATAGTTGGCTGATCTCACCAGAAGAAACGTTGCTTTTTTCTGCTAGTTTACCAACTTCTGTGGCTACAACGGCAAAACCTTTCCCATTCTCTCCAGCGCGAGCCGCTTCAATGGAAGCATTGAGAGAGAGTAGGCTTGTTTGAGCAGCAATCTCCTTAATGACACCGATCTTTCCTGAGATTGCATTCATAGCTTGAACAGCTTCTTGTACGGAACGTTCACCAATTTTAGCCTCTTCGGTTGATTTTTTGGCAATCAAATCTGTTTTTTCAGCGGAAGCTGCAGACTCTGAAATATTTTTAATGATTTGAACGATGGCAGCTTCCGTCTCTTCAACTGTCGCAGCTTGGTCGGTTGCTGAATGGCTTAGAAATTGCGAAGTATCTTCCAGTTTTTGACTTGCAAGAAGTACCGTTTCCACGTTTCTTTTCACGTCGGATATCACGGTCGCGAGATTTGTCAGAGTATTGTTAAAGGAGTTTTTGATTTCTAAAAAACCACCAGAAAAATTTCCATTGATCGCTGTTTTTAGATTACCTTTCTCTAATCCTTGCAATGAATGTAGCAATTCATTTGTAAGCTCTTTTGCCTCCTCACTAAGTTTCTTTTGTTCGGTAATGTCGCTCGCAAATTTGATTACCTTCGTTAAATTCCCTTTTAAATCAAAGATAGGGTTGTAGGTGGCTTGGATCCATACAACTTTCCCGGATTTCCCGATTCTCTTGAATTCGGATTGATGGAAATTTCCAGATCGAAGGATGTTCCAGAACATATCGTACTCTTCCGATAGAGCGTAGGCAGGATCCACAAAGATTTTATGGTGTTTTCCAATGATCTCCTCGTTTTGATAGCCCATTAAGTGCAAAAAGTTTCGATTAGCGCTTAATATATTTCCCTGCATATCGAATGAAATAATAGCTTGAGATCGGTCTAGTGCTTGGATTTGAGATTGGTGGTCGAGAAAAGTATGTAATAGAGCAGTAATCTCGACATTCTTGGTTTTCCTAAGAAGATAAAGATACTGAAATGAGAAATGTGACCAAATGATCATGAGGATGACAGTTGTTATGAATGGTCGAAAACTCGAGATTGAAGCTTTAGTTTGGTCGTCTTGTGGGATTAGAAAATAAAGTAATCCGATGAAGAGAAAGCAGAGTATACTGAAACGTACGGAATCAGACTTTAATGAATGCATAGAGTTTAGCTATCCTTGGATTTGCATGCGAATCCTACTTGCATCTGACGAGACGTCAAGGTAAAATTCTCAGAATGGAATCACTCCTTTCCGTGCACCCCGTCTTATTAGCACTTCTGGCCACTTGCTTTACATGGTTGTGTACGGCCTTGGGTGCATCCTTTGTCTTTTTTTTCCGCTCTGTGCCCAGGCCATTGTTCAATTCCATGTTGGGCTTTTCATCTGGGATTATGATTGCAGCAAGCTTCTGGTCCTTACTATTGCCCGCGCTTGAGTTATGGGAAACCAAGACAAACCATGCTTGGTTCTATGCGAGCCTATCCTTTCTATCCGGCGGTTTGGTGCTATATCTGATCCATAAGTTTTTACCCCATTTGCATGTAGGATTGGAATCTAATCGACAAGAGGGAGGTCGTTCTTCCTTCCAGAGAAGCATACTACTTGTCATTGCCATTACCCTACATAACATCCCCGAAGGTCTGGCTGTAGGAGTCGCATTCGGTGCATTAGGTGATAATTTCACAGCACAGGCTCTGGCTTCTGCCCTTGTGGTTGCCTTCGGGATTGGAATCCAAAACATCCCCGAAGGTGCCGCAGTTTCCATCCCCCTCCTACGGGAGGGTTTTTCCGTACGCAGAAGTTTTTGGTATGGGCAGTTGTCTGGTTTTGTAGAGCCTTTGGGTGGTCTTTTGGGCGCGGCTTTGGTCTTCTCCATGGCAAATGTACTTCCCTTTGCACTCTGTTTTGCTGCAGGAGCCATGATCTTTGTCGTTATCGAAGAGTTGATTCCAGAATCGCATACGGGCCAAGAAACGGAAATGAGCACTCTCGGTGCTCTTTTTGGTTTTGTGCTGATGATGGCTCTAGACCTAGGCCTGGGGGCCTAATCAGCCAATAACAGGTTTTTCCCTACAAAATCCAAAAAAAAGTTTGACACTCGTTCAGAATCATGTGTATTTAGACATACTTTCGACAAAGGTGAAAAACATATGGTGAGAAAAAGTCTTTCGTATTTAATTTTAGCAATTTTTATGGTAAGCCCTGTTTGGGCAGGATCCACATCCTCCTCCAAACCATTGGCAGGCACATACCCCATTATCCTCTCCCACGGCTTATTTGGCTGGGGTGAAAACTCCAACGGAATCATCAGCATTGTAAACTATTGGGGTGGTGTAGATGACTATCTCAGAAGCCAAGGTGCTACCGTTTATGCTCCTGCAAAGACTGCAGCGAACTCAAATGAAGTGAGAGCCCAAGAGTTGAAAACTGCCATGTTAACTTATTTGGCGGCTAACAACTACACTGGCAAAGTGCATATCGTGGGACACTCTCAAGGTGGATTGGATAGCCGTTATGCGGTGTCTAATCTAGGTTTGTCTTCGCGTGTCGCAACGTTAACCACTCTCAATACACCTCACTATGGATCTCCCATAGCAGATATCGTAAAAACGGTGCTCCCTAGTTGGATCCAGCCCTTTGTCGCATCCATTGTAGAAACCTTAGTGAAAGTTGTATATGGTGGTACAAACCAACAAAATGCTTTGGCGGCTCTATCTTCACTTACAAAAGAAGGCCTTACAAGCTTTAACTCCTACACTCCCAATCGTACTGGGGTAAAATACTTTTCTTATGGCTCCTCGATCACTATTCCTGATTTGATCCAGCACCCACTGATGGGCATCCTGCACCCAGCTTGTGCTGCCGGTGGTTTGTTCCAAGGACAAGGATTGACAAATGATGGATTGGTGCCTCTAAGCTCACAAAGATGGGGTACTTGGAAAGGTGGACCTTCGTTTGGAATTTTGACAACTGGGATTGACCACTTACAGATAACAAACACTTTGCGCTCTGGCCAGTTGTGGTTTGATGTCAATGGCTTTTACCTAAACCTTGCTCGCGACCTCAAAGCGAACCAATAGTTTCGGTCCCTATACAATTGAATTAAAAAACCCAGGCCGATGTGCTTGGGTTTTTTTTTAGTGTTCACTCCTTGGAGATTTTGATTTAATCTATTTCTATGAAGAAATCCTCACTCATTCTGATCACGATTGCTTTTGTCTCCATACTAGTCATCTTACTTGGTGTATCTTATATGAATCCTTCTAGGCAAGAGTCAGAATCAGAAGAAAATCCAAATGAAAAGGCCATCTCTTATTTCCAAAACCAAGAGGATGGTTTTTTTGTGGATCCTTTCTATTTGGAATCTGCAAAGTCTATATTTACTGGCGAGGGTGGCTTTTTAAGTTACGAAGAAATCATCAGCAAAGCAAAGTCAGGCGAACTCAATTTAATTTTTGAATTGTGGAATTTGCGGCGACAATGTCCAGAAGGATCGACTCGCGAGCAATGCCATGAATACATCAAAGCCTTTTTGCAAAATCAATACTCGGCAGAAGAAGCTAAGAAACTCATACAAATGCTCACAAACTATTTAAAGTATGAAGAAGCTATGGCAAATATTGATACTTCCTCACAATCGTATACCAACCAAGAAATGTACGATACAATCAAACAAATGAGAAGAAAGTTTTTTTCTAAAGAAGAAGCGGAGCTCATTTTCGGTCTGGAAGAGGCCACCGCTGAGTTTAGTTATAATAGAAAGAATTTTCTTGAAGAAACTAAAAATTTAAAAGCAGAGGACAGATTAAAATCTTACGAAGAGTTCAGAAAAAAAACATTTGGCCAATACTATAAGGCAATAGCAGAACGTGAGCCAAAATATGATAAATTTGAAACGGAAATGGAATTGCGAAGGAATGAGTTAACAAAATTATCTGCACAAGAAAGAGATACAAAAGAAAAAGAAATCCGCATTCGATACTTTGGAAAAGAGGGGAATGAAAGGATCGAGAAAGTCTTAAAGGATATGAAGGAAGAGGAAGAAAGGATAACAAAATTAGAAAAAGAGGAAGCAAACTTTCTAAAGAATAATCCGAATCTATCTGCTTCTGAGAGGGACAAAAAACTTTTGGAAATGCGCACACAAGCTTTGGGTAGTAAAGAACTTGCCGAGGAATATGGAAGACGATTGGAGTATGAAAAAACTCTTAACAAAGCTCAATAGTTTTCCGGTTTTCTTTTATATACTTCCCATCTCCCTTCTGTTTGCTCTATCACTAGAGCCATATGGATTTGTCAGTGCAGGTTTCTTAAGCATTTTACTTCTCATTTATTCAATAGATCGGCTAACAAAAGAACATACAATTTATTTTATTCTTATTTTTTCCCTATCCTTCTCACTTTGTGTGACTCTCTTTGCATTCCCGTGGATTTGGAATGCCATTCAAAATATAACGGGTTTTTCATTGCCTTATTGTTTACTTTTGTTTATTCTCTATGGTCTATTTTCTTTTTATAAAATTATATTTATACCCATAGGTGTCCATTTCTTGCGGAAAGGGCGGTTATCAGAAGTGTTTCTCTTTCTCTTTGGTATTCCTTCTCTATTTTTGCTAAGTGATAGTTTGTTTCCAATGGTATTTCCCGTATATTGGGCAGATCTATTTCGCAATCATATCCTTTGGAGGCAATCTGCTTTCTTTGGGACAGAGGCGATGGCCTTTTTAACAATATTTGCTATTTCCTCTATTTATCTCTTTTTGCTTCCGAAGAAAGTAGCTTGGATGAGATATTTGTACATCCTTCCATTAGTCTTGCTTCTTATTTTAAATTTTATTTTACTACTCCGGCCCATCGATGGCGAAAAATCGATTTCCCTTTTATTATTGCAACCAAATACACCTTATGCGAAAGATCTCGATAGAGAAAATAGAGATTTTATGAGCCATACCATTCAAAATGTTTTTGATTTGGGTATGGAATCTATCGAGAATTCTGGAAATCAAATTGATCTCATACTACTTCCCGAATCTTCCATTCCTTTTTTGGGTACAAAGAAAGGAGACGATAATGATCCTATGTTTAGTCAAACTTTTCTAGATATTGTCAATGTTTGGAGAAAGAAATCATCGGCAGGAGTCATCTATTCAGAGTTAGTTTGGGACCAAGGTTCAAGGAATTCCATAAGTTTTTTAGGGAATGGAGCAATTGAATCCGAGAGAGCTTACAAAGAAATTTTATTACCATTCGGAGAGTATGTTCCATTGGCTGACCTTTTCCCCTTTGTGCAGAGATGGTTTGGAGAGGCAAGCCATCACAAACCAGGAAACGGAATGCCAGTATTTCGGTTTTCATCCAAAAAAGGGATGGAGCTTAAATTTTCGGGCTCAATTTGTTACGAACTTTTGTACTCAGAAGCAATGAGAGAGAGAGTAGCTAGGCATAAATCCCAATTTATGGTTAACCTAACCAATGATTCTTGGTTTGAAAGTGAACGAGAGGCATTGCAACATGCAGGAGCTGGAAAATTGAGGGCACTTGAGCTAGGGATACCTGTGATTCGTTCTGCAGTATCGGGTGTTACGGTGCTTTTTGACCCATGGGGTAGAGAGATTGATTTGGGATTAGCTCGGAATACAAGAGGGTATCGGGCAATAGATTTTTTCCCGAGCAAACAAAATAACGAAACTTTTTACATCAAGTATGGGACATTGCCATTTCGTATTTTAAGTGTGGGTCTGCTATTTTTGGCTGCACTCTTTTCTCTCAAAAATGTTTTTATCGAGAAAAGAGTCTGAAATAGAAGGAAAGATCTATTTTAAAGATTCTAGGGCTTCGCAACCTGGTATGCTTGGCTTTCCATCTTTAAAGGCACTACAATTTGTTTTGTCTAAGGCATTGATACAAGATTCGAATGCATTGACCTCTTCCATAGTAATCTCTCTCTTCTCTTCTTGTCTTTGTTTTTTGCCTTCTTCAAACTTCTGGTTAAAGAATCCGACACATTTCTCTTGAGATTGCATAAAAGGAGGGATCATACTTCTGTACTGCTCAGGGATTTGTGCCATCTCTGCCTTTGAACATTCCATCATCTTAGAGCAGAGAACGTTTTGAAACTTTGGTAAAATCTCCACTAACTTTTCCTCGGGAGATTGGGATGATTTCCCACATTGGATCACTGCAAATGTAGCAACTAACATTAACAATCGTACAATCGATTTCATTTTTTACCTCGAAATACATAGTGAAATAAGAAAATAGAAACTGAAAAGTAAATTTAGGTCCTCACACCTTTTTTCCTAAGCGCAAATACACTACGGGCAAAACAAAAAGAGTTAGACAACTCGCTGTGATCAGTCCGCCAATGACGACACTCGCAAGGGGTCTTTGCACTTCTGCTCCTGGAGAACTGCTCAAAGCCATGGGTAAAAAACCAATCGAAGCAAGGAGAGCTGTAGTGAGCACGGGTCGTAATCTACTGAGAGAACCTTGTCTCACCGCTTCTCGGTGATCGAGTCCTTGGCCTTCCAGGCTTCGGATAAAGGTGACTAGGACCAAACCATTGAGCACAGCGATTCCAAATAATGCAATGAAGCCAATTCCTGCCGAAATACTGAAATTTAGATCCCGAAGAAATAGAGCCAGTATACCTCCCGAAATAGCGATTGGAACATTTAAGAAAATGAGCAATGCTGATCTCAAATCTCCGAATGCAAAATAAAGGATAATTAAGATTAAACACAATGTGATCGGGAGAACAATGAGTAAGCGATTTCTTGCTGATATGTACTTTTCGTACTCTCCCCCTAATCGATAAAAATATCCAGAAGGAATGAGTTTTTTTGAATCGATGGTATCTTTAACCATTTTAACAGTATTTACTAAATCATTGCCTCTAATATTGAATTGAACTAAGGCGTATCGGCTCTGGTTCTCATGTAAAATTTGCACAGGACCATCTTCAATAAAAATCTCAGATAATTCGCGCAAAGGAGCAAAGTTATTTTTTCCAACATAAAAAGGAAGATTTTTAACTTGGTCCAATTGGAATACATCTTTCGCTTTTACAACGATTTCGAATCGTTTCATTCCTTCATATACGATTCCCGCAGGTACACCTGATGAGATAGCTTCCACAGTTTGATTGAAATCGATAATCGATTGGTGGTTACGTGCTAATTTTTCACGATTGGGTTTCAATCTTAAATATTCCAAACCAAAGGTTTGTTCGATACGTAAGTCATCAACTCCGGAAATATTTTTAATTTCTTCGGAAACTGATTCGGCAATGATTTTAAGCTCGTTCAAATCCTCTCCATATATTTTAATACCGACATCAGCACGTATCCCTGCCATCATTTCGTTATTACGCATTTCTATAGGCTGAGAAAGACCAAATGCTACTTCGGGAGCATGTTGAGAAATCAAATCAGATATTTTGCGTTCAATCTGTTCTTTGGGCATGGTCCATTTGGATCTATCCAACATATCCAAATATATATCAGTTTTTTCGACGCCCATAGGTTCAATGGCAAGCTCAGGGGATCCGGTCCTAGACACAATACGATTCACTTCAGGTATATTCTCTAAAATCGTTTTCTCTATTTTCAAGGAAGAAGTTAATGACTGGCTTAGTGAGGTGGAAGGATACCGACTCACTTCGATTAGGAGGTTGCCTTCATCTAGTTTTGGTAAAAATTCACCACCCATTTGTGCAAAGATTAGGATAGAGATTATAAAAACACCAGCTGAGCCATACATAATCTGCTTTGGATTCTCAAGACAGTAATTAAATTTTGGGAGATACCAAGATTGGATTTTGGAAAAAAAGTAGGTTTCATGTTCGGCTATATGATTCCCTCTTAAAAAGAGGCTAGCAAGGACTGGGATTATTGTAAGAGTATATAGAAATGCACCAGCTAATGCCAGTAATACAGTAATTGCCATTGGGATGAACATTTTTCCTTCTGTGCCAGAAAGGGTTAAGATTGGAACATACACTATGGCAATGATGATTTC
This sequence comes from Leptospira ryugenii, assembly GCF_003114855.1. Taxonomy (NCBI): domain Bacteria; kingdom Pseudomonadati; phylum Spirochaetota; class Leptospiria; order Leptospirales; family Leptospiraceae; genus Leptospira; species Leptospira ryugenii. Next base: position 220,451 of record NZ_BFBB01000004.1, on the reverse strand, counting down.
GCCAAAGATAGTCGCTTTCCGGACTTCTATCGTTGCTTTCAGTATGGTCTCTTTTTGTTCCTCATCTGTTAGATTTCTTTTTAGCTTTGTTTTCATAAAGCTTAGGTGTCTATGAGCATTTTCTATCAAAATAACAGCACCATCGACTATCAGTCCAAAATCAATCGCTCCCATCGACATTAGATTTGCAGGCAAATCACGCCAAAACATCAAGGTAAGTGCAAACAACATAGAGAGAGGAATCATCGCCGCTATTACGAGACCAGATCGAAAGTCCCCAATCATTAAGAAGAGAATGACAATGACAAGAATTGCACCCTCCGATAAATTCCAAAGTATTGTTTTGAGAGTATTTTTTACCATGATAGAACGATCATAGTAGGGAATAATTCTCATTCCTTTGGGAAGGGTGGGTTCAATCTCCTTGATTTTTTCTTTTACTGCATTTGTGACTTCAAGAGAATTTCCACCTAATATCATTAAGGTGACTGCTCCTGTTACTTCACTTTTACCCATTGAGGTTGCAGCTCCTTTACGGAGTCTGGTTCCTTCCTGAATAGTACCCAGGTTTTCTAGATAGATGGGAAATCCATCAGCAGATGTTCCTACTTCTATTTTTTTGAAATCATCTATGGACTTTAAGAACCCATCTGTTCCCACTATCAACTGTTCACCGAAAGTTTCAATATAACCAGAACCTGTTGATAGATTGTTGGATTGCACAGCCTCTACAATCTTTGCAAGCGGAACACCCAATGCTGCTGCTTTATGTAAATCTACTAGCACCTGGTATTGTTTTGTTGCACCGCCAAATGTATTTACTTCTACGATACCGGGTACTGTTTTGAGTTGTGGATTGATATTCCAGTTAAGATAGGTAGTCAATTCCATCGCCGAATGTGAATCACTTTCCAAGGTAAACTGAAATACTTCACCGAGACCAGTACTCATAGGTCCAATCATCGGTTTCCCATATTTGGATGGAATATTTTCTCCTGCTTCCGTGAGTCGTTCGCTTACCAACTGCCTTGCTAACATAATAGGAGTTCCTTCTTTAAAAATGGCAGTCACTAATGAAAAGCCATAACGAGAAACAGAGCGAACAATTTCTAAATTAGGAACCCCAGTAATTGCTCTTTCGACAGGCAAACTAATGTATTGCTCAATTTCTAAAGTGGAAAGTGAGGGTGCAGTAGTTACAATTTGCACTTGGACATTTGTGATATCGGGAACAGCATCTACTTTTAAGTGGTAGGTTGCATACAATCCAAAACCTGAAACCAATAGAGTAGAGAGTATCGTCAGGAACCGGTGATGTAAGGAAAATCTTACAATGTGTGTGAGCAATTCCATTCACTCCCCTCCAAATGTTGACTTAAACAACATTGCTTTGAGTGCAAAGGAGCCTTTGCTTACAATGGTTTCGCCTTCTCTTAGCCCATCTGTAATCTCTACTTCCTCAGCCGTTTCTATCCCTTTTGTTACAGCTCTCCAAAGAAATTTGTTAGGCTCTGTTTCAAGCAAAACAAAAGTTTTATTTTGATAAGACTGGATGGAAGCCTTGGGAATGACGATGCCTCTTTTTTTCTGCCTTTGGATCAGAGCTTTCCCAAATAATCCAATTTTTGCTTTCTGATTATGGTTTTTAAAAATGAGACGAGCATGAACGGTCCGTGATTGTGCATCAACCTGTTCCCCAATATGATCAAGTTTAGCTGTAAAGATATCCTCTGGATAGGAATTTAAAAAGATCTCAGCATTTGCTCCTTCAGTTAAAAATTGCAAATCCCCTTCAAAGATCTTGGCTTGGAACCAAAGTGTGTCTAAATTTGCGATACTTGTAAAAACTTGGTCAGAGGTTACCAATGATCCAGGGATTGCATTTCTAGTTAGTGCCTTCCCAGAGATGGGAGCAAAGATTGTATAAATTCCTGAATATGACTGGTCGAGTGCCAGACCATTTGCTCTCAAATATTCTTCTGATGCTCTCTTTTCGGCATCCACCACTTTGAAAGAAGCTTCAGCATCTATTAGCTCTTGTTTGGCGGCTAAATTCATTTGGACTAAACGTTGTATTCGATTTAAATTTTCTTCGGCAGCTTTCCATTTTGATTTTGAAATTTGGTAGTTTGACCGAAGTTTTGCCAATTCAGGAGAATCAATCGAAACAAGTTTGGCTCCTTTTTGAACTTTATCGCCTTCCACGAAGTATACTTTTAGAATGCGCCCTGGGATACGAGCGATCACATCCATCTTTTGATCGGGGACCGCTTCGGTTTCTCCCAAGAGTTCAAGTTTTGAAATGATTTCTGTTTCTCGGACAATTTGGGTTTCAATCAAAAGTCCTTTCCTTTGTTCGTCCGTAATCTCTAGAATCTGATTCGAGGTATGGATCTCTCGGGCTTGAGGTTTTTCTTTGCCTCTCTTCCATAAATAAAATCCAAAACCTAATGCAGAAAGTATAAGTAGAGCAATGTATTTGGTTCTCATTTTTTTGCCTCCAATTGTTCGATTGGAAGTCCTAAAACTCTAGTAAGCTCGATTGTTGCCAATTCCCATTCGAGCTTTGCATTCAGATACAAGAGTTTTGTTTGCAGTAATATTCTTTGTTGTTGAATAGCCTCTAAAAGCCTGACTCTACCAAATCGAACTGCTTCTTGTAGATTTTTGATGTCATTTTCTGCTCGGATCATTTTTTCAGATTCGTAGAGTTTGATCTCTTCATTTAAAATGCTATAGTTTGCCACTGCCTGGAGAACCTCTTGTTTGATACTTCTCTCCGTTAATTGGTATTTTTCTTTTGATACCTGAACTTTTGTCTTTGTTACCAACAGTTCTCCTTCAAAATCTCTCCAAACTAGAATGGGAAAACTGACCAGACCACCAATCACACGTTCATTGAAGCCATCATTTTGAGCAAATGCTCCCAAACTTACATTCGGAATTTTCTCTTTCTTGGTTCGGTTCCATTCTAAATTTGCAATTTGAATCTCGTTTTCCGTTAACTTTAATTCCGGTCGCAGCATGATTGCCATTTGCACCAACTCAGATTTGTTGGCGAAAGTTTCATTTTGCAGAATCCAATCTTTTTGGTGTATCCAATCCCTGGTAAGGTCTAGTTTTAGTAAAAGTTCAAGCTCTGATTTAGTGGATTCCAACAAACGTTTGCTTTGTGCCCATAATCGATAGACTCGGATTTCTTCGGCTTCTGTGAGCGCTTCGTCAATCCCCGGCGACAGGCCTTCTTTGATCCTTGCTTTGGCAATTTTTTTGATATCTTGTGTAAGCGATAGTGTCTCAAACAAATTTCTTTCTTCCTCATGGATCGTCCGAAATCGATATAACTTTTTTAATACTTCAAATTCATACAATCTACGCGTGGTTTCCAATCTAAGCACTTGCGATTGGAATTCTTCATCTGCAATCTGCATCGCAATTTCTCGTTTTCCGTTTGTGTAAATTTCTTGGCTTACCATCACCTGGAAATTTTGAGCGGATGTAGGAGCATTGCCTATTAGAGATGTGGAGTTTCCTTGTCTTTGTGCAAGATATTGGTTAAACAAAGGGTTTTGAGGAAATAAATAGGATGCTATTTTTTTTCTCCCTCGCATCTCGCCAAGTTTTAATTCTTCCATTTTAAATTCTGGAAGTTCCTGAACCAAACATTTGCTAAGTGAAGTTAGCTGTTTTTCTTCCGAACAGCGTGTACGAATATTCTCTTCAGCAAATAAGGCTGAAGTAAATAAGATTATATAAAATAAAATACATTGTTTGTAATAAAACAAATATTTAGGTAAAAAACTACCCATAGAAACCTCGATTTGATGAAAGATAAATCTAAGAGAAAAGGATCGAGGTTTTTGGGGGACGGAAGAGAGATGAGAGACGTAGAGAGAGTGGCTCTAACTGTTCGTGGGTGACAACATAGACGGTTTGGATGTGAACAAATACTTGGGATAAATGCAAACTTATTTGAAAAAAGGCAATAGCATTGCAAGGGCAGGAAAAACAAACATGGTCTTCATGATCGCCATCCTCTTCCAATCCATGGTCGGAATGCCCAAGACTATGGTCTAAAAATGCATAAGGACAAGTACTCTCTGGGCTACCTAACAGGCCACAGTTGATTTCATTGTCTACAACACGCTGGTACAAAAAATTCCCCATAAAAAGAAGCAGAAACACTGTTAGACTGATCCTTCGAGAGAAAGCCATAGACAAGAAAAGTGTACAAGGCCACCGAATGAATTGCAAGCATTTCCTATCGTTTCTTTTTATGTGGAATGAATTTAAGTCTCAGGAATAGTACTGGATGAGACTGTCTTTTCCTTCCCTCGGTGTATGGAAGCGATTCAAATCAGAATCGGGCTTCGGATAACCAAGACTAAAACCCAAGATGACTTTTTCTTCCTCAGGTAAAGATAAACTCTTTTTTACGACTTGAGGAAAAGCACCTAGTGCAGCTTGTGCACAGGAACCTAAGCCTTCTTCTCTTGCTAATAGGAGTACAGACTGAACTAAGCAACCTATATCAATCCCCACAAAAAAACTAAGTTCAAACCTCGTGCTTAAAAAAACAGCTACAGGCGCGTCAAAGAACTGAAAATTACGGAGCGTAAATTGGTCTCGAGCCTCTTTGTCCTTACGGTCAATGCCCGCAACTCCATAAACTCGCATCCCCAAATCAAACATGCGTTTTTTGGCATCACTTGGATAGCCTTCTGGCCAAGCAGTTTCTGGTTGTGGACTAGACTGCATTGCATGTTCACTCATTTCTTTTGCCAATTCGATTTTCTTTTGTCCTTGTACGATGTGTAACTTCCAGGGTTGGGAATTTTTCCAACTAGGTGCACGGAGTGCCGTTGAAAAAATACGGTCCAGGACTTCTTTGGGAACAGGTTTATCTAAGAATTGCCTGATACTGTGCCTTGTAGACATGGCATCTGTCACCGTAATAGCTTTATTATGGATATCGATAAATTCTTCACTCATAAATACATACCGACTGGTATGTATAATTTTGCAAGAAAAAAACATACTGACTGGTATGTATATTTCTTGTGATTTTTTTCCTTTGGAATTTCCTGGAGAATGAGATATGGAAAAAAAAGGGACTCGTTTCAGACTTCTCGAGACAAGTAGGCGCCTTTTCCTGGAAAATGGATATGCTGAAACGGGCTTAAACCAAATCGTTGCAGAGGCCAACACGGTAAAGGCAAGTCTGTACCAACACTTCCCATCAAAAGAAGAGTTGGGTAGGGAGGTATTAAAACTCTACTCGGAAGAAAATCTAGATCTACTAAAGGTATTGATGAAAAAATACCCTGATCCTATCGATTTTATCTCTGCTTGGACCAAAGTGATCCAAAGAGAAGCAAGGCAAAAGAAATTGTATGGCTGTGGTATGGCAAACTTCCGCGCCCAAATTTCGAGATCAGAAAATGTGATCAAAGAAGAGATCGAATCGATTGTTAATAAAACAGTCTCTTCTTTAGACACATATTTGAAGCAAGCACAGACACAAGGCCTTGTTCCAAAAGACAAAAACACAAATGTATTGGCGCGCCAGATTTTTATGGTATACGAAGGTGTCTTACAATGCTATCGCCTGACAGATGATCCCAAGCTTATCTCCGATCTACTCGCCGTTTCTACCATCCTATTGAAAAAATAAACTGCTTGTCATTCTTATCTTCTAAAGAGTCCAATGCACTGTTTCCATTTTGAAAATGGTAGCAAAGGGATGTAAGGATGGCCAAGGCATTCATTGAAAGATTACAAAGTTCTGTGAAAGGACAGACAGAAATTGAGTTCCAACGGCATTTCCGTGCAAGTCCAGATGCACTTTTTTCTTGCCATACAGAAGCAAAACTCATCCAAAAGTGGCTTACAGGCCCGCCTGCCTGGGTCTTTGAACGTTGCAAGGTGGATCTTCGTGTGGGCGGCACCTATCTCTATATCTGGTCGCACCCGCAAAATGGTAGGTTTGGGATGATGGGTTTTTTTAAAGAGTTAGAGACACCGTTTAAAATCGTAAATACGGAAATCTTTCTTCCTGATCCTGATCAAATCAATCAGAATGCAATCGATGAATCACTAGCTTCTTGGAATTGGCTCAGCTTCACAAAAGATGCCGATCGTACACTTATGAAATTGGTTTGCCGTTATCCGAATGCGGATATCAGAAAGACTGCCTTAGATTCAGGCATGTCGGATGGAATGGAAATGAGCTACCAGAAATTAGATCAGTTGCTTGCTGGCATGAAATAAAAGAATTTAAGATCTGTTAAATGATGGGTATTTAAAGGTAATTTAGAACAGATTGCACTCTCACTCTTCGATTGCAAATGTTTTTGTTTTGTCAATGTAAAACTCCATTATTCTTCAAATCAAATTATGAAAGGGAATTTTTAGATAAATTTTACATACTCTTCAATACAAAACTTACATGTAAGGACAATGCATTCTGTCTAAGAAGATAGGAGAAAGTATGGAAACTAATATTTTTCAAAAAACATTACGTATTCTATTAGGTGCTTTTATGACATTGGCAGGCATTGGCCACCTAACGTTTCAAAGGCAGGAGTTTTTAGCTCAGGTACCAAGGTGGCTACCTTCGGATCCAACATTTATGGATTTTGTGGTAGTATCCTCAGGACTTGTGGAAATCGCACTTGGCCTGTCTATGCTCTTTTGGGTGAAACAACAAATTAAGGTGGGAATTTTATTGGCATTATTCTTTGTAGCGATCTTTCCTGGCAATATCTCTCAGTATACAAATGGCATCAGCGCCTTTGGTTTGGACACTGATGAAAAACGATTGATACGTTTGTTTTTCCAACCTGTTTTGATTCTATGGGCTCTTTGGTCCACTGGTGCTTTGCATTACTTAAAGGAGAAACGCAAAACGAAATCATGATCTTCTTCCGTACCGTAGTTTTCCTTTTTTTCTTTTCCGTAAGCCTATTTTCAGAACCGAAACAAAATCCAACTGCGGTACAACCAGATTCAAAGAAAATTACCACAAAACAGGCAAAAGATACCCAAATCAATTCTTCCGAAGAGGCAGAGAAAGAAGAGGAGACTATCAGTATAGAAGTTACCCATGAGGTGGTGAATGATTTTATTTGGAGAGGACAGAGCTTTACTGGCGACTATCTTGCACGAAGAAACAATACACCCTATTCTAGTTTTGCCCAAGCGTATACCTATGTACCCGTTGCAAGGGTGGCCCATACAAATGGGTTTTATTTTGAACTCGAGGGAAACATTGCCTTAAAAGGTAGGTCAGATCGAGATTCTGACCAACGAATACAATCCTATCCAGGAGCACTCCCTGTGCAGCTAAACCAATGGCAGGATCGATGGACCAATGGAAACTTTAGCCCAGATGCACAGGGGAGTTCTGTCTTTTATGATCCAGCAAACAATGTATATACGGACAAATGCAATAAAGCTTTGCCTGACAATGCTTTTTTAAATCCATGTGCACTTGATCCAAGCCGAGTTAAACCTTACGCAGAAAAAAATGGGATGCAAAGATCTGACGGGTTGTTTACAACCTTTGCCTATGAAATGGAGGCGGGTAGGTTTGGAAGTTTCACAGTGGGAACTTGGTGGTATTATAAAAATGATAGATCCAATAAATATACCTGGAATGAATTTTTTATTTGGTGGGAGTTGCCCTGGCTTCGTGAATCTTTAAAACCAACCATCCAAACCTTTACACAAACATCCTATGATGTAGGTGGTGGCTATGGAAATCAATACTCATCCTTTTCATTGTCTCACACATTCTTTTCTGACAAACCCATATCTTTAGAATGGATGAGCAGTTTGGGATACCAGTGGTTGAACAATAACACTTCCAAAAAATCAGGATTTAATGATCTAACAACCAACTGGAAGTTTATATGGCAGGATTTTTTTGTCTCATTGAACCATGTATACCGTCCAGACATTGATTTGTATGACAACAACAGAACATACTTCCAAAACTCTCAAAATAACTTTGCTTTTTCAAATCTTAGTGAAAGGGATGGTCGTATAGCAGATCCATCAAAGCTTTATGGTTTGCAAAATGAACTAGTGTATATGGCGATCCAACAAAGTGGTTTAGCAGAACCACTCAAAATCTTGGCAAAAGATTCTTACCAGAACCAAACTATCCCAAGACATTTGTTTTGGATCGGGATAGGGTATACGCAAAAATTTTAAATAATTCTCCACCAATGATTTGTTAAGTGAAATAGAATATTCCCTAGCCATTGGGCCATAAAACAAATCCAGACACCTGATTACATTTTTTTGGTAAAGGCAGAACACCATCCAGACTGGGAGACTAGATTGGCTCCCATAATTGAACAGCGTCCCCATCGCTCATCTACCCTTTGGTATTGTTGGCAATTCTTGCATATATTGTCCTTTTGTGTCTTTGCCCTTCTTTCCGGATACAAACTAAAATCTGTTTTGGATGCATCGTGGTGAAACCCAAGTGCGTTCGGTGTTGGGTCATTTTCGTCTAGAATTGTATCAGGATTCTCTGCCTTCTCTTTTATTTCAGAGAGGATTTTCCCTGTGAAAAACAAACCTCCTCCTAAGAGGAGGCTTGTTCTTAAAAAACTTTTTCTGTTAGTTCGTTTCATCTTTTCTTACTTTTTGATATCAAAACGATCTAACATCATCACTTTGTTCCATGCATTGACAAAGTCTTTTACAAACTTTTCTTTTGCATCATCGGAAGCATATACTTCAGCAACGGATCTCAATTCGGAGTGCGAACCGAAAATCAAGTCAACAGAGGTAGCTGACCATTTTTTAGCACCTGTTTTTCGATCAATACCTTCATATACAGCGGCATTGTCGCTAGACTTCTGCCATTTTGTGGACATATCCAAAAGATTTACAAAAAAATCATTGCTCAAGACGCCCGGCCTTTGGGTTAGAACGCCGTGTTTTGAGTTAGCAGAGTTTGCATTTAAGGCTCTTAAGCCACCTACAAGCACAGTCATCTCGGGAACTGTTAAGCTCAACATGTTGGCTCGATCAACAAGTGCTTCTGTGGGTGATAGGTAGTTGCCATCTCCATAGTAGTTTCGGAAGGCATCTGCCTTTGGTTCAAGAACGGCAAATGATTTTACATCAGTACTTTCTTGTGAAGCATCCATACGTCCTGGTGTAAATGGAACACTTACCTTTACTCCAGCCTTTTTTGCGGCTTCTTCTACGGCAGCAACTCCACCTAATACAATCACGTCGGCCAATGAAACTTTTTTTCCGCTCTCATTGAACTCTCTCTGGATCTCAGTAAGTTCTTTTAAGACCTTTTTCAATTCATCAGGATTGTTTACAGTCCACTCTCTCTGTGGAGAAAGTCTTAACCTTCCACCATTTGCACCACCACGCATATCAGTGCTTCGGAAGGAAGCCGCCGCTGCCCAAGCAGTTCTCACTAATTCAGGGATTGTAAGGCCTGATCCTAAAATCTTTCCTTTCAAGGATTTGATTTCTTTTTCACCGATGAGTTTGTGGTCTACGCTTGGAATTGGATCCTGCCAGATTAAAGTTTCTTTCGGCTCTTTTTCCCAAATATATTTTGAAAGTGGTCCCATATCTCTATGAGTCAATTTGAACCAAGCTTTGGCAAAGGCCAGTTCGAACTCTTTGGGGTTGTCTTTGAATCGTTTTGCGATTACTTGGTAACTTGGATCAAATTTTAATGCCAAGTCGGTTGTAAACATGATAGGAGCATGTCGAAGTGTTTTGTCATGCGCATCAGGTACCATGTTTGATGCTGCCCCATCTTTTGGAATCCATTGGATTGCACCGGCAGGACTTTTTGTCTGCACCCATTCAAAACCGAACAAATTGTTCAGATATTGAGTAGTCCATTTTGTTGGATTTGCGGTCCATGCGCCTTCTAAACCACTGGTTATGGTATCTTCTGCGTTTCCTTTTTTATAGCTGTTTTTCCAGCCAAAGCCTTGTTCTTCGATACCAGCCGCAGCGGGTTCAGCACCTACATGTTTAGAAGGATCCGCCTTTCCGTGAGCCTTACCAAATGTATGTCCTCCGGCAATCAAAGCAACAGTCTCTTCATCGTTCATTGCCATTCTACCGAATGTTTCTCTAATATCTTTTGCAGCAAGAAGTGGATCAGGGTTGCCGTTTGGCCCTTCGGGATTTACATAGATAAGACCCATCTGTACGGCGGCTAATGGATTGTCTAACTTTCGATCGCCTTTGTATCGTTCGTCGGCAAGGAACTTCTTTTCTGGTCCCCAATACACGATGTCTGCTTCCCAATCATCGGTCCTACCTCCGGCAAATCCATAGGTTTTAAATCCCATGGATTCCAAAGCCACGTTTCCTGTTAATACCATCAAATCTGCCCAAGAAACTTTTTTTCCGTATTTCTTTTTGATAGGCCATAAAAGCCTTCGTGCCTTGTCCAAGTTTGCATTGTCCGGCCAACTGTTGAGTGGTTCAAATCGTTGTTGGCCACCACCCGCTCCGCCACGACCATCTAAGGTTCGATAGGTTCCAGCACTGTGCCAAGCCATACGAATGAAAAAAGGCCCATAGTGTCCATAATCAGACGGCCACCACTCCTGGCTTGTGGTCATCAATGCCTTAATTTCTTCTTTGAGTTTGGCGATGTCGACGGTTTTGAATTCTTTTGCATACTCATACTGTCTACCCAAAGGGTTTGATTCTGGTGAGTGTTGGCGGAGAGGGGCTAGGTCTAGCCTCTCTGGCCAAAAGAAGAGATGGTTTGTTTTTTCTTGGGTTTGGGCGGATATGGGAACGCTTAGCAGGGCCATGAGGGCTAAGAGTCCCACTTTCGCTGGAAAGGACTGGTTCATATGTTGCCTCCTGAATTTGATACAAATTTAGAATAAGTCTAAATTAGATTCAAGAATAAATTTAGAATCAGTATAAAAAATTTGAATTTTTCCCCTTCATAATGTGGGCCTTAGAAACCTACTTGCAGAAATCGAAATTCGTCCGATACTCTTCCCAGATTTGGTAGGTGGTTTATGGAACGACAATCTCCCTTCTATCCGAAAGGACAGTGGTCTTCTACATATCCGAAGCATCTTTTGGCAATGGAGACTCTATTCCAACAAAGGAGGCAAAGTTTACACCCTGAAGTTTCTGTCTATTTAGCTGGCCTTGTGGCACGAAGGTTGGACTCGGAATATTGGACACAAGTCGAACAAACCTTTCTTGTCGAGTCACCTGAGGAAATATATGATCTCATCCGAAAGCATTCTTTGTACATAGGACAGAATGCACCTATCGTGACCACTTCCAGGTACAACGCCGAGCATTTGATGATAAACATTGCTCTGGACCAACAATCATATCAATTTTTGTTAAAAATTCCATCTAAATACTACGGAATCGCATCCACTTACTCCTATTATGCGGGAAATGAAACCTTGGGTCGTATATTGCAGTTTCTATCTAGACACACCCAACAGATCATTGACCAATTGAGAGCCTATATGCATTCGATTCAAGATAGAGATGAGATACCAGAACCGAGTCCTATCCTAAAAGAACTATGGGATAAATTTTCAAAAGGAGTAGAATCTAAGAAAACAAAAGGTGGATTTGATGCAAGTGTTGATATAGCACAAATTCTCCAGCAAATGAGAGGCTTTAATTAAAACTGACAAGGATTTGTAAACTCTCGTTTCCATTTTCCCTGGCAAGCAGCAAGACTAGATTGCTCCTATCTTCTCCTTGACCATTCTGGCACAGAAATGTAAAATTATAGATATGAACCAAGGGAAACCAGATGTTTGCCCTGACTGCGGCAGTAAAAATATCTACCAAGAATCACAAAATCGATTTAGATGTGGTGATTGCTTTTGTAAGATTGATGCGAGAAATTTTTCACAGCCAAAAGTAAGTCCTTTAGTGCAGGGGAACCAGACTCTTTCCCTCAAAAAACAGTTCCTTTTTGCTCTTTCGCTACTGATCCCAATTGCCATCTCGACTAAGTATGTTTTCTTTCTAGAGACAGATAAGAATCTGCCAGTCCCCGCAGAGAATCAAAACGTAGAATTAGAAACATACCGAAAATTCCAAATCCTCACATCGGATGCATTCCAAGATTCCATCGGAAACCTGTTTGTGGTTGGTCGGATCAAAAATTTAGAAGAGAAAGTAGTGGAAAGACCAACGATTACCGTATCTTTTCTCGGCACTTCCGAAAACATCATCCACACAGTGGAGGGATATGGTATCGCCCCTCTTTTAAAACCCAATGAGGAGACAATGTTTGTTGCTTTATGGATGGAGTCAAAACCCTATACCAGCTATCGAATGGAGGCGGCGTCTATCGGGGTTTATGCGGAGAGAGAAAGCTATCGTGCCGAGATTCAAGGATTAAAAATTACAAAAACAAAAGAACACTGGCTTGTGACAGGACTGGCAAACAAAACAGGATCTACTGATCTAAAGTATGTTGAGCTCCATCTTCTATGCAAAAATAAAAAAGGAAAAGCAATCTATTACCTCTCCCAATCATTGCAAGAGGAAAGATTGAGGAAACACGAGTCTGTGCCATTCGCCATTCAAATATACCAACTGGATCTCGAAATCGCATCTATAGATATAGAAACAACGGCACAATCGATTGATTCACCATGAGAGACGCTCTTCTTCCTTCCAGTCTACAAGAATGCGCAGTACTGTTTCCATCGCAAGGTCACTAAAATCCCAAGTTTGGATCTCATCCACCTGGAATAGAGACGGGATAACATTCAGGGGATCTTCTGACTCGATGGTATCGCTTTGCAAACTTCGATATAAACGTTTTAGAGATTTATAATAGGAACTTGTAAAAACTGTGACTCGCTTCATTGGTATTTCGAGTTCATAAACAAAATCATTTTTTGTATCTAGCTTTGCAATTTGTATGTCAGGAGAGTTTTTGCGTGTCTCATATAAATAAAAAGTACTCTCAGATTTATCCAGTTTATATCCTAGGTCCTTTTTTTCCCATACCCACTTGTAGTAGATACATCCGGACACCAAATATCCGAGTAAAAGGAAAAGAATTGGTGAGAGAACCGTTTCCTTTCTTTTGAACTTTAAGATGAGAAAAGCTAAACCCAAATGACCGGGTACGAAAAAGAAAAATAAAAAATAAAACGGATACAAAGTGACTTTGTACTTCCAATGGATGGGATATTGTGGATTGGGGATGCTATGTTTTCGCTCTGGAGTGGAGGAGAGAAGGGGACTAGGAACCAAGAGCCCTTTCATGGGTTCATCTAACATATCTAAGACTGGCAATTGATGGATTTTTTGGTATTTGCGTAGATATCTGGATAATTTTGCAAATCGGCTAAAATTCCCTTTGTCCTTACTCTCATAAACTGTTTCTTCGATTCCTAAAGGGAACCTCAGTCCTGAATTGTGTTTAATAAATATTTGGTCTGAATAGCTTCGACCGGATTTTTTTGAGGTAGAGGTGGAGACGATTTGGTAGGCATAGAATTCTTGTAAGGGAATTTCTAAGTCCAGGATTTCTACAGAATCTCCCACTCTTACCAGTTGGTTTTTGGTTTCGAGTTCAAATCGATAAGTAAAATCACTCTTTTCTTGATTGGATTGGTAGCATAGAAAACTAAAAGGTAGAAAGGAAATGAGGCTAAAGAACAGTCCAAAGTACCGTATGTCCTCATGCTTTCGGAGTAAAAGCCCGAGCAAGGAAATAAAGATCCAAAAGATGACAAAAAAAATAATGAGACCGGAAGGGAGCGAGTTTGGGATGGCTTGCAATGAATCCGTAAAAAATGAAACTTTCACACCAAAAAAATCCTTTAATCCTTCCTTTTGTCAACTATGCTTAGGATATGAGAGCTTTTTTACTCATACTTTGCCTTAACCTTTTTTCCCTTTTCTTTGATTCTTCATTGTCTGCTCGTGATGTCCGTGCTCTTGAGAGCCGAGTCACGGATGAGGTTGGGATCATAAGCAATGAAAAAATTCAGGCTTGGGAAGAAATTTTATCGGCTTGGGAAAAAGAGAGAAGTGACCAGATTGCAATCTACATCATTCCCTCTCTGGATGGCGAAGTCTTAGAAGAATACAGTCTCAAAGTAGCCGAGACAACAAAGTTGGGACAGTCCAAAGAAGATAACGGTATTTTGCTCCTCATTGTTATAGAAGATCGAAAGGCTAGGATAGAAGTTGGTTATGGACTCGAAGGCGTATTAACAGATGTTTATTGCAAACGTCTACTTCGCAATGGAGTGATTCCATTCTTTAAAGAGCAAAGATATGAAGAAGGAATAGACTTCGCGTTGCAAGAAATATTCCAAGTGCTAGAAAATGGTGAATCTCCTCCCGAACCAAGCTGGTTAGAAATTTTCCAGACTTATCCTGGGATAGCCGAAGAAGCTGGATTCTTTATGTACATAATAGGTCCATTTGTCATGTTAATCCTTGGAATGTTTGCCTTTCTTTTTGCTTTTCACAAAGAAGTTAATGGAATCCGACATTTCATTTTTATTTGGATATTCTTCTTACTATTCCCTTGGATTTTATTTGGTTATACATTCTGGCTCGTTTGCAATATCACTTATTTTATTCTCTTTATATTTGTTCGACTCACTCGAGATCGCTGGAAACCTATCGTCATACTTTCAGACAAAATCACAAATAATGTGCATTATACGGAAGGTGGTATTAACACCAGTATCGCTGGCTACAGTTCTTCTGGCGATAGTGGCTTCAGCGGAGGAGGCGGAAGTTTTGGCGGCGGCGGCGCAAGTGATAGCTGGTGATTTGCTTGATAAAAAAACCGCCTTTGATTTTCTGGCAATCATCGGTACAATCCCATGAGCCTGTAATATAAACAAATCCATTCTTTCACCAAACACAAGATTCATTATAAGGATTCGTTTATGTTACAATTTACTTTCTCTCTTCGGGAACTTACGAAGGGCGTACTGGAGTTATGGCCCATCGCCTTCCCAATTTTCATCTCTCAAGCCATAGATGTAGCCATGGTGTTTTGCGATCGTTATTTCCTCGCAAAACTTAGCAAAGAGGACCTTGCCGCGACACTTAGCGGGGGTTTGAGTTTATATGTTTTTGGCACTTTGATCGTAGGGACACTAGGCCAAATCATTGCTCTTGTCGGCCAATACCGAGGAGCAAAACAAATCGAGAATTCTATTCGGATCGTACACCAGGGATTTTTTCTGTCCTTGGTTTTAGGTCTGTTATTCGTTTTGTTAAGCAAAAAGATAGCTCCCGTACTCTTTGCATTTTTTAACCATGATCCCTTACTTTTGGAAAGAGAATCCGCATATTTTTCCATTCTCTCTTTCTCCATTCTGCTCATGTCCTTTCGGATGAGTTTTGCTAGCTTTTTCATTGGAATTGGAAATTCTAAAATTGTGACCTGGTCTGCATCAGGCGCACTATTCTGCAATATTCCTTTGACCTACTTACTCGTCTTTGGAAAGTTTGGGTTTCCTAAAATGGGAATAGAAGGTGCTGCATTAGCAACTGTTATATCTGGATTAATTCCAAATCTTGTCTTATGCACGGTTTTCTATTCTAAAAAATATAGAACGGAATACCGAACTGGAATCATACCCAGATTTGAATTTCCTCTATTTTGGAAACTACTGAGGTATGGACTGCCCGCAGGCATTGAAGGTATGATCAATGTTATGGGGTTTATGTTCTTCACAATGGTGATGTATTCGTATTCAAGTGAGATAGCGGCAGCCACAACGATAGTCTTAAACTGGGATATGGTTTGTTTCATTCCCTTGTTAGGAATTTCACAAGCTGTATCTGGCCAGATTGGAAAATACTTAGGAGAACAAAATAAGAGAAAAGCCATGCAAATTGCCTATTCCGCTTTGATTATGGGATGGGTCTATGCGAGTATGATTACCTTAACTTACCTTTCTGCAAATGAGTATTTAGTCAGAATCTTTGCCTCAGAACATGTGAGTGGGAAAGAATCAGCTGTTTACTCGTATGCAAAGTCTATGCTTTTGATTTCTTGCCTCTACTTTTTGTTTGATTCCACCTACAATATCTTAAGTGGGATCTTAAAAGGCGCAGGAGACACTGTATGGGTGATGTTGACATCAAATTGTCTGATGTGGACAACTGCCAGTTTGGTATACTTCGGAAAGAACCATTTTCAATTGAGTCCCCTCGTAAGCTGGTGGGCTCTCACGGCCATGGTATTTTCTCTTGGACTCAGTTTCATGATTCGGTTTTTGGGTAAAAAATGGCTCAGCCTTTTGATGATTGAGCCACAAGATAACATTGATTAGGATGATTTTCGGATCTTTTTAAATCTTCCGTATGCAAGATAGGATAAGAATAAAAAGCCGATAAAAGGAAGAATCCAAATCATATAGTATAACAAACTCAAGGTGAAATTGAGAATACCAATCAGGGCGTTTTTATAGATGGGGACCTCAATTTCATCGACATTCCTTGGGCTCACAAAATGCAATTGGATGGTGGCCCATTTGACTTTTTCGAGGATGCGCCAAGTTTCATGCTCGGATAGATCTAAATTTTCCTCGGATTGTTCTATGCTTTCCTCTATTTCCGGCCAATTTCTTTGGCTGGAGTTTGTTTGGTTGAGTGCTTTTGCTCGTCTTATCAGCCGGACTTTCTCTCGACTTACTTTTCTTTTTTGCCAAACCATCGCATCGGTGTGATCAACCACTGAGATTTCTTCATTCTGTAAGCTACCAAGTTGGTCCAAATCCAGAAGAATTTCATGCAATTTAGTGGCATTGACTTTGATGGTTAGATTCATATAGGGATTCTTATCGTTGTAAGCATTGCTGTTCTCAAGATATCCATACTTTGTGATGATCTTTAACAATTCTTTCCGAGTCAGAACGAGATCGTGGCATTGGTAGGTAAGGTTTACATTGTACTCTAGTAAGCGATCCGTCACATTGAGATTGGGTAAAAACGGATCTCCCAGTGGTTTTTCTTCTGGCGCCATCGCTTTCTTTGTTTCTTCGGAACGTTCTTCTAATTCCGAACGTTCGTCGGCTACAGCAGAAGCAGATTTCATCATTGCAGAAGAGTCTGGTTTATCTTTGCTTTGTTCTTGGGAATCTTTACATGCGAAAGAAAAACATAATAAAAGTATGACTGTAAGTTTATAGTTCAAATTTCTCTCCCAGTGGGGTCTTGTTTATGTTAACAAGTAGGGGAGATTTTTTTTCCGAGAGCCTTGCAGGCTTTTCAAAAAACAGAAGCTTCTATCAAAGGAAACTTCTGTTTTTTCCAGACTTGGCCTATGTTTCGCCTTTTTGTGCCCAAAAGTAAATAAGAACGAAAACACCAATACCTGTAAAGGCAATGAGCAACCACCAAGGGCTTCTTCCAGTGTCACGCAATCGACGCGCGGCAGCACCAAGGTAAGGCAACAGTGTACCAAGAGAGAATATAGCACCAACGATTGGGTGAATGGCTTGGAGGATGTTGCTCACAACAAAAGTGAATAGAGCAAACCACCAGAATTCTGGTCTTGCAGCTTTACCACTGAAATCAACATACTTTTTGAAACAGGTTTGGATTGAATCTTGAATTTCTTGTACCATCTTTACTTCCTCGATTGGCTTCTTTTGAAGCCAAAGACGTTTCAGTATGGTAATGAAATTTATCCATTCGTAAAGGAAAAAAAACTTTTCTTTGTTCAGAGAACTCAATAATTTTTAAGAAAGGAAACTGCGGTATCTATGCGACTTGTTATTGTCTTAGTTTTGTCACTACTTGGCTACAATTTGTTCGCTGAGGAACTTCGCTACTCCGATGGAAATGGAAATGTTTATAGGATTTCCGCTCAAAAAAACCAGTACATACTACAATACATTCCAGTCACGGAAGCAATGAGTTCCAGTGGAACCTACAGTGGAGGTGAACCTCGGTCAGTTTACCTTTCCGTAAGTGAATATAAGAATTTGATAAAATTTATGGATACGATTAAGAGTTCGGGCGAAGATCTCCCTCGGAACAAAGGTACCAGTGCCTTATCTTACCAAAGAAATGGTGCTGACTGGAAGTCGGTATTCCCGTATGGATCCAAAGAGGCAAAATTAATTGAAAAAAATTTAAACCAACATCTGCAAAAAAATGAAAAGGTAGATGCAAGGAATCTAATGAACTTTTACCAACTTGACCGATCAATGAACCCTTGGAATGGAATGAGTGCCACATCGAAACAAGAAGAAGAAAACCTTATCGTCAAGCCTGTAGATCCTAGTTTGCCAGGCCTTTCCGCAATCGATGGAAATGCATTTTTGTTTTTGAATACGAGTGATGGAAAGATTGTAGTGAACCAAAACTACTTTTCAGAATTGCATAGATTGAATGTGACAAACATTGCGACAAAAGAAGAAAAGTCAATAGGACATTATGATCCAAATTTGTTTCCTGATACTAAGGTTCTTTTGGATTTTTTAATTCGTTATTGTATCTTAATCACTTTCATTCATACGGATGCCGAAATTGAAATCTTTGATCGGCAACAAATGGGAGACAGAGAAGTCTATCAGTTAAAAGGTGTCCACCACTACTATACGAATGAAAAAAACACGAAAGAATACCAATTCAAAGTCACTTTCTTTTTAAAATCAGGTGAAATGAAAGTTTCAGGTATTTAGTTTAGATTGTGTAAAACGGTATCTTTTCTAGACGGACTTCTATCTTCTTTGTAGTCTGTGCTAAAATGCAGTCCTCTACTTTCTTTTCGCATCAGTGCAGATCGTACAATTAAATCAGCAACCTTCACTAAATTGCGTAATTCCAAAAGACCCAATGAAACAGTAGTACGATTGTAGTAGTCTTTTACTTCTTCTGAGATCAATTGTAATCTACGTAGAGCCCTCTCCAATCTAAGATTGGAACGCACAATTCCCACATAATTACTCATGATCGTCCTTACCTCACCTAAATTATGTGAGATTAGGATCCACTCCTCGGTATTGGTTGTTCCCTCTTTATTCCATGCAGGTATTTCCTTACTTTCTTGAGGGTAATCTAGTTTTCCTTGGTTTTGGATATCGATAGCGATTCTATGAGAGAAGACCAAACACTCCAAAAGACTGTTGGATGCTAGGCGGTTGCCTCCATGTACCCCCGTACAAGTTGTTTCCCCACATGCATACAGGTCTTGGATATTGGTCCGTCCGAATAAATCGGTAGCCACACCTCCACACATATAGTGTGCTGCTGGCACAACTGGAATAGGATCGGTAGTGATATCAATCCCCAATTTTTTACATCTTTCATAAATCGAAGGAAAATGGCTTTTGATATCGTTAGCAGGTCTGTGGGTGATGTCCAATAGCACATAAGATTCACCTCTCTTTTTCATTGTATCATCGATCGCTCTTGCTACAATATCACGTGGAGCAAGCTCTCCCATCTCATGGTAATCTTTCATAAAAGGTCTACCATTCATTTCACGTAAAATCCCACCATGACCTCGCACAGCTTCGGAAATTAAGAATGAGTTTCCTTGTTCATGGAAAAGTGATGTAGGATGAAATTGATAAAATTCCATGTTTTTGATAATGGCGCCGGCACGGTAAGCTGAGGCTACACCATCACCTGTAGCAATGTTTGGATTTGTAGTGTGCAAATAGACTTGTCCCGCACCACCAGTAGCCAGTAAGGTTTTTTTGGCAATGACGGGAAAGACTTCGCTTGTTTCAGTATCTACAATGTAGGCCCCATAACAACGAAGGGGTAAACCTTCCTTATTTTTTAAATGGTGCCTTGTCATCAAGTCTACACAAGCATGGTTTTCTAATATACGAATATTTGAATTTGCGTGTACTGCATCCAATAGGGCTTTTTCGACTGCACTTCCAGTTCTATCGTGTGAATGGACGATGCGGTTTTTGCTATGGCCACCTTCTCGGCTAAGATCGAGATTGCCCGATTCGTCCCTTGTAAAAGGGACTCCTATTTCCAATAATTCACGAACCCTTGTTGGGCCTTCTTCTACGAGAACACGGACTGCTTCTGGATCACATAGACCTGCTCCAGCACTGAGGGTATCTTGTATATGCTCCTCAAATTTATCCTTATCATCAAAGACAGAGGCAATGCCACCTTGGGCATAATTGGTATTGGATTCGTAGTCAGCTTTTTTGGTAACGACTACAACTTCACCAAGAGGAGCAAGTTTCAGTGCACTGAAGAGCCCACTGACTCCGCTCCCAATGATCAAAAAATCTGTCGTGATCCGGGTCACTTGGTATTTAAAAAACCTTCGATGTAATCAACTGCCCTCACTAACATATAATCTGGTTTGATCGCATCATTTGAGTGTTGCTTTAGGTAGGCCTCTGCCTTACCATTCTTTTTTACATAGGCATTGATGGCTTCTATGTTGAATCGAGATTTCACCTGACCATCATATGGAATCTTTGGCAAATGGTTCCACATATCTTCCTCTCGGTAACGGAAAGGAAAGCCTCCATCTGCTTCTTCTGATACTTCAATATCCGGGCTCACACCCACAACTTGTATGGTTTTGCCTGATGGAGAGTAGTAACGCGAATTGGTGAGTTTAAGAACATAGTCGTCATTGCCAGGAAGGGGATCGATCAATCTTTGGACCGTCGCTTTACCAAATGTCCTCTCTCCTAATAACAAACCGCGACCGTGGTGTTGGATCGCACTTGCAACAATTTCAGAAGCAGAGGCTGATTTTGCGTTGATTAAAACAACTAGCGGTAGTTTTGTGATGTCCTCTTTGGTGGCATAGGATTCTTCAGAGCTTGCTTTGTTTGGAATCTTTGTGGAAACGATGAGACCTTTTGTAATGAACATATCTGCTATGTCCACAGCTAGATCTAGGTAACCACCCGAATTGTTTCGTAGATCCAAAACGAGTGCCTTCAATTCTTTGCCGTTGGTTTTGGCTTCTTCTTCTAGGCTGCGCAAACCTTTCACGATCACCGATTCAACGGGTTCTTCGCCAGCCGCTTTTACAAATCCAGTCAGTTTAATATAACCGATTTGCGGATTTTCTTTGAGTAAGTGGTAGGATACGTTCTTGATCGTAATCTTATCGCGGATAACTTCGATATCTAAGTTTGCTGTGTTTCCTTTTCTTTTAATTGTCAGGACAACCTTTGTTCCTTTTTTGCCTTTAATCTTTTTGACAACCTTATCCAGCGACAATCCCTTGATGAGTTTGTTATCAACTGCGACAATGGTATCTCCCGAGCGCACTCCAGCCCTTACAGCTGGGCTACCCTCTAATGGGCTTTCCACGATGACTTCCCGATTTCCTCCACCTGAGAGGATGGCGCCGATGCCTTCAAAGGAGCCATCAGAAATTTTTGCCATTGACTCTTCCCACATCTCTTTAAGGAAAACGCTAGAGTGTGGGTCTAGAGAATTTAAGTAGCCATTGGCGGCAGCAAGGAACACCTGTTCCATGCTAAATTCTTTTTTAACTTCCTCACTCTCTTCGTCTAACTCTCCATCTATTTCGGTGAGTGATTTGAGGACGGGCTCTTTGTAGGTTTTTAGATTTTCGCTGATGTAGGCTAGGATACGATCAAAGTCCTTTTTTGAAAAATTTGTTTCTTCCCATTTTGCTGCGATAACTGACTTTCTTAGTTTTTCTTTTTCAATGAGCTTCTTTAACTCTTCATCCGACAGCTTTTTGTTTTCATTTTTCTTTAGCTTTTCTTTTTGAATCTTTTCCACTTGTTCGTAGTCAGGATCAAAAATCACAAACTTATCGGAGGGCGAAATTTTAAACTCTTTACCAGGATAGATATCATCCTTGTCTTCGTATTTTTCTCGTTCCGAGTAATAGGATTCGGGGTAAAGGTAAAGAGGATGCGGTAAACTCATCAAAGCAAAAACGGCGGCGTCTGTAAAGGCACGGTTTTTGTTGATATTTTTGTCAATGTAGTATCTGTCGATGGAAGACACAACTTGCTCAAAATCTCTGTCTGTAAAATCAGTAACCCTTTTTTGGGCTTTTTTGGCCTCACGTTCACAGGAGATAAACCCTGCTGGAAGGGTGAAGCTTAAGATTAAAAAGAGGGAAGAAAGGTATAAAAATCGTTTCAAGGGGGCACTCAATTTTATCAAGATAATGTAAGAAAAATCTCAATTTAAAGGCAGGGCAAGATAAAAAATATAAGACAGACACTTATTCCTTCTTAGTCTAGATTTTGACATGAAAAAAATGATCTGGTTTTTTGCTTTTCTGAGTGTTGCATTTCACTGTTCGGGAAGAGTACCTAGCCCAAAATCAGAGCCTTACCATCTTGATACTCTTATCTTTCTCGATGAAGTTCTTTTAGAAATTTGGGACGGCGGTGAAACTCGGGAAAATGCAATGTCTCGCTTGCGATACACTTGTCGAAACCAAGATACCGATGATGGATTCATTTGTTATTCCCTAGGCCTTGTAGAATACAAACGAGGGAATTTTCTTGAAAGTTACACGGCGTTCCAAAAGGCACTGGAAAAAAATCCAAACGACACACTCTACAAAAACATGCTCAGGCTCTCTGCAGAAAAATCCAATAATTTGGAGGACCTCAAAGCGAAAGGCGAAGAAGCCACGGTACTTGCTACATACTCCTCACTTATAGAAGCTTGCCAAACTGAGACAAAACGTGAGTTTCTATTCCCTAGGTTTTTAGAGTTGGCAAAGTTAGGTCATCTAACGAAAGATATGCTCAGGCGTGGTGTGGTATCCTCTTGTTTTTCATTGTTAAATGAGGAGGAGAAATCCCAAATCTCCGCATTTGCTAAACACAATCCCATTCGTTATGCGGACAGGCTTGCTGATGATAGGACCAAAGCCGACCCTTGGTCCAAGGTTTGGGACACTCGCGCCTACCACAAAGGGGAGGAAGCAGATGAGAACCCAAGCAATAGCAAGCCGCTAACGGAGCATTGGAAGAAGGTCAAATCAGCAGCTAAAACTGGGGACGTAGAACAGGCAAGAATACATCTCAAGTCCTTTACCTACGAGATCCAACAAGCAAAAAAGAAGGGAGGTCTAGAAGCAAACCTTGCTTTGGCTTTGGAAAGAGCAGCGAAACTACTCATAGAACAAGACCCAAGTTTTGCACGAATTAGTGTCCTTGCGAAAGAACTTTGAGATAATCTTCTATTGTTTGTTTCATACCATCTCGCAACGCTTGTGCCATTAGGCGGTGTCCGATAGAGACTTCCGCCAGGTGGGGGAGTTTGGCAAAGATTTGAAGGTTGTTTGTATCCAAATCATGCCCTGCATTCACACCTAATCCTAGTTCGTTGGCTCGTTTTGCGGCAGTTTCGTATTCTTTAAAGAAAACCTTCCCTGATTCCAAGGACTGGTCACAGGCATGGGCAAAGGGTCCCGTATACAATTCTATGCGATCAGCTCCAAGGTCCTTGGCGATCTCGTAGCCTTGAGGATCAGATTCCATAAACAAAGAAACACGGATGGACTTTTGTTTGAGTGCTTGGGTGCATTCCGCTACCAAATCTCGCTCTCCCGGATGAAAGAGGTTGAAGCCATGGTCGGATGTGATTTCACCAGGTGTGACCGGCACCAATGTCGCCTGGTCAGGTTCTACTGCCAAAACGAGCTCCATAAAGCGTTTGCTAGGCTCTCCCTCGATATTCAGTTCTTTCTTTTCCGTACGATTTGTATTGTATTGTTTTAAAAAGGAAGCAATCTCGAAAACATCCTTTTTGGTAATATGCCTTTCATCTTCTCTCGGATGAATGGTAATACCATGTGCGCCTAAATCTAAGATCAGTTGGCAAAACGAGATGACATTGGGAATTCCCCCCCCACGCGAATTGCGCAAAGTGGCGATTTTATTCACATTTACACTTAATTGTGTCATAATAAAAAAAATACTTTCCTATTATTTTATGCCAGGAGAAAAACGTCAAATTTCAAAAAGGTTGTCTGAAGGTGGGGGTCTCAAAAGATCGTTAAATTACTCCTATGGTAGCAAAGAAAGCATCGAAAAAATCTGTTCCATCGGCGAAAAAAAAGGCTCCTTCCAAGGAAAAACCTTCCAAACCAACCAAAACCGCCGCCAAAAAAGAAGAAAAGCCAAAGGCTTCTCCAAAAGCACCCGTGGGTAAGGCAAAGCCAGCACCTGCAGCTCCCGCTCCCTCTAAGTCAAAACCGACAGCCAAGGAAAAAGGCGAGCACTCTTCCAATCCTCTAGGTAAAAAGTTCAGTTGTTATTCTTGTGGTACAAAATTCTACGATCTGAATAAACCTGAAAAGAAATGCCCGAAATGTGGTGCAGACCAGTTAGCAAAACCTGCCATCAAATCTCGATTAGCTGCTCTGAGACAGAGCGAATATGAGGTTGAAGAAGAGGAAGAGCCAGTCATTGATGAAGACGAAATTTTAGAAGATGCAGAAGAGATTGAAGATACTGAGGAGGAGGAAGAAGTCGCAGAAGAAGAATAGATTTCTGTTCCTCTATGTATCGCCTCCAAAAACAAATGTTAGTATTAGCAGGGCCTACGGGCTCTGGTAAAACTTCCCTCGTCTGTTCTCTCAATCCGCAAATATTCGAAGTCGTCTCTTTCGATTCTCGCCAAATCTACCAGGAATTATCCATTGGGACAACTTGTCCCACAGAAGACGAGCTTGTCCAAATGCCGCACCATCTGGTCCAATGTATACCACCCACAGATACAATGAATGCGGGCGATTATTCGATTCTCGCAAAAAAAGCTGTCCAGACGATCTTCGACAAAGGGAAAATACCTATACTGGTCACAGGCAGCGGTTTTTACCTAAGGGCTTTTTTACAAGGTATGTTTCCCGTTCCCAAAATACCAGAAGAGACCAAAGAAATTGCAAAGAACATGGATTATGCGGAAGCCATTCACTATCTGCGAGAAAAGGATCCTATTGCTCTCTCCGAAATCCAGACAAGCGACCATTACCGATTGAAGCGGATCTTGGAAGTGGTCTTAACGGGAGCACGGTGGTCGGAAGTTTCCAAACAAACTGTTGGAGGATTTTTAGAAGAGAATCCTGGCTTGAAAATCCAGGGCTATTGGCTGGATTGGCCGAGAGAAGAGCTCTATCGGCGCATAGGAAAGCGTGTACTAGGAATTTACGAAGGTATGTTGGATGAGACAATGCGTGTAGCAGAACAGTTCGGAGCAGACTGCCCAGGCCTTCGTTCCCTGGGTTATAATTTTGCGCTTGATTTCTTGCAAGGAGCCATTGACACTAATGCATTCATAGAATCATTGGCGCAGGCTCATCGAAATTATGCCAAAAGGCAGATCACCTGGTTTCGTAAGGACCCGCTCCTCCAAGCCAATCGCTGGGAAGATGTTTTCTCTGAATGGAAAAATATAGAAAAAATATAGAAAAGACTCGGGACCCATATGTCTGCAAAAAACAATATCCAAGACCAACTTCTCAATACTGCTCGCAAAGAAAAAATCGATCTCACAATTTATTTGTTAAATGGAGTACCTCTCAAAGGCAAAGTCGTAAGTTTTGATAACTTTACCATCATTTTGGAAAATGATAACAAACAGAACCTGGTATACAAACACGCCATCTCCACCATCATTCCAGGAAAGCCTATCAAATTGCATTCCGAGGAATCTGGCAAAGAAGGGACCTAATAGGGACATCCTTTTCTAGTTTTCGTTCTGCTCGGGTTTAGAAATCTGTCCCTAAGCCCAGAATTTATGGCAAAGCTAATCAAAGAACAACCAGTGGTTCTCATCATGGCGGGGGGAAAAGGGGAGAGATTTTGGCCCCGTTCCCGAACCAACTCGCCTAAACAATTGCAAAAAGTCTATTCCTCCAAGACCTTACTCCGAGAAACCATAGACCGGGCTCTGACGATCACAAGCATGGATCGGATCTTTATCGGTACCAACGCAAACCTCAAACAAGAAATCTTAAAAAAGGACCCCAAGTTCCCTGCTAACAATTTTATCATTGAACCTGAGGGTAAAAATACTGCACCTATCATTGCCCTTTCAGCGCTTTATTTCCAAAAAAAATTTGGCAACCCCAATTTGGTTGTACTATCTGCAGATGCTTTCATTGACCCGATCAAAGAATTTACAAATACCATAAAACAAGCCTTATATGAAACAGAACATGGAATGGTTTTGCTCGGCATAAAACCGAACCGTCCAGAGATCGGTTATGGATATATCAGCGCAGGAAAGGCAACAGAAGCTGGGTTTTTGGTAAAAGGGTTTTTTGAAAAACCGGACTATAAAACTGCCTTAAAATACATTAAAAAGAAAAACTTCTATTGGAATCCTGGAATTTTTATCTTCCGAGTAGAGACAATTTTAGAAGAGTTTCAAAAGCATTCCCCTAACATATTACAGCCATTAGCCTCGCGTTTTCCCTTTAAAAATTTTGGAGATTTGAAGACTGCCTTTGCCCTCTTGCCAAGCGAAGCCATTGACACGGCCATCATGGAAAAGAGCACAAAGATTCGAATGGTAGAGGCTAGTTTCCAATGGGATGATGTGGGTTCTTGGCTCTCATTGGAAAGGATTCTTCCGGAAAACCAAGGGAACCACCACCAAGGAAAAGAAGTTTTTTACCACAAAGCAAAGGGAAATATCTCTTCCGTACAAAAAGACCTCATTGCTTTTTTAGGGGTGCAAGATTTGATCGTCGTAGAGGAACCCGACGTTCTCTTTGTAGCCTCTCGTGCAAGCATCAACGACATCAAGTCGATGTTGGCTTCCATACGGAAAAATAAAGTTTTACAAAAGTACCTCGATTAGAATTTTGACTTAAACGTGAAGAAAGGAGGAAGGAATGCCTTCCGGAAAGAAGAGAAAGCGCAGAAAAATCGCCACACACAAACGTAAGAAAAAAAGAAGAGCCAACCGACACAAAAAGAAGAAATAATCTTCCTTCAGTGACTTTCTCATTCCTCCGATAGATTTGCTATGAAGCAAATCTGGAGGAAGCAGAAACCCCGCACCCCTGGTTTCATCCGATCATTTACGATGGAAACACCTCTAGGGGATGTTCTGGAAGCCGAATTCAATTTCCACGAAAGGTTAGTTAGACTCAGCGCTGAAATCAAAGCAGAGCGCGGTCGCATCTATAACAGCACCATCCGCAATGGTGTCGTCATGCAAGAAAAGGACATGACAGCGGGACGCGTATACCCAGTGTTCCGTAAGATTTGGCCATTCCGAGAGTTTTTTTCTCTCTTGCCTGACAAAGATATGCTCGCCTCCATCGGAGGCTGTTATGAAATTTATCCCCCCCAAGCAGAAAACCAATCTGAGCGCAAGTCCTGGGAGGAGAAGGGATTTGGTGAGCCCTTCAGCACGAAGTATGATTCCATTTTTGGGATCATACGGGAGACAAGGTTCCAGAGGTGGAGGAGGAAACGGAGAGAGGCGAGGTTGTCCCGAGGGACACGCTGGGAACGCTTTAAGAGGCGCTTCTGGGGGGATGTCCAGGATATTTGCCTTGGTTTGGGACTTTGCGGAGTCGTTTACTATGCGTATTATGATTATGTCATTTTGGGCTTCAGTTTAGCATCCTTTGGAATGTTGGCAGGACTTCTCGACTTTCTTGTTAGAAAACGTTCTGTGCTTATGACAAAAGTGTTGTCATTTCTTTCGCTAGGATCATATTTCTTCTATACTGGCTACGTCTACTTCTAGAACGTAGGCCTCTTAGAAGTTTATGGCAAAAGACCAAACAAGTAGCAATCAATACATACATGAGCAATACATCATCTTCAATCTAGGTGAGGAAGAATATGCGATTCCCATCACTATCGTAGAGGAGATCGTAAAGATTAGCAATTTAATCCGGATTCCTCAATCCAAAAGTTATTTTGCAGGGATTATGGACATTCGTGGCAAAGTTGTGCGGATGATTGACCTCACCAAAAGATTGAATATTAAAAATGCGAACACCTCTGAACAGGCAGAACGAGCCATTGTCATTCACATCCAAGGCAAATCTGTAGGCGTCATTGTTGACAAAGTATCACACGTGGTTCATTTTCCACAGAACCAGGTAGACCCTCCACCACCTTCTGTCAAAGGCATCTCCTCACGGTACATTACGGGTGTCGGTAAAAAAGACAATCGATTCATTATTCTAATCGATATAGAAAAAATTCTCACTGTTGAAGAAATATCTGAGCTCACAGCTGTTACTTAAGTAAAGCTATGATCATATCAAAGTTTTATTATCTCAGAAAAAATCTCTACTCGATGGCGGAACTCGTTCTCGAGCAGGTGATTATGTTAGGTGACGCTTTAGAAAATGATGATTATGCCCTAGCAAACGAGATTGTGGATCGAGACGATATGATAGACGAACTCGAAAAGGAAAATGACAATCTTTCCCAAATTGCGATTTTAGAAGCGATCACAAATCGTAACATCTTAGGAATGGGTGATGTTGACAATGAAATCGTCCTGAAAAAAGATCCTTTGCGATTTGCCCTCTCCGCCATTCGCATAACAAGAAATATGGAGAGAATGGGTGACCAGGTGGTGAACTGTGCAGAGGTATTTCGTTATAAAACCATTCGGCCAGGCATCTTCAAAAAAGAAGAACCGATGGGACTCATCCTCTCTCGAGTCACAACTTTGGCTGGTATGGCCGTTGAGTCTCTCGTCGAAGAAAAAGAAAGATTTATGGGTAGTGTAAATACCATTGAAGATGAATTAAATGGTCTCTGCGATGAAGCGTTTAAAAAATACCGAGAGTCAGAAATGAACAAAACCGAATTCGCCGACGTCTACCGAATCATTTTAGCCTTAGAGCGATTAGGCGATTATGCGGTAAACGTCGCTGAGGAATTGGTGCGGCTCAACACAGGTAAAGACATTCGCCATTTAGAGAACGCAAAACCACCCAAAGTTTAATCCCTGTCTGTGAGGCAGCCTGTACTTGCATCCCTTACATTCTGGATGTACTTCCAGAGATAGCCTGACTTGACTCGATAAGCAGGCTTTTTCCATTGTTTCTTTCTCTCAGCTAGGACCTCTTCACTTACCCTTACGAGTAGTTGGTTGGTTTTTGCATCGATGAAGATGGTATCTCCATCTTCAATGAGAGCGATCTCTCCTCCTTCCATAGCTTCAGGAGTAATATGGCCCACAACAAAACCATGTGTTCCTCCTGAGAACCTACCATCTGTGATGAGAGCAACTGAATTCCCTAAACCAGCTCCGATGATGGCGGATGTAGGCTTTAACATTTCGGGCATACCAGGACCACCCTTAGGCCCTACATACCGAATCACGACCACATGTCCTGGTTTGACTTTGCCATCGCGAATGCCCTCGTTGGCATCTTTTTCAGAATCAAAGCAGATCGCTTGGCCTTCAAAGGTTTCTCCTTCATGGCCTGTGATCTTTGCAACGGCACCTTGTTTGGCGATATTGCCATAGAGAACTTGAATATGTCCCTCTTTTTTGATCGGGTTTGAGACAGGTCGGAGGAGGTCTTGTTCGCCAGGAAGACCTGGCAATCCTTCGATGTTTTCTCCTAATGTTCTGCCTGTTACGGTTAGGCAGTTGCCATCGATCATGCCTTCTTTCAATAAAAACTTTAAGATGGCAGGCACTCCACCTATAGCGAACAGGTCCTCCATTAAATACTTACCGCTTGGTTTCATGTCTGCAAGGAGTGGAGTTGTATCCGTTACTTTTTGGATCATATTTAAGTCGAGAGGTACTCCCATAGTGCGTGCGATGGCTATCATATGCAGTGCCGCATTTGTGGATCCACCTAAAATGGTGATGATTCTTAGTGCATTGTGTACGGATGCGGGTGTAATGATATCCGATGGTTTGATGTCTTTTTCCAGTAGTCGGTAAATGAAGTCTCCAATGGTAGCACATTCATTTTTTTTCTCCTGGCTTCGGGCTGGAGCTGAGGAACTATAGGGAAGGCTCATGCCCATAGCTTCAATAGCGGTTGCCATGGTATTGGCAGTATACATACCTCCGCAGGCTCCAGGACCGGGGCATGAGTTTTTGATCACTTCCCGAAAGTCTTCTTCTGAGATTTTACCATTGATCTTTTTGCCATAGGCTTCAAAGGCAGATACAATATTGAGTTTCTCGCCTTGGTAATGACCACCATTGATTGTTCCACCATACACCATGATGGATGGTCGGTTGAGCCTAGCCATTGCCATAATTGCACCAGGCATATTTTTGTCGCAACCAGCTGTGAACAGGATTCCATCATAAAAATGTGCGCCAGCAATGGTTTCGATGGAGTCCGCAATGATTTCGCGCGAAGGCAAAGAATATCTCATGCCATCATTTCCATTTGTGATTCCGTCACTCACCCCAATGGTATTAAAAAGAAGACCGACCATTTTTTTGGTATCTTGTACGCTTTTTTTCTGAAGGGCAGAAAGGCTCGTTAAATGCATGTTACATGGATTGCCGTCAAAGCCTGTACTCCCTACACCAATAAAAGGTTTGCTTAAATCTTCATATGGAACTCCGGACCCGATGATCATGGCCTGTGAGGCTGGGAGGCTATCATCTTGTGTTAGTACTTTGCTATATTTATTTAAATTCATGGAGAATCCTTAGGTATGGATGATAGTCTTTGCTGGGAAGCTCGTAAGAAAAGAAAAAATCAAATCGCTAAGCGATATCTTAGAAAAAAATAGGATCAGGGCTTAGGAGTTTCAGGGTTTTTCCAATAATGCCATTTCAATTTGGATGTGTCCCTTCCACCTTCGGCATAGTAAATTGCCATTCTAAGCACATACAAATAATTCTGACTCGTCTTATGATTCACTTTTGCATTGGCTTTTTCTAATTTTGCAAAAAGCGCTTCTGCCTTTGCGTGGACCAAGTCGGCCTGGGAGAGAACCTTGATGCGGGCAAAATCTTTGGCAAAGGTCTGCCCAATCCCTGGAATTTCTAGCAAATCTGATTTGGTTTGCTTTGGCATTTGGCTCCTCTCTTACCTTAGACCCAATTGGAAAAGGGTGATGGCTCGGACAGTCTTAAAAAAAGCTAGATTCCTCTGCAGGGATAAAGTGTTTTTGAAAAGAAACCAAGTCTAAGCCTTAGTGTTTTACATCCATACTATCTCTGTGTTTTTTATGACTGGTGCTATATGGATAGTTCAGTTAGTCCATTACCCTAGCATGAGATTTATTTCTGAGGAACGATTTGTTGACTTCCACCATTTCCATACGACTTGGATCAGTCCAGTCGTAGCACCTATGATGCTTCTCCAATTGGGGAGTTCTTTTTTTTTGGCGGAGCGAAAGTTTTTATATATTGGTTTGAGTCTTCTTGTCTTTTTGGTAACATTTGCTATCTCTGTTCCCCTACACAACCAATTGAGCCACGGATATAAATTAGAGACAATCGATCGGCTGGTAGAGACCAATTGGTATAGAACAGTGCTTTGGTCCGCACACTCTGTACTTTTGGCATGGGAGCTCTGGACAAAAAACTAGGGATTGGTTTCGGGTGGGAATTTGGAGAGTAGATAGTGTTTAAGTAGAAACTTCCAGTCATCTTTGATTTGGGTTGCTTTTTTCTGAGGATAGTCCAATGCAGATCGCAAAACGTAGCCCGTGGTATCGCATAGAAAAAAAGCGATTTCTTCGACCGGTAAACTTTCCTTCCCCTTGGGCAAATCTGAAAGTGCACGGGAGACCAACTTTGCGTTTTCCTTGGAATCTTTTTTATCTAATTTAATAAGCTCAATGCTTACCTGTGAAATTGACCAAATTTCCCGAAAGCTACGATCACTCTGATAAAATTCAAAAAAACGATCTATAATTCCATCAACAGATTTAGGTATGCTAATCGAAGGTTCACGAACATCTCGATGGCGCAACAACTCTTCGAAAAGAATTTTTCTCAAACGAGAGAGATGGTCTTTCGCTAACTCTTGGAAAATGGCTTCTTTATTTGAGAAGTATTTATAAATGGACCCAATGGACAAGCCTGTCCTTTGCGAAACTTCTGCCATTTGAAAATTGAGAGCACCAACTTCAATGATCAAAGCTTTTGAAACGGCAAGGATTGATTCTCTCGTTTGGATCGCTCGATTTTGTTTGGGTGTTACTCGGGACATGGGTTTTGCCATGATTGGTTCAGTACAAATCCAAAGAAAAAAAGAGAAACAAAAATAAAATGATCTTGCCATTTTCCCCTGTAGAACTCTAGTGATAAAAAGTGAGTAAACCTCACTTTTGGAGCGAATGAGATGAAGGGAACAGTAGGTATCGTAGGAGCAGGTCCAGCTGGCCTTGCGATGGCAAAAGCTTGCAAAAAAGTAGGATTGAACTATGTAAAATCCGCTCTGTTTACAAACTATTATGAAACAGATACATTCAAAAGTTTTCTTTTAGAAACGAGGCTTTCCTTGTTAAAGGTGTAGAACTATGAAACAAAAATTGAAACGATTTTATAAGATGGCTGTTTTTATGTCTGTCCTTCGTTTTTTTGGACCACTTTCAAGATTGAAAGTCCTTTCTATATTCGTCCGTGCTTACATGCATATGACGGCTCGTTTTGTATCTTGGGTTTGGAGTGCGCAAGAAAAAAGAACTGTTGAAGAGATTGCTTCGGAATGGACCAATCAGATGCCCAAACCCCACTCTATGTTTCCGATCACAAAGATAGAAAATGGCATTGCCCATGGAGAAATTAAGGTGCACTGCCCCTTACGAGGCACAGGTGATCCTATGGCGTGTTATAGGCTAATGCAGTATGATCGCTCCTTGGTGGAAGCATTGGGTGGTGAGTTGATTGTGTTGGAGAGTCAATCGAATAGTGGAGAAAATTTTTGTAAAGTAGCCATAAAGAAAAAAGGTACTTCATGGAAAGAACTTAAAACGGCTTGGCCTGTTTCAATGGAAGATTTATGAAATGGATGTTATACGGTGCGACCGGATATTCGGGAAATCTCATTGCTAGGTATGCCGTAAAAGAAAATCTACAACCTATTTTGGCAGGTAGATCCAAAGACAAACTTAAGTCTCTCGCAAAAGAATTAGATCTACCGTATCGAGCTTTCTCTCTCGAGGATCAAAAAAGTATTTCTGAAGCCTTATCCGATTGCGAATTTGTTTTTAATGCTGCTGGTCCTTTTACTGAAACATTTGAAGCATTGTTAAATGTTTGTTTAGAACAAAAAATTCACAACTTATCCTTGGTAGGTGAAATTCCAATGTTGGAGAAGCTTTACCAAAAAAATCCAGATTTCCAATCTAGGCAGATTCTCTGCGCAATCGGTTTAGGTTATGATGTTCACCCTACTGATTGTTTGGTCCACCTCTGCAAAGATTTACTTCCAGATGCATCTTCAATGATATTAACTATGGATGGACCAAATAGTATGTCACCAGGATCTTATAAGGAACTCATCCAACAAGTAGGTGAAGAGCCTTTTTGGGTGCGTAGGAATGGAAAACTTATCGCTTCCAGACCTAAAACCATGTTTAAATCGATTCAAAATCGGAGTCGACTGATTTCCTCTATAGCTTGGGGAGATATAGCCTCTGCATACCATTCAGCAGGAATTCAAAACATCGATGTTTATTCTACGATTTCAATTCTTGATTGGATTTCTCTGAAATTATTGCGTGCATTTCGTACGATTTTAAAATTCCAAATGGTTAAAAATATAACGTATTCTTTGGTAGACCATTGGGTGACAGGTCCAGGTGAAATAGAGCGCGAAGAGTCAGTTGTCTACTTACATGTGAGACTCAAAAACCACGCAGGCAAAGAGGTCATAGCTGCAATAGAGATTCCTACTTCTTATAAAATTACCTATCTTTCGTCTATCTATGCCATCAAACAAATGTTGACACGAAAAAAAATCCCGATTGGTTACCAAACCCCAGCCCAGTGGTTGGGTCCTAGTTCAATTTTGGAAATACCTGGTGTACGTTGGGTGCAGTCACCTACCTTTCTCTAAGGGGAAAAAAAGATTTTCAATCTTAGCTTACTTACATACTTTATGTGCCTATGGCGCAAAAAGTCCGAAGCAATGAAACTTTCCAACCCCATTCGATTCAGGAACTCCGCAGATGGTTTGAAAAAAATTTGGATCGTGAGGAAGGGATTTGGATTATCTTAGCCAAAAAAAATTCAGGCATTGAAACGATACGTGTAGATGATTTAATTGATGAGTGTTTATGTTTTGGTTGGATAGATAGTCTACCTAACAAAATTGATGAAAAAACGTACAAATTGTACATTTCCCCTCGAAGTCCTAAAAGCAATTGGTCTCTGGTCAACAAAGAAAAAGTCAAACGTTTGGAGAAAGAAGGTCGTATTCATGCTAAAGGAAAGGCGATGATCCAAATTGCCAAAAAAACTGGGACTTGGACTGCGCTGGAAGGAGTTGATAATTTAGAAATACCAAGCGACTTACTCAAAGAGTTAGAAAAGTACAAACAGGCAAAGGCAAATTTTTTAGCATTTCCCAAATCAGTCCGAAGGGGCATCTTGGAGTGGATAGGGAATGCCAAAAAAGAGGAAACTAGAAAGAATCGTATCTCGGAAACGGCCTCTCTTGCCGAACAAAACGTCCGAGCAAATCAATACCAGAAACCAAATTCTTAGAGTACCACTGACAATCCGATATAGTAAAAGATGCCTTCTGCGGGTAAAATACCCGGTCCAGGATAACCACCAGATCTCCTTGTAAAATACCGCTCGTTACCTAAATTATTCACTCCACCGGTGAGTGAATAATTTTCTACGAAAGTCCATCGAAAGGAAATATCCCTTACCATATAACGAGGGATTTTACCAATTTGTCCATCTGCAGATGGAGTCACTGTGTTCGCAGCATCAGAATAGGCCATACCAGTATAGCTGATTAAATAGGTAAGGCTGAAAGTATTTTTAAAATGATATGTGACACCGTATCTATGTATTTGAGAAGGAGCATTTTCTACTAGGTTCCCGATCCTATAGTATGTTTCTGCAGCCAGAAGATTTTGGCCACTATAGATAGCTGGGTCAGTGAATAGACGAGGGTCTTGCCAGCGAATGTATCGAGCATTTACATTTGCAGATGAAGTAAAGAAACTCAAACTTCCGTAAGGTGCTTGTTCTGAAAATGCCAGAATAGGGTCTACCTCCAAATATGCCTCTACACCTCTATGCAAAGAATCACCTACGTTGGTGACCGTGTTTAATTGTCCTGGGAAGGCACCCGGCAAGAGACCCACTCGATTGTTGTAACGGAGTTCAAAGGCTCCTACATCAAATTGAAACCAAGTGCCAACCTTTCCTCTATAACCACCATCTAGATTGTAGCCGTATTGGTCTTTTAAATTGGGATCGACCGTATTGTAGGTTGCATTGGATGCATAAATCTCTGCGAAAGTAACCGGTCTATATGCTTTGGAATAATTGGAATAAAAGTTCGTATGTTTTGTGATTTGGTATTGGGCTCCTAAACCATACAAAACTTGGCTTCTTGTAAAGTCTTGGGGAAAAACGTTCCCACCAAACGGCTGTGCATTGGAAGGCAATTTTTCATTGATCCGACCTGATCCTGTGGTACGAATCCATTCATAACGCACACCAGGTGTTATGGATAATTTGTCGGTGATTCTAAATAGATTTTCTGCAAAAGCAGAGTAGTTTAGAGTAGAAAATTTGAGGTTGACCGTACGACAACGTGTACTTCCATCAAAACACTCTGGTAAAGAGACCTCTCGGATATCATAATCCGTAGAATAGTTTCCCGCGTAGTCAACCCCATTGTTTCCATTTGGGTTTCGAATTCTATCGGTATTCGCATTATAATACCTCACTCCAAAGGAGAGACTATGAGTTTGGTCAAATAATTGGTAACCAATGATTTGTCGGGCTTCCATCCCAAAGTTTCGGTACCAATCTCTATCTACCTGTCTATTCCCAAATTGAAGTGTAATAGGAGAAATCGAATCAAGTCTGTTAGGTGCTTGTGTAAAGCCGATAGAATTTCTCTCACCATAAAGTCCGAAAAACTTAATCTGGGTTCTCGTTTGGCTACTATGTTCGTAATCAATCTGTAAGGCGGGAACATTCCAAGGAGCACTGAACCAGTTCCGTGTGCGGAGGGATTGCCTTGGGTTATCCCAGAATTTCATATCAGTGAGACCACCTGGCTGTCTGCTTTCATAATTACTCTTAGTAAATTCTAAACTAACCTTTAACTTTTCTGTTGCTTGGTAAGCCAAATTGACATAGCCAGCTTGAGTTTTGTAGTCTGCATTGTCTCTCCAACCATCCCCTGTCCGAGATTGCACATATGTAAAATAACTAAATTTCCCTACTGTTCCACTGATACTTGCATACGCATTTAGCGTGTTATATGAGCCACCTGTCGTTTTCATTTCTAATTTTGCTGGTTTATTGGGATCAGCTTTCTTAGTAACATAATTTACCATACCGCCAAATTGAGGCCCGTATTGGAGAGAAGCAGCCCCGCGTATGATTTCGATTTTTTCCAAAGACTCCATCGGTGGGTTGAAATATGCTTCGGGGTATCCAAAAACATCCGAAGAAATGTCATAGCCATTCATTCGAGTGTTGAATTCCCAATTACGGTTGGGGGAAAGACCACGCGCACCAATCCCAGGTTGAATGCCCGATCCCTCATTTTCCCAGATGGTAATCCCTGGCACCTTAGCGTAGATCTGGCGGGTGTTGTTCAAGGCTAGGTTGGCATTCGTTTTTTCCAGACGAATCACTTCCGATTTTTTCCCAGCATAGATATTTGTGCCTTCGATGTCATTCATCTGGCCACGGTCTGATTCCCGCTTTCCTTTGACTTGGATTCCCGATTCTTCTTTGTTTTCCTGTTGGTTGGAAGGAGTTTGGCTGGGTTCTTTGGATTCGTCTTGGGCAAGTAGGCTAAGGGCAGACAAAAAGGCGAAAAGAAGGAGGGAAATTCGGAAACGGAAAAGACACATTAGAATGATTTTCATTTTAAGACTCGATCTCAAATTGTCAGCCTTTCGGAATGCCTGCCTATGGCAACCAATTTGAAATAAAGGGAACCCATCTAGGGCGAAGGGAGAAAAGCCCTACTGCTCAATCTCCTTTTGCATCCATATAGGATTGTAACTCTTGTTGGAGGCCTTCCGGTAGATCCAATCCTCGTGCTCGGATCCTTTCGTTGTATTTATTAAAGGACATGCGGTGTTGGTTCGTATTCAGATAACCCTCTAAAGCCTCAGCGGCCCAGGGAATGATTTCCTTCACAAAGGCATGGTTTTCTTCTAATTCATCGCAGTAGGGAATGAACAGGGGTCGATTCACTGGCCTTCCTATATTCCGATAAAACAATAGGCAATACAGTGTTTCATCACCTAATACATCTTCTATGCGAATCTTCTCTTCCACATACTTTAAATTGATTGTATCGAGGTATTCAATGTTAAATACCTCTGGTTGGAGTCGTTTTGTAACAAATTTGCGTATTTCATCTTTCACATAACTCACGTTTGGGCAGTGAGGAGGGCAAGACCCTTGGTCTTTGTGGAGGTCACATTCCAATAGCAAAATGCAATCGACATCGGATGTGGGTTCGACAATTCCAAAATTAATAGAACCGAGGATTTCTAAGGCCACTTCATAGCCTTTTTTAGAGAGCTCTTGGGTTGCCAGCCGGAAGGCCTGCATTCTCTTTAAGGCATACTTTGTGTCGTAATTTCTGTATTTATTTTTGAGAACGAGGTATCGTTCTACAATGTTGGTGGACATATTTGTTCTCCCCAGTACCCGAACTGATCATAGGAGATTCAGGTGGTGGATTCAACACCTTTTGGTTTACGGATTTGCTTTTTTCGCCGATAGAGATATGGGTAGTCTAAGTGATGCTGAAAATCTGCGTAACCATTTTTTTATTTTTTGCATCCTTTTGGATCTGGGCAGGGGAAGAGGACCGCAGAAATCCTTTGGGTGGACTATACCTCAACCCTTTACAAGTAATCTCTGTGGAAGAGATCCAAAACCTCGATACAGAAATTCGCATTCCCATAGACGAAGATTCTGGCATTGCCTTTCGGAAAGAACCCAAACCAAGTCCTGGAAATCCTGATGCGGTTCCAGAAACGAGTGGCGAAGAGACAGGGCCCAAAAGTTTGGAAGTCAAAACCAAAGAAGTGGAGGGACTCTTAAAAAGATACTATAGTCAATTCATTGAAGAAAAAAGAATTTGGGAAGATCGGGAGCGAGGAAATATTTACAATTCAAGGTCAGACCAAAATGATGTTAGGTTACTTCTATGGAAGAATACACATCGACTAACAGAAACTTATATCGTTCGTGATTCTCCCGTACTCTATGACCTCCATATCCGCGCCGCAAAGTTATATGCCGAACAAGGAAAATCTGCCCCAGCCTTGCGGCATTATCTCGCTGCCTTTAAATACCATCCTCTTGACCTTTCGGAAGAGATGTATATGAATGGAGAATGGCAAAAAGAAGACTATAAAAATTTATTTCTGGGACCTGCGAATACACATAGAGATACATTTCAGAAAATGAATGATGCCTATGCAGATTGGGAAAGAGCTAAAAATAACCAGCATACCAAACTCTCTGAATTGGCTCGCAAGAATCGACCATTGAGCGAAATAAGAACGGTAGAAAACAATCTCGTTTTAGAAACCAAAGCAAAAGAAAAAGTATATTTAGATGCAAAGAAAGCATACGAAGAATCCAAAAAACAAACATTTGATATTTATTTGGACAACAAACGTAAATCAGATTCGATCGCTTTGTATGATATGGCTTCCGTTGTAAAGAAGTTAGAGGATGATAATAAAGAAAGATTAAAAATCATCAATAAACTTGGCACTGCAGGAAAGGGAATTTACGTCTTATTTGATTACAAACGAAATGTAGATTTTTTTGCATATGAATTGCTCTTAGAAAGAGCACACTCCCAATGGCCCGAAAATCCATTTGTCATTTTTGATATCGCCGAACAGTACCGCCAAGATAGCCAAAAAGAAAGAGCAATCGATTTTTACGAAAAATATTTGAATCTTATGAAAGAGAGCAAAATTTCTGGCGCGGATGCTGATGAAAAACTCAGAACAACTTACTTACGTTTGGCGAGTTTAAATGCTGATATCAAAAGAAAGGTTATCGCAAGTCAATACTATGAGTCTTACTTTAAAATTGCAGAGGATTCAAAAGAGAAAACAAGAGTATCCTATGAAATGGGTCTATTTTTTGCGAACCATATAGGTGATCTCAAGAAGGCATCCGAATTTTTTATTTATTGGTTAAACCGAAATAGTAAGGATTGGAATCCAAGTTTAACAGAATCGATGGGTCTTGAAGAACTCGAAGCCCTTGCTTTTTTTCATCTTTCAAGATTGGATAAAC
Organism: Leptospira ryugenii; assembly: GCF_003114855.1. Lineage (NCBI taxonomy): Bacteria > Pseudomonadati > Spirochaetota > Leptospiria > Leptospirales > Leptospiraceae > Leptospira > Leptospira ryugenii. The sequence continues at coordinate 181,049 of NZ_BFBB01000004.1, read as the reverse complement.
TGAACAGAAGGCCAGATGCGGAAAGAGGAAAGTTAAACTTGGCTTATAATCAGTGGAAAAAAATAGACTCCGATTTATTAGATGCAGAAAAACTACTCTTAGATCTTAAATCTCAAAAGCAAAAGATTAAAAAAGATCTATTGGTTACGACAGAAGATGAAGCACTTTCAAAATACCGATTGTTAGATTTAAAAATAGAAGATGCTGAAGGAAAAGTTCGTATCTTAAAGACAAAATCAGATAAAGTTCCCTTCCTAAAAATAATGTACCGTTTGGCAGTGTTGGCAGAAGGAAATCGAGACTTTGTGCGTGCGAACGAATACTACGATAAAGTGATTCAATATGGTGGAGAAGTGGAAATACAGGCCGCACTCAAAGAGAAAAAACGAGTGGAGCGCATTTTAGCAACTGGAAATATCTATCCACCATTCAACGAGAGTATTTAATGATTTCGTCTTCTTGCTCGGATGCTAATTCTTGTTCAATAGTATCTTCTGTATACCCTTCTTCAGGTAGTACATGAAATTTTACTTCATCCACCACATCCCCTTCATGAACAACTTTCATTAAGTATTCACCAGCCCTTAAACCCGTATAACTTTCTCTAATGGCCAATGAATCTGGTTCGACTCTTTTCCTTTTGATATCGATTTCCACAAAATCTAGTTCATAACGATTCAGTGAGATATAAAAGTCTGACTCCAATCCGGGATTGCGAGAAAATTGGTAAACATAGTGGATAGTATCCTTAGGAGAAAAGATCAATCCATCTCGCATCATTTTATAATCAGTAATCGTTTGGATTTCTCTTTCTAAGATACTGAGTTTTTGGGAATCACTTGTGGCCCAGCCAAACTCACCAGAAGGAACGCCACAATGGATCAGGGGAAATAAGCTTAGGCAAAGAAAGAAACCTTTGAGAGACCGATGCATCCTAGTACAATCATCGGGTAGATTTGAAAAACAGACGGAAAAAAACTCTAATCTTCTACGATTCGTCCTTTGTCGGATATGTCTTTTTCCTTTATATTTTTACCTGGTTTTGGTTCTTCTCCTCTATACACATAAAAACGTGTGTTGTCCGACTCGTGTTGTATTCTGGCTGGAATGGTAAGTATTCTTGCCACCAATCGAATCAGGAAAATAATCAGAAGAGTCAAAAAAATCAGTTTCAACATGCTCTTTAGACTCAAGTATCACAGGAATTGATCAAGCGGAAACTTACGAATTTCCTTTCTTTCTGACGGTTTGGGGTACTTGGTAATCGATTGGATTTTGCCCCCATTTCCGTTTTGTAATGCCATATAAACCGATCAGTAAGACTATCATTGTGAAACCAGCGAGGTATGGATTGTATTCTTCTTTATAGAAGATCAGACCTTCTCCGGGAGCAGGGGTTTTTTTGGGTGCCACCGGCAATCCATATTTCGAGGCCAAGGCTTCTATTTGGATCATATTGATCACGGGGATATCTTTTTCTAAGAAAGCTTTGATCACAGAGTTCGGAGGGTTCACATCGTCCGGCAGTTGTTGTATCAATCCACTTTTAAAAACTTGTTTTCCTAAACTTGTGCCAAGGATAGTTGTACCACCACCAATATTCATAAAGGCCTTGATTGGCTTACCGGCAGCTAATTTAAAGTAAAGATCTACTCGTTGTTTAATCGAGTCCTCAATACTTGAGGGTAGCAACTGATTTACTTTATTTCGTTTTATGCCTGCTAAAAGAAATGCCTTTCCTTCTGGACTCATACCTAATGCTCTATCCTGGGTTCCACCTAAACTAGCATAACTTGTTTTATAAGAAAATATTCCATTTTCATTTAAAATGGTTTCCATATCTAACCAAAGTAAGCTGGGATGATTTGCACCGTATTGGCTGGAGGATGCACTCCCGATGATGATTGGTTTTAATTTTAAAGTTTGGAATGCGGAGAAGGCACAGACATTTAACGCTGGAAAAGATCCAGACAGAGAGACAGCGATTGTATCACCTTCCTCTAATTCAGCTCTTTTTAGGTATTGGACGATCACAGCAGCAAAATTTGGATTGATAGAAGTCTGCTTTGATGTAAGAGATCCCGTGTTACTGGTAACCGGACTTAAAAAATCTCCAATAAATCCGGAGTTACTCGGGTCAAATTCTCTGTTCTCTAATTTGTTTCTTTTTAATAGTTCTGGCTTTAAAATTGAAAATGCGTTTTGTGCAAGTTTTGATGCATAAAGTTTTTGTTTAAGGTAAGATTGTTCTCTTTTTACTTTAAATGATTCTATACAGATGATCCCTATGATTGCTATCAGGGCTAAAAGTGAAATACCGATTCTTGAGTGTTTCCATAGTTGCCAATAGACTCTCGTAATCATTGTAATTCAGCACCTATTGAAAAGATTAGAAGAATTTTTACCAATACTGATGCAATGATCAGAATAGAAGTTGTTTCAACTACTCCTTGTCTTTCAAACCATAATCCGATCAAACCAGGTATAATAAAGCCGATACTGCGCACATCGGATAAAAGTGTAGAATCAAGATCAGGAAGGATTTGGTAATTTAAGAGATGTCCGAGAAAGTAGGCAACAAGAAGTATCAAGACACTCTTTCTTTTCCCAAAGACTATGAAGAAATAAGAAAGAAGCTCAACAAATAAAAAAGCAATGAGAGCAATGGTAAATGTTAGTGCTAGATTTTTGGGATGATTCAGATGTAGGGCTATATAACCCGGAACTACAAATCCTGTGCCAATAATTCCAAAGAATTCTGAAAATAACAAACTTATGACCAAACTAAATCCAATGGCGAGTGAAAGGATATCATTCATATTTTTTGCAAAGTCCTGTTTTTGAGATATTGGTTGAGCTCCAATCCAATGCCAGCAATATTCCCTACCGCCAAAACATAGGACTGAAGAGAGACTTGTTCGAGGAGGGATTCAAATATATGTTCTGCACTCGCGGATTCCCAGTTAAAAATTTTGGTTCCTTCCTTACAGTATAGATTTAAAGCATTGAGTGCATATTTGGTTCCTTTCCCTATTAGAAAGATAGCTTCTATCTCTTCCCAACTTGCAATTTCTTTTGCGATTTGTTCCGATCTATCGATGCGGTCTTCTCTACAATTAAACAAAAGATAGGCAGTGCGTTCTTTCGAATACCTCTCTTTACACACATTTCGTAACATCCTAGTACTTTCGGAATCATTTGCTGCCATTAAATTTAAATAGATAAGATTTTTCCCAAAAAAGTCTATCTCCAAAGGTATAAGTGCACCAGGATCAGGATTTGCTTTAAGCATACCATGAAATGCTAATTCTCTTTTTATCCCAAGAAATTCACACACAGCTAAACTTAAGGCAAGATTTTCTTTGTGTTCCCAATAAGCAAAAGTTTGTAACATCTCTTCTGGGATAGAATCTACGTCCTCTTTCCCTATCCAATGCAATTGCGTATTCCGTTCTTTACAAGCAAATTCAAAGATATCAGGAAACTCATTACGAGTAGCAAATAAATGCGCGTTATACGGTATGGACGAAGCTAAGGCTAAGGTCACATCTCTAAGAGTCGGGCCCATAATTTCTAAATGATCCGGACGAACATTTGTGATCACAGCAACGGTAGATCGGATCATCTTTACCTCCGAAACATATTGATACCTTGGTTCGAGCGCCATACATTCAACAACCAGGGCATTTGCCTTCTCGGAGATTGCAGTTTTTAAAATTTGTATTTGCTCTAGAATGGATGGTTTACCCCAGCGAATCACATTTCTTTCTGAATTGTTGGGAAGGATGATTCTTGCCATGGTTCCGGTTGTCTTTGCCAAAACAGAATGACCGGCTTCAGCTATACCAGCTCGGATCAATCGTGTTACACTTGACTTTCCTCGCGTGCCATTTACCTGAATGCGAATTTTTATTTTTTTAAAGATGCTTCTTTGGATGAGTATCTCTATGAATAGCCACAGCAATATAGCAAGGATTAGTAGAAAGAAAACAAAAGTAGTGGATTTCATGATCTGATTTTGCTCCTTGATACCGTTTCTTTTCGTGAATGTAATGAATCTGAAATCAAATCATGTTAAAAATAAGTAAGGAAACCAGATTTATGAGCATTCGATATAAATTTTTACTCATTTTGAGCTTGAGCCAAATCCTTTTAGTAATTGCTCTTACGACAAGTTTCGCATATTTACTCCAAGCTGTAAAGAACATCCCACAGACCCAAAGAGCAGAAGATCTCTCTCGGAATTTCCAAAGAGAGTTAGAATTTAAAGAAGAGAAGCTACGGTTATTTCTGAATGAAATTACGCTTAATTCCAAAACAAAAAATTTGCTCAGTTCCGGATTTAGCAATCGGGCAATCTTACTTTCTGAATTACCATTTCTGAAAGAACTAATGGATCGCTATGAACTTTCGATTTTTGAAATTGGTGATTCCCGTGGAAAAGTTTGGTTCCGCGTGCATAGACCAAATGACTTCGGCGATGATAAGTCTATGCAACCACTTATTCAGAAAGCACTGAGAGGTGAATCATCCGCAAGTTTAGAGGATGGCCATAGTGGTTTAGGGTTTCGATTGGCTGCACCTTTGTTTGGGAAAGGTACAATTCTAATCGGCCAAGTAGTGGATGATGCCTTCACAAAAAATATATCTCGCGACAATAGAATCCACTTGGCCATTTTCCAAGGGGGCAAAGTAAAGACAACAGGTTCCCAAATCATGAGGGATTTGATCAAAGAAGAACCAGATGCACTCGAAAGTGGCCATCGATTTCATTTTAAAGATAAACCATATTATCTTGTAAAATTGCCTTATACAGCGAGAGAGAATACAGTCAAGGATTTGAATTTTACTGTCGTGATTGATGAAAATGAAGTAGAGAGCAAAACTCTTAGAATTTGGACATTTTTTATCATCGCCTCCATTGTGTTATTTGGAGTTATCTTTTTGATCTCTTTTGTTTTTGCCCAAGATATTGTGGAAGCGATCAAATTATTGACCGGTGCCATGAATAATCTTGAAAGTTGGAATCCGGAATCTTTGCCGACCAAGAGAGCTGATGAGATAGGGCAGATGGGAAGAGTATTTGTCGGTATGAAAACCGAACTTTCTGAACACCAAAACCATCTAGAAGATAAAGTAGTCCAAAGGACAACTGAACTCAACCTCACGATCAAAGAAATTCAAAAACTAAAAGAAAAACAAGATGGAGATTATTTTCTAACCTCTTTGTTGATAAAACCTCTCAGAGGGATATTCTCGAAATCGGAAACAATAACGACGAGTATCTTAGAAAGACAACTAAAGGAATTTTCTTTTCGCAACAAAAGATCTGAAATTGGCGGGGATCTTTCTGTCATAGACTCCATTTATTTGATTGGCAAAAAGTACACTGTGTTTCTAAACGCGGATGCTATGGGAAAATCGATTCAGGGTGCGGGAGGTTCTCTTGTTATGGGAACAGTTTTTCGTTCCATCATTACTAGAACCAATAAACTCAAATATCTACAAGAAAGGCATCCAGAGCGCTGGTTAAAGGAATGTTTCCAAGAAATCCACAATGTATTTGTTAGTTTTGATGGTCATATGTTGATATCTGCCATTATGGGCTTAGTCGATGAAGAGACGGGAACCATGTACTACTTGAATGCGGAGCATCCATGGCCGGTTTTGTATAGAGATGGAGAAGCCTCCTTTTTATCTACGGAACATTCTCTACGTAAGATTGGATTTACTGAAATGAGCGGTGAGGAAGTTTTGATCCAAGTATTTCCTATGAAAATCGGAGATGTGATCATTTTAGGCACGGATGGACGTGATGATTTACTACTGAGTGAGAATGTAGGTTCTCGAAATATCAATGATGACGAAACCTTGTTTCTTCAGCATGTTAAAAGAGCCGATGGAAATTTACCAGAGATCATTCAATCGATGGAATGCTTTGGAACCATCACAGATGACTGTAGTTTGATGCGTATTGCCTTCTTAGAAGAGAAGGTAAGTTCTATTGATGACCTCAATAAACAAGATGAGTATTTCCAAAGATTAGAAGAAGGGATCCGTTCCTATCGTGATGGAGATTGGGAGTCTGCCATTATTTCTTTGGAACATGCATTGGATTCTGAACCTGAGGATTCTTACTGTTTGCGAGAATTATCAAAACTTTACCTCAAATCAAAAAATTATGAAAAGGCCATTCCATTGGCTGAAAAGTATATAAAGTTAAATCCGCATGATACAGACTTTCTCTTGTATTTGGCATTTGCTCATAAACAGAGAAGAAATTTCGAACTGGCTTGTGATTTTTCCGAACGATTGAGATTGAGAGACCCACGGAATTTTAAGAATCTTATGCTTCTCTGTGAAATTTATATGCACATGAAGAATATTAAAAAATCAGAATCTATCCTAAGTCAACTTGATGAGATTTCACCAAACAATGCGAAGGTGTCCAAATTAAAGTATTTCTGGAAAAAAATGGCGGCTACTGCAGAAGTTTAAAAAGAGGCTAGGGCATCTTCTGTGGTTTCATAAATTTGGATCACAGAAGATATCTTTGAGATTCTGAAAATTTGTTGGATGGTTTTTGATACGTTAACGATTCGGAGACCTCCTCCTTGAGCTGTCAATTTATCATTGAGAGACATGATCAATCCAAAGCCCGAAGAGTCGATAAAACTCACTCCGCCAAGATCAAAGATAAACTTATATCCCGTCTCAGAAGAGGACTCTTTGATCCTCTCTTTCAGAATCCCAGCGTTTAACATGTCTAAGTTTCCGAAAAGCTTAAGGATGGTGACTCCGTTGGTTTTAGATTCTGTGTATTCCATTCAAACGCTTTGAGAATAATCCTTTTTTTGATTTGGTCAATCAGTTTAATTTACAAATTTGTCCCATTTTTCTTGGGTAGAAACAGTTCTTAAAATACGCCAGATGAGATTGGAGCCATTTTCAGAATTGGTCAAAATAACGATTCCATAGCCTTTTTTTGCATTGAAGAAGGCGAGTGCCTTGTGGCCTTTCGTATGACCGCCATGAAAAAAATATTCTGAATCGCCTGTCTGGTTCAAGAAAAATCCTCTTCCAACGAGAGCATGGACAGTTAAGTTTGCGGCACTCATTTTTGGGCTTAAAAGGTATTTGGCACTCTCTGCCGAAAGAATTGTGGATTGTCCATTGTAGGCTTTGGCTACTTCCAAAAAAAGATTCCCTATCTCTGAGCTCGTTGTCCAAAGTCCACCGGAGGAAAGTTCGGGTGTGATAAAGGATTTTTGCTCCAAGACCTCGCCATTTGTCCCATGCCCATCGCAAAAATCCATAGGAGTTTTTAAATTTTGTTGGAAGGTGCTGTCTCTCCATTGCAGAGGCTTTGCTACATATTGATCAATGAGTTGCGAGAATGGCGAACGAAAACGTGTGCTTAAGGTCTCCTGTATCACTGCATAACCTCCTCCTGAGTATCTGGATTTGCTGCCAGGACTATAGTAAAGTTTTAAGCCATTGCTGCTAGAGTCTGCAAAAGTATCTTTGATTTCTTTAATGTGTTTTTTGCCACGATTGACTGGGTCATCCCAGTTTCCTTTTTCTGTCAATCCACTGGTATGAGATAATAGGGAGTCAAGATTAACAATCTCACCTTTCTTTCGCTCTTTTAGATTGACACGGAATTTTTTCAAGGTATGGTTCCAATTTTCGTAAGGGTCTAACAAACCTTGGTCCATCAGCTGAGCCACAGTAAAAGCCAAAGTGGTTTTTGAAAGAGATCCAGCTCGGAATAAAGTACGTTCTGTAACCTTTTCTTTTGTATCTAAATTTTTGATACCAAAATTTTTTTTCCAGGACAATTGGAAGTTTTTGTAAACAGCGATACTCACAGCTGGTACATTCTGTTCCTTCATAACCTCTTCTAAACTAATCTCCGTATTCTGGGTCACCGGTTCTCTGATTCGCAGATTTCTAGCACCAAAAATGGTTTCTGTAATAAAAGACTTATGAGAGGAAAGTTCTCCCTTTGAACTACCCCAGGTATCTATCAGGCATATAAAAAATTTACTATTACGATCGTGATAAATTAAATTTGAGATGGTTTTTGATTTACCATAAGTCCAGTAAAAATAATCTCCGACGTAAATCCCTTCGCCAAAGAAGATCTGATCTTGTGCAACGGCGTCTGTGAGGACTGTTTTCTCAAAAATTGAATTTGCCTGTTTATTAAACAATAGAGTAGGTGAGAGGATTTCCATCTGCCATAATACTAAGTCTTCGGGGTTTGAATACACTCCACTATTCCCTGGCAAAGGATCTCGTTTATCAACGAACGTTTTGTACATTTTGAGTGGTAAAAATATTTTTTCTTTTAAGTAGTCTGCATAAGATTTACCAGAAATTTTTTCTATTAAAAGGCTAAGGATATAATAGTCAATCCTTGTATATTTCCAATACTCACCAGGAACAAAAGAGGTAGGTATCTTTGCATCTTGTAACCTTTTTTGGATAGGGACTTTATTTTGGTTGGAGGGAGAATCAAAGTTAGGATCGATTTCTAGAAGTTTGGGGAGCCCACTGGTGTGTCTGAGAAGGTCTTCAATGCGAACTTTTGGATAGGGAAACCAAGGTAAAAAGGAGGAAACATAAGCCGATTCGCTGATACTTTTTTCTAAGAGCAATATCTTGATCGCATATGTTGTAAAAATTTTTGAACTTTCCCCTAGAGGGAAACTATGTTTGCGGTAGAGATGTTGGGGTTGGTCACCTCTTTTTTGGTAGATGGTTTCACGCATGAGGATTTCATTTTCATGTGCGATCAACACAACTCCTTGAAAATTTTCTTGTTTTAATTTTTTGGAAATTTTTGTTTTTACACCCTCAGACAGAGAGCCGATGGAATCCTCTCCGCATTGGTAACATAACAAAACAAGAAAAATAATCAGGAGCCGAGCTAACATCAAACAATACTACTTCATCTTTGGATGAGACTTGGGTGGTATCCCTCGGGTGCTTCATAGCCCAAAGCATCCAATACGGTTGCCGCGACATTTGCCAAACCCATATCTGTTTCTTGCGCTTTTAACTTTAGCTTTCCCTTGGGATCAAATGCGACAAACTGTACAGGATTTAAGGTATGGCTAGTTTTAGGGACAGGTTTACCATTTTCTGCATGTAGTGGCAGCCCCTTTTTGTCCAATTGGTACATTTCGTCCGCATTTCCATGGTCTGCGGTAATAAAAACCAATGTGTCTGTCTCTTTGCTAATTTTAAGCACTCGTTCTAAGCATTGGTCTAAATATTCTAATCCTTTAATCGTCGCATCTAGGTTTCCTGTATGCCCTACCATATCTCCGTTCGGATAATTGACTCTTAAAAATGGATATTTGTGTGATTGCATTGCCAAAACAAGTGTGTCTGTGATTTCTTTTGCTTTCATCTCGGGCTTTTGGTCAAACGGGATGATGTCTGATTTGATTTCTTCGTAGGTTTCTAAGCTTTGATCAAAATAACCAGATTTGTTTCCATTCCAAAAGAAAGTAACATGTCCGTATTTTTGTGTTTCGGAAAGTGCGTATTGTGGTATCTTTTCGTTTACAAGATACTCTCCCATTGTTCTGTCAATCTGCGGAGGAGAAACTAAATACTGTTTGGGGATAAATAAATCTCCATCATATTGCATCATCCCAGCAAATTCGATCTTAGGTAAGGGACCTCTGTTGAATGCTGAAAAGTCGGATTCGGAAAGAGCACGAGAGATTTCGATTGCTCGGTCCCCTCTAAAGTTATAAAATATGACAGAATCTCCATCTTGGATTTTTCCAACTGGTTGGTTTTTCTCATCAACGATCACAAAAGCTGGTAGGTACTGATCAATTGCCTTTGGATCTTCGGCATAAAAAGTTTCGATCGCTTCTTTTGCTGTACGGAATGTACGTCCCTCCCCTAATACATGAGTCTTCCAACCTCTTTCCACCATAGACCAATCTGCTTCATATCGATCCATGGTAATTTCCATCCTACCTCCACCTGAAGCAATTTGAATATCGATCCCAGACTTTTGCCAATCAACTATCAAACCTTCAAATGATTGTAGGTAACTAAGTGCAGATTTTTCCGGAACATCTCTCCCGTCTAAAAGGATATGGAGTCGGATTTTTTTTACACCTAGCTCAATTGACTTTTCAAGCATGGCCTGGAGATGGTCTATATGGCTATGCACATTGCCATCTGAAAACAGACCTAAATAGTGTAAGGTGGAGGAGTTTTTTTGCACATTGGAAATGATTCGATTCCATATCTCCCCCCGGAAAAGGGAGCCATCCGCGATAGAGGCAGAAACCAATTTGGCACCTTGGTCAAATATCCTACCAGATCCCAAAACATTGTGACCTACCTCTGAATTGCCCATATCCTCATCACTAGGCATGCCCACAGCAGTTCCGTGTGCCTTGAGTAAAACAGTTGGCTCTGTTTGCCATAATCCTTTCAAAGTTGGCATTTTAGCTGCTTCTACAGCATTTCCCTCTTTACTAGTTTTGGATGTGTATCCCACACCATCCAATACGATCAGCAAAACTTGTTTTGCGATAGGACCAAAGGGATTTTTTCGTAAGGTTAACATAGATTAGATTGCCTCGTCTATTCCATTCTCCCAAATTCTAAGGATTTTGCAACTGGAAGATATCCAAAGGGGTCAATTCTACAGAGATAGGTGAAGGGTTCAAGAGTAGATTTCCCTGGTTGGTATCGTATACATTCAGTCCGGGAAGAGTAAAATCAGTGAGTCCTACAATCAACTTTCCTTCGGCAGTCAAATGCATTCCACTCAAAGTAATGCCTCGATTGCCAGGGATGGTCAAAACTGTCCCCGTCCTTTCCCCCGTACTTGGCCGAAAGGATTGCACTGATTTGTTGAAGGCTGCATCCAATGTAATTGCATACCCCAAAGACTCATCTCGGATGACAAAATTGATGATATCGCCGCCAGCTACCCCTTCCGAAAATAAGATCTCATTTCGGAAACTCCTAGAAGGTAAGTGAAAGGCAAGAATCCCTCCATCATTTCTGGACAAAAAACCAACAAAGGCAACGCAAGAAAAGAGAAGGTGAGGCTCTCCAAAGAGAACTTTTTTGACAATGCGGCTAGATGGATTGCGGATGGGGAATTTGTATTCAGCAACAATACGGTCTAAATTCATATCGATTTCGACGAGAATGGAATCAGAATTAGGTGGGAAGTATCCCGAAACATCATTTCTATCCAAACGTTGTAAGCTGACAAACAAACTAGATCCTACATTGACTAATGAACCAATTTCTAAAAACCTGTCGGGAGTTCCAGAACTTGAGAATGTCTCTCTATATTTGGTTAAGGAAATTTCCGAGATTAATGTACCCGTCTGTGCATTGTAGATTGGTATCACATCAGAATTATATAATGCCACATATAACTTTTGGTTGTATAAAACCGCATCCTGTGGGTTTCTACCTTGTCCGACACTAAAATCTAATACTGTTAAGAAGTTCACTCTAGGGTCCAAAATTTGGATGCTGTCACGGTTCAAGCGATTGATAATGATCACCTTGTCTTCATAGAACCTTCCCACGGCATCAGAATGTATGGTAACAGAAGTTGGAGACACAGTTAAAGAGTTTGGGTCAAAGGTTTTAAACCTACCTCCGCTTCCAAGATCCGATGCAATTACCCCTACGGTAGTTGGAGCGCTGAATACAAGTAAGTATTGCAATAGATTTGGTTTTTGTATTTCCCATTGTGAACATTGTGTAACAATTAAACCAAAAAAGGTAAGGAATACGTAGTTTGCTATAGCTTTCAAAATCGATAACTCCCCGTGAAATAATATGACCTTCCTGGCAATGGATAACCGACCAAATCCTCTACTTTTTTGTCGGTGAGATTTCTGATTTCAAAGGTGAATAATAACTCTTTTCCTTGTTCGGTATCCTTAAACGGTATATAGGTAAAATAGAAATTATAGATTTGGCGCGCTGGTAAATAGCCAAAGTATTCATTAGTGCGGTCTCTGTAATTGGCACCAATGAATAAATACTCAAAGCCAGTATCAACTTTATCATTAAAATAGCCAATGAGTGCACTCACTTGGTTTTTGGGACGTAAAGGTAGATATTTCCCATTTAACAAAGTTGATTGTGAGAGATTGATTGCATTTTGGTATGTGTATTGAAAATTAAATTTAAGGCCTTTGTTCCATGTAATTTGGTTGGAAGTCTCAAATCCTTGAACACTCGCAGAATCGATGTTTTCTGGTCTAAGAGTAAATTGAGAGTTGGGAATAAATAATATCATATCATAAATCTTTTTCCGAAAGTGAGAAATCTCTGTGTCAACTTTCCATTGATTTGAGAGGAGAGACCTAAAAAAGAAACCTACATCGCTGTTCCTACTGATCTCAGGCCGTAAATTTGTATTTCCGACAATTGTTCCTCTTTCTCCGAATAATTCTATAAAACTGGGAATTCGATAATCTTTACTTGTATTTGCCATCAATCCAAATTCGCGATTATCTTCTTTCCATAGTATCCATTTTAAGCCAATGCTCGGGTTGGTAAAGTTTGTCCGTTTGAAAAACTGGTCAGTGAGCGGATCATTCAACTGGTTTCTAAGGCTTGCTGTATCACGACCAAATTGGTCCACATACCGATCAAACCGAACCTGCGGTACGAGAAATAATCTTTCTTTGAGCAAGCGAATTTCATCCTGGATATGAAATGTCTGAAAGTCTCTTCTGCGTTTTGGGTCTTTACTTTCAGTCTCATCATTATTTCTTTTTCTTTGACGATCGAAAAACTCCTGTTCTGCGTTCGCTGAAAATCTCAAGATTTGAGAGTATTTTGGTAAGTAAATAATAGGAGAAACTTGAAATCCATATTGTTTGATGTCAGTCAATGAGTTTGGCAAACCTGAGCTGAATTCACTGCGTGGATCAAACAGATGATCTCGTGATTGATTTAAATATAGTTTGGTCTCTAAACTAACATTCTCCCAGATAAATTCGGATGTCTTTGTCGCAAGCGCTGTGGAATTCTTTGTAAATTTTCTTTCTACACTTTCCGTTTGTCGGTTCCCTGGCCCAGGAAGTCCTTGGTTTCTGTAGATAAAGTCGTTTAGAAATTGTAGATTGGTTTTTCCTAATTGATAATTTATATTTCCTGTAAAACCTGCTTTTTCATATTGAGCATTTCTTCGTCGGTCTATGGTATCATCAAAGGTATTGAATAAAAGTGTGCCTTTGTTGTTTAGATAGGAAAAATTTTGGTCCGATTTTTCTCCTAGTGCATGGAAGAAATAAGAACCATTTTCAAAACGGTTTGAGTGTGAAATCGTTCCTTTGATCGAACGAAAACTACCTCCTTGTAAATTGATTCTCGTTTGCGGCTTTTTGGTCTCTGTTTGGGAAACTAAATTGATAGATCCACCAATGCTTGATCCAGAAAAACCAGCAGGGGTGCCTGATTTATAAATTTCAATTTTTTGCAGATTGTCAAAAGGCAAGTCGAATAAATTGATTTCGCCACCCTCTGATTGGTTCAGCGGAATACCATTCCAATAAACACGTGTTTGGTTTGGATTTGCACCTCGGATTGAAAGGGTTGAATAAGATCCTAGACCACCATATTGCCTGACCCGAAGTCCAGCTTCTCGTTCTAAAATATCGGGCAGTGAAAGGTATCGATTCTTTGCTGCATCTAAGAGAATTTCTTTTTGAACACCTGATGGGTTTTTTGCAAAATTAGGATTTTGTTTGATGGTGTTGGATTCACTCTTTACTTCTATGGTTTCTGTTTCCTTTGATTGTGCAAAGGCTACATGGAAGATTAAAAAAAATAGTATGCTAAATCGAATGGGGAGCATCGCCAGTTCCTAAATCCCAATAGGACCCCTTACTGACATTGATGTCTGTAAATTGGAAACTTCCTTAATCCTCGAAGGAAGTGACGCGGGGAAGATCTGGCTTACATCAATAGATGCTCACAGTTGCGGGTCAGCTCAGGAGTGCCACCTGATTCCTCCCTATAGGTATAAATTCAATCTTCTGGAGCAAGAATCATTGTCAATTGATTCGCCAAAAAAAATATTCTAACGCTGGATAGAAAAAATGCGGACGAAAAGGGACAGCCTAGGAAAGCTTTGTGGATATGAAGAATTACGATGTTTTCGGAGTTGGCAATGCTTTGGTGGATATCATTGCCTTGATTGATCAAAACTTTCTGGAAAAACAAAAGATCCAAAAAGGAATCATGACGCTTGTTGATGAAACCCAACAAGGATCTATCTTAGCTAGTTTATCGGATGTTAAAAAAGAATTACGCTCTGGTGGGAGTGCCGCAAACACAATGATTGCAATCGCCAACTCAGGCGGTACCTGTGCTTACACTGGTAAGGTGAGCCACGATGCCTATGGTGAATTTTATAAAAAGGATATGGAAGACGCAGGTGTACTATTCGAAACAAAACCAGATAGCTCTGGTCATACTGGCACTTGTGTAGTGCTGACAACCCCAGATGCGGAAAGAACCATGCTCACATCACTTGGAATTTCTACTTCTTTACAAGCATCTGATATCGATATAGCAGGTATTCAAAAAGCAAAGTTTGTATATGTGGAAGGTTACCTCTGGGAAGGACTTGGAACCAAACAAGCAAGTCGCCTTACAATGGAAGAAGCTAAAAAAAATGCAGTTAAAGTAGCATTTACCTATAGTGATCCTTTTTGTGTAAATCGAAGTCGTGAAGAGTTCATTCAACTAACAAAAGATTACGTTGATGTTGTGTTTTGCAATACGGAAGAAGGTTTGGCACTTAGCCAAAAATCCTCTCCTGAAGAGGCTATCAAATTTATAGGAGCACTATCAGATTTAGTTTTTATGACCGCTGGTAAAGAAGGAGCTTATGTTTGCGAAAAAGGCAAGGTCACCTTGGTTCCAGGATTTCCTGTAAAACCCATCGATACGACGGGAGCCGGAGATGCCTTCGCAGCTGGTGTGCTCTATGGTCTAACGCATGGCTATTCAAATCTTAAGTCCGCTCGTTGGGGAAATTACGTTGCCTCTCGTATTGTAACTGAAATTGGCCCAAGGCTTACGGTAAAACTGATGGGAAGGCAAGAAGAAATACTAAAAGACTTTAAGGACTAAGTTTCTTTTTGTTTGGTGTATTCGGTCCAAAGGATCTGGATCTTATCTAGGATTTCCAAAGGAGCGAACGGTTTTTCGATAAAGCCAATTGCTCCTTTGTTGAGATAGGTTTGGGTTTGTGACTTTAAGACTCGGGATGTTAAAAAAATGACGGGGATATCCTTTAAGATTTGGTTGTTCTTCAAATGGTCCATCACCTGCAAACCATCCATCCCTGGCATCAGCACATCCAATAAAATCAAATCAGGTTTTACCAGGTTTGTCTTTCGGATACCATCTTCTCCATTGCTTGCAAAATATATTTCTATATCAGATTGGAATTCAATGGCTACACGTAGGATTTCTAGAATGTCCTCTTCGTCATCAATGATCAAAATATCATGAAAAGGATACATTTTATTGGTTTCCTGAGATTTCCTGTCGATTGGTAACTCGAGGCAATTCTATAAAAAAACTGGTTCCAGATTCTGAGGATTCATAATAAATTTTACCTAACATCTGTTCAACGAACGCCTTTGTAATTGGCAATCCCAATCCTGATCCTCCGACCAATTTATCTTTGGGTGGTGGTCCTTGCACAAATCGATGGAATAGTCTTAAGCGGACATCAGGATCTATGCCAGGACCTTTGTCTGTTATTTTTAAAAATACATTACTTTCCACAAGTCCTAGCTCAACAGTAACATTCGAATGTTTTGGGGTGTATTTGACTGCGTTTGAGATAAGATTTGTGATACATTGGTGCAATCTGTCCTCATCGACAAATACTAAATAGTTGGGATCAGGATTAACAAAGTCTATTTCAACATGGAATTGTGCCGAAAAGGTTCTCATGGATTCAATTGCATGGCTGACAATATCTGCTAATTTATGTGTACGGTAGTCAAAATTTATATTTCCCGAATCCAAGGATTCTATATCCAAAAGATCGGTTACAAAACGTACCAATCGAAGTGTATTTTTTTTGCAAATGTTCAAGAGAGACTTTGCTTGGTTGTTCAATTCTCCGGCTACTCCGCCAACCAAGAGGTCGATTGCTCCTTTGATGGAAGTGAGTGGTGTCCTTAGCTCATGGCTAACAACTGAGATGAATTCATTTTTTAACTGTTCGGCTTTTTTGCGGATGGAAATGTCTCTTAAGATAGCGAGTGCCTCAAAAGGTCCACTCTTCGAGAGCCGTAGTTCGTAATGTTTTCTTCCATCGTAAGCATCCCGAAAGTATTCCAAAGTGACCAGTTCATTTTCATCAATCACTTGGTTGATCTTCTTTTTGATTCTCTCTAAATCTGAACTTGGGAACAATTCGCTCATGTCTAAAAATTCCCAATCCCCACTCTTCAGTTCCTCATCCCACTCGAGAACTTCAGGGTATTTTTTGTAGTCCAGAGCTTTGCCGGAGACATGGATACGGTACAAACTATCTGGTATGGCAGCAAGAATTGCGTTGTTTTTGCTTAAAATACTGTCATAGCCAATTTGAATTTTTTTATGAGAGGAAATTTCCCGAGAGAAGACAATTAAATAGTTTGAAAGTGGAATAAACATGACATCATACCATCTGCCATCTATATGTTGGGTTTGCTCTAGGTGGATGTTCTTTTTTTCGGCTCTTGCACGTAACATGGCTTTGCCGATTTCATTCTCACGTATTTCTGGAAAGAGTGTCCATACATCGAAATTTCTGAGTTCATCCTCTGTTTTTTTAATCGAGCTCTTTGCGATGTCGTTGATGAATAGATAGTGCCAGTTTTCATCTAGTACAAAGGCAGCTTCCCGCATCATTCCCGCCAAACGGTAGATGATATCTTCTTGAAAAATTGTCTCACGCTCAATGAGAACTTGCTTTGCTGCAAAATAGCTTTCTTCATCCTTGAAAAAAGGTTTAATTTTTTCTAAAATTTCGTACATACGTCCAATTAGAAGATAATACAGCAGGTTATGATACAAGTCAGCAATTTATCAAAATTTTATGGGGAAAAGAGGGCCATCTCAGGCCTCAATTTCAAACTGGAAAGAGGGGAGATTGTTGGCCTTCTGGGATTAAACGGAGCAGGCAAAACAACCACGATCCGAATCTTAACAGGCTATTTGATCCCGAGTGCAGGAGATGCCCTCATTGATGGCAGGTCAATCTTTGACTTCCCTCTGGAAGCCAAAGCAAAGATAGGTTATTTGCCAGAAACTCCTCCGTTGTATGAGGATCTCTCAGTCTATGATTACTTACTCTTTGTTGCCCGTCTGAAAAAAATTGCAAAAGACTCCTGGGAGACAGAGATCCAAAGAGTATTAGAAAAAACGAATATTCTTGAGATGAAAGAGAGACTGATTTCCTCTCTTTCCTTAGGATACAGAAAAAGAGTCGGCATTGCTCAGGCAATCCTAGGAAGCCCAGAGGTTGTCATCATGGATGAGCCGATTTCTGGTTTGGATCCTAAGCAAATCATAGAAATCAGAAATTTGATCCGAAGTTTGGCAGGCGAACATACTGTTCTGATTTCAAGTCATATTCTATCTGAAATCTATAAAACTTGTGACAAATTTATATTCCTACACAATGGATCACTCCGGCAAGAACTTAGTTTTTCAAAATTAGACGAAGAGATGAAGCGACTTGCGGGCTTAGAAATCGGTCTATTTGGAAGACCGAAAGAAGAATTGGAATCTTTTTTACGGTCAATCCTTGGCTCCGACAGTTCTTCGCTTTCATACCAAAGTGGTGGAAAAGAAGAACATCTATTTGTAGTGCAAACAAATGATCTAGTTTCGTTTAAAGAGAGATTATTTAAAAACGCTCTCGAACAAAGCATACAAATCGAATCCATTCGAAAGCAAGAAGTATCCTTGGAACAAATCTTTTTGGAGAAGATATGAACTTTCAAACCGCGATATGGATCTACAGAAAAGAAATGAAGTTATTCTTCCAAACCTATATGGGGCCTTTGGTTTTGGGAGGGACAGCATTTCTCAATGCGTTATTTATCATGATTTTAAATTTCAACGGTAGGACCAATTATGAAGAGGCAACCGTTGTCACTTTTGTCTCCTTTATGACAACTATTCTCATAGCGATGGTGATCCTTTCTATGGGTTCCATTGTGGAAGAAAAAAACAAAGGTACTTTGGAATTGCTCTATACCAGTCCTATTACAGATTTTGATATAGTCGTTGGTAAGTTTCTATTTGGAATGACCATTTGCCTGATCATTACTATCTTCATCAATGGCTTCTTCCCACTTGTACTCTACTCCTTTTGGCAAGCTCCTTTGTATCTTGTCATTTCGGGATCAGTAGGTGTTTTTTTGTTGGGTATCTTCACATTCAGTGTGGGCCTATTTGCCTCTAGTTTAGCCAAAAACCAAATGATTTCCCTCTTAATCGCTGTTATGGTGATACTCACTCTATGGGTGGTGGGTTATTTCTCTCATTTATTTCAGGCGACAACACGAAAGGTTTTGTTCCATCTTCATATCTTCTCCCATTACATAAGCTTTTCAAAAGGAGTGCTTCCCTTGACTAGTATAGTTTTTTTCTTAACAGGTACATTTCTGTTTCTATATCTTACGATTAAAGTTTTAGAATCAAGACGGTGGAGGGGATAGTTTATGTTCCAGTTAGAAAGAATCTTTCCATTCATCGGAGTTATCGCACTCTTTCAATTTTTTTTGTTCGATGGTATGATCGTAGAGCCGAGCAAAAGGCTTGTATGGTTGTCACTCGTACCCATCTTCATCCTAAGTGATGTTATCTACAGGGTCTTTGCAAAAGGGATACAAAAACAGGAAGTCAATCGGTACTTAGGGGCCTTGATAGGTGTATTGTCCTTTGCACTTTACGTTCTTAGGGATTGGATAGATATCCCGGTTGTTTCTGGGGTGAATCCAGAGGTTGGCTATCTATCTCGGCTACGTGAGATTTTGTTACTTCTTATCATTCTCTTCGCGTTTGCCTATTTGTTACAGGTCGTCCTTTTAGAAATTGGCAAATCTTCTTTGGAAGCGCAGACAAGTCTTTCCTTTTCCAAAAACACTTTGTTGCAAAATGCACTCTTGGGATTTTTGATCCTATTACCTATCCTTGTTGCCATCAACTACTTTGCAATTAAACGAAATTACAATTTTGATCTAAGCTCTAAAGGGAAATTTTCTCTTTCGCCTATTGCCCGAAACCTTTTGAAACAAATCAAAAAGGAAACAAACATCATCGCCTTTTATCCTAGGCCTTTGGAGGCGGATGGAGATTCAAATACATATGCTTTAACACGAGTTCGGACGGATGTTGAAATCTTCTTAGACCAGATCCGAGCTGAGAATCCTCTGGTTACAGTACAGTTCATCAATGCGTATGTAGAAACTGATCTAGCCAAAGACTATCCTTCCGCTGCCAATGGTACTATTTTAATCCGTAGCAAAAAAGAGCTTCTATCCGAGGCAAAGACACCATACGCGGAAGAAAAGATATCCATTAAAGAGCCAGGCGATTTGGTGGAAATGGAAAGAAAGATTATCTCTGCCTTATTTACTGTCACAACCGAACAAAAGAAAATTTACTTCACTGTGTCCAATGGGGAGCGTTTTGGACTAAGCTTTCGATCTGTTCCCAATGAACAGATCAATCGCTTTACAACCAATCTACGATTTCTAAATTTCAAAGTGGAGGAGTGGGGCTTTTCCCAAGGCTGGCCATCTCAGCTTCCATCCGATGCCGATATGGTTGCTATCATTGGACCCTCCATTCCGTTTTCGCCAGAAGCCAGAGAGGCAATCCAAAAGTATGTCTTAGAAAACAATGGTAAGCTATTCATCACCATAGATCCACGCGGAAAAGAATCCTTTGATTGGTTATTATCTATCTCTGGATTGAAGTTTTCTGAGACTCCATTGATTGAGCTGGTGGAAAAGCCTGGCGTCGTCGTGGCAAAGAGAATCCAGGATCATAACCTAACTCAATTTTTGTCCAATAAAGACCAAGGAGTTCTCTTCCCGTTCTCAGGTGCTTTCCAATCTGTTTCTGCAGGTAAGAATCCATTTCTCTTTAAGTCGGAAAACCTACTGGAGTCTGGTTTTGATGTCTTTGCTGATTCCAACCAAAACAAAAAGATGGATGGAGCAGAAAAGAAAGAGAATTTCATCTTTTCAACATTACTCACTCCTCTTTCTCTAACAGGTGATAAAAAAGGAAGGATAGTGATCCATTCAGGAACATCTTGGCTTACTGACCAATTCTATTTGTATACTTCGAATGCAGCTTTTTCTACATCACTTGTGACCGGACAATTTTTGGATGAGGCGATTACCGAGATCCCAGCCAAAAAGGATGAAGCTAGTGTCGTAAATCTTTCCGATAACCAAAAATTAGTTGTTTGGGCCTTGGGTGTATTTATCTATCCTGGACTAATTTTGTTGGTAGGCTCTTACTACGTTCTTTCCAAACGAAAGTCAAAAAGTTATGCTTAAGAATAAAAAAATCATTTATCTCTTAGTCAGTCTGCTTGTCTCCTTTTTTATATTTTTTGGGCTTGAGGAAAGACAAGAAAACCAAACAGAAGTTAGTTTCTGGAAAAAGGATTGGTCGACCATTCGTTTCCTTCCGCCAAAAGAGACTTGGTGCGGAAAAAATGAACCTACCTTGTTTCCCATGCCAATCCAAATGGAAAAGATTTCCCGCGGTTGGCGAGGCAATCCCTTGTTCAAACTCACCCAGCTAGATGGCAAAACTAAGGAACAAGTTTTCTATGAAGCCAATTATAATGTAAAAAATCTCTTCACTGATCTAAGTGTATTAAAAACAAAATCTGAGGAATTGACGGAAGGCATAGACTTACAAAAGTTATGCCTATCGGAGGATGCTCCCACTTTGCTTTTAAGTTTGGATTCAATACCTTTTGATCAGGAGATCAATGGTTCCTTTCTTCGTTTTGGAAATAAACTTGGTTCAGATGAAACGCGGATCTTAGCCTTAGCAGACAATCGGATAGTGAGTCCGTACCAATACCTAATCGATAAGTTTAAAGGTGAGAGCCACTCACTCAGAGAACGCCAATTCATCAATTACAACGGGGGTTTTATACAATATATCGAACTGAATGGAGAGGGACAGAGGATACGCATCGAAAATTCAGCAAAAAAGAATCAGTATGATACCTATGTAAATGAATGGAGCCGTCCCACAGACGAACGAATTGTACTATCCCCTTCTATAGGGAATGATTGGGAAACAAAGTTAAAATCACTTAGGGCTGATCTCTACCTAGATGAGCCTCAAGCACCTTCCTATGTCTCAGGCAAATCGTCAGCAAAAGAAAAAGCCATCTACACGATCGAAGTCGGACACTCGGAATCCTACCGTTGGAAATTGTATTTTTATGATACTGTGCAGACCGAACAGGGAATGTTTAGGCTTGCCCAAAGAGAGTTTTTGGGGCATTTTTTAGAAAACCATTCTTTGGTGAAAGAAGAGCAATTTTCTGCCTTTTTGAGAGCCGCAACGGAAGTGAAAAATGCTTCCCGCTTTGAACGTCCCAATCAGAAAATCCAATAAGGTGCAAAATTTAGATCTCAATCCTATCCGAAAGCAAGTCTTGAAGGATATATTTTTCTCTCCCAAATCGGCTTTCGATTTGTATTTCAATCAGTCTCTTCTTGGCCAAAGGGATTTATTTCTTTTGTATGTGGCACTTGCCGTTGTTGGTGCTCTAACCAAGTTCTTGGGCAATACACTCCAGATGATCGCTGGTATTGCCATTTCGGGAGATGAGGAAACTCCTTTTACACTTTGGCAAAGTGTACTGAGTGTATTTATCTTTTACTTTGTTCTGTTTTTTCTATTTAGGATCATTGATAGCTTTCGGATGTACCATGAGTTTCGTGACAAAACGGAAGATTGGGATGGACCTCCTCCCCATGTATTCCAAATTTCCTTTTTGCCAATGATGGCTTCATCGGTGTTCTGGATCCTTCCAAATCCTTTCCCACTCTTCTTTTTATCTGTGGGTTTTTTATACTCCCTACAATTGGCCTATCTGTATCTTTCCATTCAAAATTCTTGGACCTCAAAGGACTTTTTCTTTTTTCTGCTTAAGGCTATGCTCTTCTTTTTGTTCTTACTCAGCATACCCATGTTTCTTTATCATATCATACGGACGGTTTTAAATTGAAAATATTTTTGGTCGGTATAGGTGGGATTGCCATGGGCAATTTAGCTTATATGCTCAAACAATTAGGTCATGAAATTTCAGGTTCCGATCAAAATCTGTACCCTCCCATGTCGGATAAATTGGTAGAGTGGGGACTTTCTCCTAAGATAGGTTTTGCGAAAGAAAATGTGAAAGCTGCAGATTTAGTGATCATCGGCAATGCTATTTCTAGGGGCAATCCCGAAGTAGAGGAAGTTCTATCTTCTGGCAAAGAATACATGAGTATGGCACAAGCCATCGGGCATTTTTTCCTAAAAGGCAAAAAACCTATCGTCATTGCAGGTACTCACGGAAAGACTACGACTACATTTTTAGTGCACCACTTATTAACTCAAATTGGTTTGGATCCTGGACTTTTTGTCGGTGGCATCCGAGCGGATGGGCATGCTGGCTTTGCTTTGGGAAAAGGAGAATATTTTGTCTTAGAAGGTGATGAATACGATAGTGCCTTTTTCGATAAGAGTTCAAAGTTTCTTCACTATCGCCCCTTTTATCTCATTCTAAATGCATTGGACTTTGACCACGCAGATATTTTTGCGAATTTGGATGCGATCAAAGTAATGTTCAAACGACTTTTGAATTTAGTTCCTAACACAGGTAAGGTGTTTTCCTGGGGAGGTTCAAAAAATCTAAATGCGATTCTAGAAGAGTACAAACATGCTCCAGTCGATTTTTTTGAACTAAATCAAAAAAATTCTATTATTCGCTATGAGAAGGGCATAGTCAAGATACAAAACAAAGAACTACGGCCCAAACTCATAGGAGCTCATAACTTTCGAAATGCGGAAGCGGCATTGCGTCTTTGTCTAGAGATTGCACCTTCGCAAAAAGAAAAGTTGATCCAGGCATTTCTCAGTTTTCCGGGTGTGAAACGTAGACAAGAAATCCTCTTTCAAAACCAAAATAGTATACTTGTAGAGGACTTTGCTCACCATCCAGTTGCCATACAGGAAACAATCAAAGCCCACAAAGAAGCATATCCAAAAGCAAAAATCATTTCCCTATTTGAACCTAGAAGTGCAACCTCCCATAGAAATGTATTCCAAGATGATTTCTCAAAGTGTTTTAAAGGTTCAGATCTAGCCATGCTCACGGAAGTCTTTCAGGTTAATAAAGTACCAGCAAAACAAAGGTTAAACGTAAAAAAATTAGTGAAAGATATCGCTAAAAATACTAAAAAAGAGGCTGTGTATTGTAAGGATCCATCGGATCTAATTGACAAGCTGACTCAATTCCTCAAAAAATATGCTAAGGACCAAATAGTGGTTCTAGCAATGTCAAATGGTGCCTTTGGAGGCATTTATCCTAAGTTAAAGAAAATCGTAGAAGAAAGAGCAATTAATGAATCTTCAAAATGAAATTGAATCTATCATAAAAGAGGCTAAATCTTCGCTTAGCAGTTGCCAGGCGGAAGATCAGTTGGATGCAACAAAAAATCTTTTCATTGGTAAAAAGGGCAAACTCACCCAAGTGTTAAAAGGGATTGCTTCTTTAACTGTCGAAGAAAAGAAAACCATCGGAAAATTTGCTAACGAGGCTCAGGCTGAAATAGAATCTTTTTTGGAAGAACAGAGAACTCGCTTAAAAGAGTCCTACTACTCAGAATCCTTAAAATCTGAAGTTTTTGATGCTCTTCGTCCAATTGCATCATCTGAACGAGGCTCTCTACATCCCATCACACAAATTCAATATGAGATCGAGGATATTTTTACCTCGATGGGATTTTCTATAATGGATGGACCAGAGGTAGAGACCGACGAAAACAATTTTGCAGCCTTGAATTTTACCGATGATCATCCAGCTCGTGATATGCAGGATACTTTTTATACGGTGGATGGAAATTTACTTAGAACACATACATCTGCAATCCAAGTCCGTGCTCTTAAGAATTTGAAACCACCTTTTCGGATCATTGCCCCTGGGCGAGTATTTCGTTATGAGGAAGTAGATGCTTCCCATGAAAATACTTTTTATCAAGTAGAAGGAATGGTCGTTGGAGAAGGGATTTCGATCGCACATTTGATTTACACAATGGAAACTCTCCTCTCTCGTATCTTTCGCAAAACAGTGAAAACACGATTGAGACCTGGATACTTCCCTTTTGTCGAGCCAGGATTTGAACTAGATATCCAGTGTTTGGTCTGTGAAGGGAAAGGCTGTTCTGTCTGCAAACATTCTGGATGGCTAGAACTTCTTCCCTGTGGATTAGTTCATCCCAATGTTTTGTCAGCAGGTGGACATGATCCTAAACGATGGACAGGATTTGCCTTTGGTCTGGGATTAGACCGTCTGGTCATGATGCGCTACGGCATTCATGACATACGTTATTTCCAATCTGGGAATTTGCGATTCCTAAAACAGTTTTGAGGCACCTACAACAAAACAGCTTGCAAGAGACCATTTATCTTCTGCAATCTGACTTTGTTTTGTGATGCGGAGATACCCTCTTGGCTCAAGATCTCTTCTAAATTTTTATTGAAAAGATTTGTAATCACTAGAGTTCCCCTCTCTGTTTCAGAGGCGCAGAGTAGATAAGGAGTTTTTTTCTCACCGCCGGGGTTAAATTGCACCAAACTCAAAGAGATGATCTGGCAAACATCTCCTTCTTTTGCGTCCACTTCGTTCACTTGTAGCTGCCTAGCGATCTGAGGTTTTGCGATTGGATGTTCAGAATCTTCTGTAGAAAACAAAACCACAGAGTTGATACTATCAATGCCTCCATTTCCCCCCAGCAAACTTACTTTAGGTGGTGAGCTAAGTCTTTTCGGAATAGGGTCCACTGCTAAACCATACTGGCTAGCAATGTCTATCAATCCCGTCACTCCTGACAAAGACATAGCCGCTTGGTAATTGAGTATACCTCCGCCTAAATTGATCGGAATCTCTCGGTTGCCTGTAGAAATCATTCCCGACTTTAAGGATTTTACGGTATCGGAAACAGAAACACCAAAGTATTGGCTAGCTTGTGAAACTATCATTCCTGTAAAACAATCATAGATCCAAGCATAATCCACATCGGAACGTAACAATCCAGACAAAGCAAAACACTTCTCGGCCGCAATCCCTGCCGGACTCTGTAAGCCTTTCTTTTGGTAAAAATACTCAGCATGAACTGCATGGCTTGCTCCTCTAACATACACATGACTAGTGTCCTTTCGCAATATCCCTTTTTCTATCAGTTCGTTCTTTTTCTTTTCAGTCGTAAGGAGTGTTGCAAAAGCATGGTCAGTGACAATGGCAATCATGGGAGTAGAGTAGGGACCAGCTAAGGCTCTGTTTAGCTGTTTATCCGTGAGTTCTTTTTGAAATTGGAATGCCCGAGGATTGTCAATGGCATGGGACCGAAAGACTTTTGTAATTTCTTTTAGATCCTCTAGTGTCATTCCGTTCTCTTTCATTTGTCTTTCCGCTAACAAAGAATAGAGCCCTATCAGGGTAGCACCATAAGGAATTTCAAAATCCTTATGGCAGACAGTTTCTGTTAGGCGTTTTAAATCAGATATCTGGCGAAATACAGATTTTGGAATATCTGAACCACAAACAAGAACAAGAGCTTCGGGATTGGATTCTATCAGTGCGTACGCTTGGTGCAAAGATCCACCAACACTGGCACCTCCCAAATCTACGATATGACAGGAAATTCCAGAAAATCCCAGATCATTGGCATCTCGCACTGCGTGTCCATAGCCAGCCCTTGCGAGAGACAATGTATCGATGGAAACAAAGTCAGTTAGGTAAGGAGCAATGGACTTTCTATCTGTACCTAGGTGATGTAAAAGTTTATCAACAGAACGGGAGAGCAGAGCAAAGTACTTTTCATTGGGATCGGCTTGTTTATAAAAAGCCTCATCAAAATCAGATTCTATGGTTTCCGCAACTGCCAAAAGGATAGGTTTCATAAAACCTACAAAATAAAATCAGTCCATACCAAGCAATGAATTCATTCGAAAATCTTGTATGATCTGGCGGCATTGTTCAGTGACCATCTCCAATGCCCTTCCAAATCTTTTGTTGCCATACTTAGAAAAAGCCTTTGGGTAATCTCTGTCATTCACCTGCACCATGAGGTCAGGATTGATTCTATTTTTTGAGATTAGGTCCTGGACAGATTGAGTGATATTTTTTAAAGCCAAACAGCCATCTCGAAGTAAAGCTTGAGAAACCTTTTCAATGACGATGGGATTTCCATTTGCATCTAACAAACTTTTGGTGATCTCCTGGATTTTAAGAGAAGGCATGCCCCTTCTAGAGATACCTAATCTTTCGATCACTAGTACTGGATCTTGCAGATAAGAATACTCTGGAGTCCCCTTAAAAATATTTAAGATTACTGGAAGCT
The DNA here is from genome assembly GCF_003114855.1 of Leptospira ryugenii. Classification (NCBI taxonomy): domain Bacteria; kingdom Pseudomonadati; phylum Spirochaetota; class Leptospiria; order Leptospirales; family Leptospiraceae; genus Leptospira; species Leptospira ryugenii. The sequence continues at coordinate 154,356 of NZ_BFBB01000004.1, read as the reverse complement.
CTGTTTCGGCAAATTCTACGATGGCCCCATAAAAGTACCGAAGCTCTGCTTTTGCAAGAGGATGGAAATCGATCTTTGGATACTTGACCAGTTTTTCCATGGATTCGTCGACGAGACGATTGAGAGTGCTAGCCTTTGCTGCTTCTTTTTTGGCCACCAAATTGTTGAACTTGGCTTTTAGCTGGTCGAGAAAAGCGACTTCTTCTTGGAAAAATTTTGTTAAGTTACCTCGTAGCCTGAGAACTTGTAAATATCTTGTCTCAAAGGCAGCTTGGTCAAATGCCTTGGGATTGAGTTTGCCATGTTCTTGGTAATCGGCTCTGATCTTTTGTAAATAGGTTTTGATTTCGTATTCAGATAGCTCTTGGCTCATTTCGAATTTTTCCAATCTTCTATTTCAATTATCGTCTTATCCAAATCTTGAGTAAAGTAGAGGGAAGCGTTTTTTGCATCTACAAACATTAATTGATTTTGGTACTGCAGTTGTTTGACTTGAGAATCAGTTTTTAAGTTTAAAATATTCAATAACTGCAAGCTGAGAGACTTCATCGCTTTTACTATTGTATGAGAGTGCTTTTGCATTTCATAGAGATGCAATTTTTCTAACTTTTCTTTATCGGAGTCTATCGCCTTCATATCTTCACGCATATTGGTCGGAGCTTTTGAAATATAATAGGTGATTGGACGAGGATAAGAGGTCATTTCTTTATGGAGATCGATCATCTTATCAATCCCTTCAAAGATTTGGGATTCGAATTCTCTAGCTAAATTACCTACAATATTTTTATTTTCTGAGGGATCTCCCGTAAGTTCAAAGATCCGAGAGGATTGTATATTGCGAATGATGGCATTGGCTTTTTCTTTATAGGTAGATAGTACTTTGATCACATAGTCGATCATTTGGGCGGAGGTTCTACCATCTGATTTTTCAAAGGAGATGGCAGATGAGTTTGCTAGCTCTTCCGCCTTGCCTTGGTTGGAATGCCTAGATTCTTCGATTCCTACGATGTCCAAGTCGGTGTCCCCACCCAATAAGGCCTCATCACGTGGGCTCTGCCTACGTTCCACGATTGGAGGTTCCGAATCAAGAAGGATAGGTGGCTTTTCTATGATGGGGGCTGGCGCTTCCATGTTCGGAATCGGCTTGGATTGTGGGACTGGGTTTGGCGTAGACTGAACGACCTCTACACCTTGCGAGGTGGTGAGTTTGATGATTTCCAATCGCCTCGTGTCTTTATTGAACCTGAGCGCATAGCGGTTGTTATCTCGGTCAACATACCTCTGGTGTGCTTGTGAAATTGATAATTTGTTTGGATCAATTTCCGAAATGTCATCAACCTTGATGTAGCCTTGTTTTCCTTTTTCTGGGTTCACAATCTCAATAAGTCCAAAACCGTTTGAGTGAAAGCATAGGATAGCAGTCGGTTTGGGTCAACTTCGATCTCTTCGGCAATCTGGTATAATTGGAAAAAATCAGATTTTGTTAAGGAGAGCCTGAGAAACGAGGAATGGGGGTTCTGGGAGACAGCCTGGCATAGGTGCCTTTGGGAGAACAAATCCCGCAATGCAAACATCGTGACCATCCCTAGGTCGAGGTGTTTTTCTGAAAGAATCTGTGCCAATTCTTTGTCGATTTCCAATAGGATGTACCACATAGCTTTCCTCTAGGAAAAAGGTCATGGATTCTCAGAATGGAGCTTAGAAATTTACTCTTTCGCCTTGACCCCCTGAGGGGTACACAAAAAATAAGTAAAAATTCCGTTTAGGGGAAAGACCTTGGCTAATTTAAAGTCCTCAAAGAAAGACATTCGTCGTACTGAAAGACGAAAAGAGCGAAACGCGCAAGACAAAACTGAAATCAGAACCTACGCTCGTAATTTACTGAAAGCAATCAAATCAGGAAATAAAGAAGAGGCGCTTGGCTTCTTTGGAAAGTTATCTTCCCGCTTAGACAAAGCAGCAAAAAGCAAATTGATCCATAAGAAAAATGCGGATCGTAAAAAAGCACGTATGGCTGCAAGAATCAACAATATCGGAAAAGCTGCCGCCTAAACCTTGTTCTTCGCTAAGGAATCCCGAGGCCACTTTTTAGTGGCCTTTTTTATTTTCAGACATTAATCGATAGACAATCTGGGCCTTTCCGATGGACTGGTCATACGAACGGGCGATTAGCTCAGCTGGGAGAGCAGCTGCCTTACAAGCAGCGGGTCGGCAGTTCAATCCTGTCATCGCCCAATCCGTTTTCTCTTCTTTCCCTCTCCCGAGAAGAGCCACCTCCCGCATCACCCCTTGAAAAAGATAGACTTCCTTTTTACAATCAGCACTTTGGACTAGTATCTATGCAAATTGATCGTAAGTACGATTTATCCGCTTTAATGGTTTCCATTTCTGGAGTTCGGGGGCGAATCCGTGAAGGCTTTGGACTCGAAGAGGCTTTGCTCTTTGCGAACGCCTTCGCAACGATGATGGAAGGGCAAACGGTTGTGATAGGACGAGATTCGAGACCTAGCGGTCCTTATTTAGAACACCTTTTACTGGCTTCTTTGCTCTCTCGTGGAAGCAATATTTTACAACTTGGTTTAGTGCCCACTCCGACCACAAAGGCTGTCGTGCATTTAGCAAAAGCGCAAGGTGGGATCATGATTTCGGCATCCCATAACCCGATGGAATGGAACGCCTTCAAATTTATTTCAAAAAAAGGGTTTTTCTTTTCTGCGGAAGAAAACCAAACCTTACTCAAGATTTTACAATCAAATACCAACAGCCCTGCACAGATACATCCGAAAGCCTACGTAGAGAGTGGTGAGGACTATGTCGACTTGCATTTACAATCTGTAGTCCAACAAGTAAACCAAACAAAAATCAAAAAACAAAAATTCAAAGTATTCTTAGATGCAGTAGGAGGCGCGGGTTCAGAAGTGGTCCCGGCTTTACTCAAGAAGTTGGGCTGTCAGGTCGTACTGCACAATTGTAAGCCTGACGGCACCTTCCCTAGACCTCCTGAGCCAACTCCGACTGCCCTGGTCTCCTCAGAGAAAGCTTTCAAACAATCAAAGGCAGATATCGGTTTTGCTTTGGACCCAGATGCCGATAGATTGGTGTTGTTCACACCAAAACGTGGTGCTATCTCCGAAGAGTACACTTTACCTTTGGCCTTACAAAATGTACTTTCGTATGCCAAAAAAGGAAGTAATGTTGTCATCAATCTTTCAACTAGTTTCTTGAATGAAGAAGTGGCAAATCGATATAAGGCTTCTGTCATACGATCACAGGTAGGGGAAGCAAATGTTGTCAAAGAGATGTTGGCATCAAAAGCTGTGTTTGGCGGTGAGGGAAATGGTGGAGTGATCGATCCAAAAATTCCATCCTTTGGTAGAGACACTCTCTCGGGAATAGCTCATATTCTCAATTTAATGGCAGAAAGTAAACAACCAATCGATGCACTGGTTTCGGATCTACCGGAAATCCATATGCAAAAAACTTCATTTCCATTGGCGAAGGGATTCTCATTGGAAACTTTGTTTCAAAAATTTAGAGAGGGTTTCCCGAAAGCGGAGGTGGTGACAAAGGATGGCCTTTGGCTCTCAGAAGGCGACAGATGGATACATATTCGTCCATCTAACACCGAACCGATCTTTCGAGTAATCACTGAAGCTAGGTCAAAGATAGATCTAGAACAAACGTTAAAGAGGGTGCAAAAATGTGTGGAATCGTAGGTTATTTAGGAAGTCGGAAGGCACTACCAATCATCATCAAAGGATTAAAACGACTTGAATACCGAGGCTATGACAGCGCTGGTGTTGCCGTCTTAAACGGTTCCTTGGAAATCGTAAAGAAAAAAGGAAAAGTCAGTGACCTGGAGTCTGCTATTGGCGAGAAAAAATTGGATGCAAGTGTTGGCATAGGCCATACACGATGGGCAACTCACGGAGAGCCTAACGATAGAAATGCGCACCCACACTTGAGTTCCGATGGTAAACTTGCCATTATTCATAATGGTATCATCGAAAATTATAGTGCTATCAAAAAAGAGTTAGAGAAATCGGGGCATAGCTTCAAATCCGATACCGATACTGAGGTATTGATTCACCTCATCGAAGAAATTAAAATTCAAAACAAATGTAATATCGAAGAAGCTGTCCGCCTTGCACTCAATGAAGTCGTTGGAGCTTATGCTATTGTCGTTCTTTCGGAAGATGATGAAAGAACCTTGATTGCGGCAAGAAAAGGTTCACCACTGGTGATTGGCATTGGCAAAGATGAATACTTTGTAGCGTCCGATGCAACTCCTATCATTGAATATACGAGTGAAGTTACCTATTTAAATGATAGGGAAATGGCAATTATGAAAGATGGTTCTCTTACAGTAAAAAGTTTAGAGAACGTGATCAAAACTCCATTCATTCAAAAATTAGAATTGGATCTTGAAGACATAGAAAAGGGTGGTTACCCACATTTTATGTTAAAAGAGATTTTTGAACAACCGAAATCTGTCCGTGATGCCATGAGAGGTCGATTGGTCTCTGCAAGTCATTCATTGGTACTCAGTGGTATAGACCAATACCTGCATAGATTTACAAATGCGGAACGGATGCTTTTTATCGGATGTGGAACATCATGGCATGCCGGTCTCATCGGTGAATATCTGTTTGAGGATTTAGCTCGTATCCCAACAGAAGTGGAATATGCTTCTGAATTTCGTTACCGTAATCCAGTGATTCGTGATAAAGATATTGTCATCGCCATATCCCAGTCAGGTGAAACGGCTGATACTCTTGCGGCCATTGAATTGGCAAAATCAAAGGGTGCGATGATCTTTGGAGTTTGTAATGTGGTAGGATCGTCAATTGCAAGGACTGCAGATGCAGGTGCCTACTTACATGCAGGGCCAGAAATTGGGGTAGCCTCGACAAAGGCTTTCACCTCACAAGTGACTATACTTGCTATGATGGCTATCTACTTAGGATTGAAAAAAGGAACCATCTCAAAAAGCAAATACCAAGAGCTACTCTTTGGCTTGGATACCATTCCAGATAAAGTTGCCACCATTCTTGGCAAAGCAGAAGAAATTTTAGAGATTAGCAAACGATTCTACCAAGCCTCAAACTTTCTGTATTTAGGAAGAGGTTATAATTTTCCTGTAGCCTTGGAAGGTGCCTTGAAGCTGAAAGAAATTTCCTACATCCATGCGGAAGGATATCCTGCTGCTGAGATGAAACATGGTCCTATCGCATTGATAGATGAGGATATGCCCGTTGTCTTTATTGCCACCAAGGATAGTTCGTATGAAAAGATTATCTCGAATATCCAAGAAGTGAAAGCTAGAAAAGGAAAGGTCATCGCGATTGTCACAGAAGGCGATACTGAAATTAAAAAGATGGCTGATTTTACTTTTGAGATTCCATCCATTGCAGATCCTCTGGTCCCTCTTCTTGCCGTTATCCCATTGCAGCTTCTTTCCTATCACATTGCAATCCTACGTGGCTGTAACGTAGACCAGCCTAGGAATTTAGCGAAGTCAGTAACTGTAGAATAGACGATGGCAACTATCCAAAATATTCTGATCGATGAGACAAATCGCCCACCGATTCTTGAGCCTATTTCTAGGTTTCACTCCTTTTGCGAATGGAACCTCGCGGGAATGAATCTCTTAGAAAGGATAAAAGCTAAAAACCCCAAGGCAAATATTTACTACCGAAGTAAGGATACTACTTTTGATACCTTGTTGTTCCAAAGGTATGAATTTCTTTTGCCTTATGATGGAAGAGAAATCGAGGAAGTTCACACAGCAGATTCATTTTTTCCGTGGGATCTGCAACGAAGTGTGACAACCTTAATAGAAGACAATCTGAGCTCTAATAAGAATTGGAAAAAATATCGAGACAAATTCAAAACAAAATCTTCCGGTTTCCACGTAATTGGAAAAGAAAAACATCTCTACATTCATCCGAGTTCCTTTGTTTATCCTGGTGTTGTCATTGATACTTCGAATGGTCCGATTTTGATCGATGAAAATGTAAAGATTAGCCCTTTCAGTTTTTTGGAGGGACCATTGTATATCGGAAAGGAATCTCGAATAGACAATGCAAAAATTGGTGGTGGGACTCTCATAGGCCAAAATTGTCGAGTTGGAGGGGAGGTTGAAAATTCTATTATATTAGATTATTCTAATAAACACCACGAGGGATTTCTAGGCCATTCCTTTGTCTCATCTTGGGTGAATATAGGTGCTTTGGCAACTACATCGGATTTGAAAAACAATTACGGTATTGTGAAGCTACAATATGAAAATATAGAAGCAAACACTGGTACTATTAAATTTGGATCGATGATAGGCCCTTTTTCTAAAATTGCCATAGGCGTGATGATGAACACGGGATCTGTCATTGACATAGGCAGCAATCTACTCGACAATCGAGTAAGCTCCTACCAAAAACCGTTCACATGGATCTCTAAGGGAAAGACATATCGCTTAGAAGAGTTTATCCAAGATACAAAAAAGATCATGGCCAGACGAAGCATCAACCTCTCTGAAGCAGAGGAGATGTATTTGAGATCCTTATATGCTAGATTAATGGAAAAATCAAGTGAGTCCTAGTTTACAAAAGCATATCAACTCTGGGAAATTTGTAGAGGTGGAGGGCATCAAACTCTTCTATTCTGAAGTAGGCGAGGGCAGTGAAACCATCCTCCTTCTACATGGATTTTTTACGACCTCTTATCATTTTAGAAATGTTGCTGAACTTCTTTCCCATAAATATAAAGTGATCTCTTTGGATTGGGCGGGAGTAGGACTCAGTGAAAAGCCTAGTTCACCTCTATCCCACCGATTGCAGGCATTTTATTTACACCAGGTAGCTGAGTCTTTGGTCGGTGATAAAAAAATCCACATCGTCACTCACGATTACGCATTGCCTATTGTTGCTTTTTTTTCCAAAGAACATCCAGAAAGGATCAAATCACTAACGATCTTAAACGGTTTCTTAAATTTACCAAAATTTCGTTATTATTCCCCGATCAATATTCTAAAGATACCTCTGTTAGGTGATCTGCTATCTTATTGTTTTAGACCTCCCATATTGAAGATATTAGTGCACCTCTTTCTAACCAAAAAAGGCTACCGTGTTTCCGCAGAATGGGAAAAAGATACCTTTACCTTGTTATTTCATGGCAAAAATAGAAAGCAGACTTTGGAATTCATACGAAATGTTGACCGTTCCAGCCATACCCTCCGAGACGTAGAAGAGGGCTTGAAATCAATGGTTGGCTTACGGCAAGTAATTATTGGAGAAGAAGACTATCGGATTTCTCCCTACCAGACAGAATTCATTAAAGAAACTCTTCGCACAAGTGCACATGCTGTCGTTCCTTCTGGCCACCTATCCATGGAAGAATGCCCAGAACTCATTTCCCAAAAGATCGAATATTTAGTGGATACCTATGGTCGAAATAAAACCAAAACCTTTCAATTCAAACGAAAGGACAACCAAGAAGAAGAATGATCTATGGAAACATTAATCTCAAAAATCAACCGTGAGAGCGAAGAGTTTAAACAAAATCGTCTAACATTCCTAGAAGTTGCCGTTCCCATTCGAAATACGCTCGCCAAAATTAAGCTAGGTGGTGGAGAAAAAGCGAAAGAAAAACAAAAGGCTAGAGGAAAATTAACCGCTAGAGAACGTATCGCAAATCTCATTGATCCTGGCACTGAGTTTTTTGAGATTGCTCCCTTTGCAGCGGAAGGTGTATACGCAGATCCTGTGCCAGGTGCAGGCATAGTGACTGGTATCGGAAAGGTGCAGGGCATCGAGTGCATGATAGTTGCCAATGATGCGACCGTAAAAGGTGGAACTTACTATCCACTCACGGTAAAGAAACATTTAAGAGCCCAAGAGATTGCCCTTTCCAATGAACTGCCTTGTATATATCTTGTAGATTCTGGTGGCGCTTTTTTGCCAATGCAAGATGAGGTTTTTCCCGACAAGGAACACTTTGGACGCATATTCTTTAACCAAGCACAGATGAGTGCGAGAGGCATTAGCCAGATAGCTGTTGTTATGGGTTCATGTACGGCAGGTGGTGCGTACATTCCGGCTATGTCAGATGAGTCCATCATTGTAAAAGGAAACGGAACCATTTTTTTAGGTGGTCCTCCTCTCGTGAAAGCCGCAACAGGAGAGGTTGTAAGTCCAGAAGAGTTAGGTGGTGCCGATGTCCATTGTAGAATCTCTGGTGTAACAGATCACTATGCAGAAGATGACCTCCATGCATTAGAAATCACTCGCTCCATAGTACAAAATCTCAACCGAAAGCCTAAATCATTGCCCAAAGAAGTACGTCCTCCTTTGTATCCTGCGGACGAAATATACGGTATCATACAGAGAGACCCAAAAAAATCCTACGATGTTCGGGAGATCATTGCCCGTTTGGTGGATGCCTCTCTCTTCCATGAATTCAAAAAACTGTATGGAACAACTTTAGTCTGCGGTTTTGCTGAAATCTTTGGCTATCCTGTAGGGATCATCGCAAACAACGGAGTCTTATTCTCTGAGAGCGCCTTAAAAGCGGCCCACTTTATACAACTATGTGACCAAAGAAGAACGCCGTTACTTTTTCTGCAAAACATCACCGGCTTTATGGTAGGGAAAAAGTATGAAAATTCGGGCATCGCAAGAGATGGAGCCAAGATGGTGAACGCTGTTTCGACTGCCACAGTCCCAAAATTAACTCTCGTTACGGGGGGTTCCTACGGAGCGGGAAACTATGGAATGTGTGGACGAGCTTTTGCGCCTGAATTCTTATGGATGTGGCCACAAGCGAAAATATCAGTCATGGGCGGGGAACAGGCAGCCAATGTACTTTGGACCGTAAAGTCAGAGCCCTGGGAGAAAGAAGGTAGAGTCCCAACAAAGGAAGAAGAAAGTCAGTTCAAGGATCCTATCCTCTCGGACTACGAAAAAAAATCATCTTCCGTTTACAGTTCGGCACGTCTATGGGATGACGGAATCATAGATCCCTGTGACACTCGGACAGTTTTGGCAAGAGCCTTGTCGATCCTGAATGCGAAAGAAACATCCAGAAAACCTTTTGGTATTTTTAGGATGTAGAGATTCATTCGAGAAAGAGATAGATACAAAAGTATGTTAATTCACGAAAAGATTGTCGATACCATCCCTGTTGTCTCCATTGAAGGAGAAGTGGATCTCTACAATGCAAAAGAACTGAAAGATCTTTTAGACCAAAAGATAAAAGGCCAGCAGTATGAAATCGTCATCAATCTCGAAAAGGTTCCGTTTATGGATTCCTCTGGTATCGGAACACTCGTAACAGCTATGTATAAGCTAAAAAAATACCATGGTAACTTGAAGGTATGTAACGTACATGGAAGTGTTGCGAAAGTATTCAAACTTACCGGTATGGAAAGCCATCTCCAGGTTCTAGATAGCGAGCAAGATGCTATCAAAAGTTTGATCGCCGAACGCGGACAACACGGCAGTCCACCAAACACTTAGTCTATTTTGGCAAGAGCAGTCCGTTCTGGACCTGCGATTTGATTTCTTCCCCAACAAGTCTTTCCAATAAAAACAAAGCAAACTCAAAAGCGGAACCAGGCCCAACACTTGTATGGATGTGCCCAACAGAAACGATGCGATCTTCTAGGTAGGTGCCCCCTGAAGATAGGTTTTTGCTAGTGGGAAAACATGTGAAGGGCATCCCTTCGGCGATGATGTTCCATTCTCGGAGTACATTTGGGGCAGCACAGATGGCAGCAATCTCCTTCTTTTCTTTGTTTTGCACTAAAAGCATCTCTTTCAGCAGATCACTTTGCATTAAATTTTTGGTTCCCTCTAAACCACCTGGGAGGGCAATTAAATCGAAAGTTTCTCCTAAAAGTTCAGAGATTTTTTTGTCAGCAAGGTGAGTGGTTTTTCTTGAAGCAAGGATCGGCCCATCTACTGTGGAAGCAGTGGTCACTTTTAATCCTCCGCGCCGGAAGACATCGGTAAGGATCATTCCTTCCATTTCTTCGAAGCCAGGAGCCAAGGGGATCAATACAGATTTTGACATTTCGGTGACAGTGTCTTTGTCAGAACAGTCTGTTCAAGTCTATTTTGGATTTGATGTGGATCGAAGTTCTATTGAGACCAACCGAAGCGCGAGGAAGTCTAAATCCAGAGGAGAATCTAGTAATTAGAATTATGAACCAAGCAAAAACAAACCCATTAAAATACATTGCGATCGCATCTTCTTTTCTTTTGTTGGGTACATTCCTTTCTCCCATCCTAACTTGCGGAGATTCTCAATCCAACAATCCTTTGCAACTAAAGGCAGACTCTACAGATAAACTTTCCCCTGCACAACTGCAGGCTGTAACCTTAGAAGACGCCTTCCAAGAAGTGTTCGAGAAAGCTTCTCCAAGTGTTGTTTCCATCGCAACAGAAAGAAGAGTGAACCGTAGACAAGGCTTTCCAAGCACAGGAGATCCATTCTTTGACCACCTATTCGGAAGACAAGGATTAGGCGGTGGAAAGGTGATCCAAGAAATCCAAAATGGTCTCGGTTCAGGAATCATTCTGAATGATGAAGGATATATCCTTACCAACCACCATGTGATCGATGGAATGGACAAACTCACAGTCAAGTTGAGAAACAAAAACAAATACAATGCTAAATTGATCGGAACCGACGCAACAATTGACGTAGCCCTTTTAAAAATAGAAGCTCCTAAATCGGAGCTTGTTCCCATCAGAATCGGCAATTCGGATAAAGTAAAGGTTGGGAATTGGGCCATTGCGATTGGGGCTCCACTAGGTCTGGAATATTCCTTTACCGTTGGAGTTGTGTCAGCTGTACAAAGAGGTGGAATTGACGAGTCTGGCCTTGCCTATATACAGACCGACACAGCCATCAACCAAGGAAATAGTGGTGGGCCTTTATTGAATATCAAAGGCGAGGTCATAGGGATCAACCGAATGATCCTCTCCCAGTCTGGTGGATCAGAGGGCATTGGTTTAACCATTCCCATCAATGAAGCGAAAAGGGTGGCAGAACAATTAAAGACAGATGGCCGAGTTTCGCGTCCTTGGATCGGTGTTTCCTTATCGCCCATCAACAAAGAAATCGCAGACCAATTGGGACTCAGTTCAACAGAAGGTGCAGTCGTAGTTGAGCGCCTTGGAAATTCTCCGGCTGCCAAAGCGGGGCTTAGACCTTCTGATGTCATCATTGAAATTGATGGAAAACCAATCAAATCCCCGAGCGATGTCCAAGCAGTGATTGCATCCTCAAAAATTGGGAAGCGGATCGAGATAAAAATCATCCGAAATAAAAATGAAGTATTGACTACCATCACTCCAGAGCAGAAACCAAATTGAAGTGAGTTTTCGGGAAGAAATAGAATCGATTGGTGAGGACGAACCTAGCCTTCGTCCTACAAAATTGTCTGAATTCATTGGACAGAGAGAAGTTTTGTCCAACCTTTCCGTCTACATAGAGGCAGCTAAAAAACGACAAAGCCCTCTCGACCATGTATTGATTTCGGGGCCCCCAGGCCTCGGAAAGACTACACTGGCACAAATCATTGCCAACGAATTGTCGGTAGCCTTCACCCCAACATCAGCTCCTGCGATTTCAAAAGGTGCTGATTTGGTTCGGTTTCTCACCTTACTCAAAACAAACGAAGTTTTCTTTGTCGATGAAATCCACGGATTTGTGAAAAAACAGGAAGAACTTTTATACCCAGCTATGGAGAATTACTTTGTCGATTTGGTCGTGGGTGAGGGTATCACGGCAAACGCAGTCCAAATCCAATTGCAAGCGTTTACGCTAGTTGGAGCTACAACTCGTTCGGGTCTTGTTAGCGATCCTTTAAAGTCAAGATTTGGAATCCACCTTAAACTAGATTTTTATTCAGATGAAGAAATGGAAATCATCGTAGATCGATCTGCAAAGATCTTAAATGTTTCTTTGCAAGAAGGTGTTGCATTAGAAATCGGAAAGCGTAGTAGAAAGACTCCGCGTATTGCAAACCACCTCCTAAAGCGTGTTAGAGACTTTGGTGAAGTGAAAGGGGAGACTTCAATTACCAAAGAAACTTGTCTTTTTGCCTTCAGCAGAATGGGGGTAGATGAGAAAGGTTTAGATGCCATTGACCGCCAAATTTTAAAGATCATCATAGAGAGATACAATGGAGGACCAGTTGGCATTAAACCCATTGCCGTTGTATTAGGAGAAGAAGAACGAACCATCGAAGATACTTATGAACCATTTTTGGTTCGCATTGGTTTGATTGATCGGACTCCATCAGGTAGAGTCGCCACCAAAAAAGCATACCAACACCTAGGCTTGGCAGATTTGATGAAACCTGGAGAAGAGAATGCGCCAACTCTTTTTTGATTTTGAAATTCCTGAAAAGGAAGAAGGTGAAAATCGCCTTCTATACTCAGCTGCATTCGTTGTATTGATTGCTTCTTTAGTTTTGGGTCATCTCATCACTAGAAATATGTTATGGAAGATGTTCAGCGAAGAGTCGAGTGAGACTTTTTTAAGCGAACAAGAAAAAGAAAAAATTTATGAAGTTTTGGTAGAGCAACAATTTATTAACCCAGAAAAGAAAGATGAGTACAAAGCACTTTCTGATCGAGATTCTGCTGGGGGTGGGGGGCTCACCGAAAAACAAGGTTTTCATACTCTTAGTCCGTTCCGAGAATTCATCTATGGTAGTGCGAGTGCACAACCTTCCAAAGCGCAACCAAAGTCAGAACAAACTAAAGAAGATGATCTATTTGAAATTGGTATCTTTAAAGCAGATCCTGTCTCTAAACAAACCACGGAAGAGAGTACAAACCAAAATGCTTCCGCAGGACAAATGACCAAAATACCATTTAACTACCGTTTTCAGCAGGATTTTCTTTTCCGTTGGGATGGTGCCAAAGCTTTAACGATCCCCACCAAACAATATGCAGGTTATCATTACTTTAAAAATATGCTCCGGAGGATTGAAGAGTCTTTCGCACCTCCAGGCGGAGGGAATTACGCCTATCGGGATATGGCAGGGATTGTCGCAAGGGAAGGTATAAAGCCTGGCGTAGCAAAAGTGCAATTTTTATTAAGCGAGGGTGGGCAGGTCCTAGATGTAAAACTTGTTGGCTCGCAAGGCCAAACCGTTGTGGACCAGTCTTGTATGGATTCTATCCGAGGACAAAACTTTGGTCCTGTGCCAGAGGAAGTGAAAGCCAAAGGTTTGATCTTTGGCATTAACTTTATTTTTCCGGATATCTATCGTTAGGTCTTAGTCATTATCCAAAACGCAACCTAATCTTTCATTTTTGAAGATAGCTTTATTGGTTCTGCCAAGACCGCTCACCGATACTTCTTTTTTGTCCGTGTCATTCTTGAATTCACTGATAGGCACCCATTGCCTTGCAAAATCATGGCATTGTTGTTCGGAAAGTTGCATAACATAGAAACAAGAACAATATTCTTTAGAATAGAAACTTGAGATAATGGAAGGGAAGGCATCTATATGTTTCCAATTCCACTGGACCCAGATTAAAATGATAAATAATATACCGACTAGGACGCTTATAATTTTTTTCTTCATATTATCGAATCACCGCTTCTTTTATTAATTTCAAAAAATCATTCTTGATAAATTTCTTTTCTCGGTCATCGCCATAACGTACAACAACGATATCCAAACTCGGAATGACGATTAGCATTTGCCCCCAATGTCCAAAGGCTGCAAATGTATCTTTTGGTGCATCAGGCCATGGATCAGGTACACCCCTTTCCGGTACACCAGTGTTTGCATACCAATGAGAGGTGTAATTGTCTTTTGCTAAATCATCGGAATAGGGAGTTGTTTTATACCCAGGAGCAGGAGTCCGTGTAAATTGAACCCATCCTTCCGGAAGTATGCGATTGCCGTTCCATACACCATCATTCAAATACAAATACCCAATCTTTGCTAGATCTCTCGCATTCAGATAGAGGTAGGAAGAGCCAACAAAAGTTCCAGAAGCATCCTGTTCAAAGGTGGCATTTTTGATCCCAAGAGGTTCAAAAAGAGTCTTGTAAGGCAATTCATCATAAGCCTCTCGGCCATGGATTTTTTTTAGGATAGCGGACAATATGTTCGTATCACAGCTTGAATAGTAAACATTTGTGCCTGGTTCTGATCGCATTGGGAGATTGCTACAAAACTCTCCCATATCCTTTCTCCCTCGAGTATATAACATTGCAATCACACTTGATTTTAAGGGGCCACTTTCATAGCCTTCTTCCGCATCAAGACCTGAGGACATATTCAATAAATGTCGAATGCTTATTTTCTTGTGTGACTCATCTTTACTCAAAGGTTCGTAGTGATAATAGCCTGGATCATCCAATTTCAATAGTTCATTTTTTATACTGACTCCCACTAAAGCTTGTAATATACTCTTTGAAACCGACCAGGTTAGGTGAAGCTTATCTTTGTCAAAATTTCTTGCATATTTTTCAAAGATGATCTTTCCATTGCGGATGATCAGTAAAGCATCTGTCCTTCGACCTTTTCTATCGGTGTCATCACCTGTTCTCTCAAAGGCGTATTCATCAACTAACTTAAGTTTTTCTGAAGATACTCCGACTGTTTCGGGTTTTGTTTCTTTCCAGTCAGGATTTGGCCATTCGGATTTCAATCGCGGAGGGAGAGGTTTGACTTCTGGTGCCCCACCGTAAGGACTTAGGTCCTTACCACAAGACAAAAGGAAAATAGGGATCAGACAAAGTAAGAATTTGGTCATTTAGGTTACCTATGAGATCAAAGTGGCTCATAGAATAAGCCGTTTCCAAAAAAGGACAATTCAAAAATTAAACGTTTGGATTTTTTGCGTAATTTTTCAGCAGATTGACCATAGAGTTCAATCCATTCCTTCGCGAGATGGAAAGGAATTTTGATAAGCCAATTTCATCGATAAAGGAAAGAGAAGCCTCCGCAATTTCTTGCGGTTTGTGGTCAGAAAACACGCGAATGAGTATAGCGATTAAGCCTTTGGTCAATGCGGTGTCACTATCCGCTAAAAATTGTAAATTCCCAGAATCTTCTTTGGGATATAACCAAACACGAGATTGGCATCCAGGAACTAAGTACTCTTCGACCTTCTTGTCTTCTGGATAACTGGGCAATGCTTCTCCCAATTCAATTAGGTATTGAAACTTTTCTTCCCAGTCGGTAAGATCTGAGAACTCTTCCACAACTTCTTTTTGTATCTCTTCGATTGGCTTTGGCATCTCTATTCTTTGGACTTTGGGAACTGGCTAAACCTTTCTTTTTTTCGCATGTAAAACTTATCTGGGCCTTGCCCTGGAATTTTAATATCGACCCGATGCTCCGCTGTTACAAATAACTCTGCTTCCTGCCCTGACAGAGGAAAGGTAAATTCTAATCTGGTGCGTGGATTGAGAGGAAACCATTGGCCTTCCATTAAGAGTGTTTTCTCTTCAAAGTCTACGAAGATACATTCTGGTGGTTTGCTGAGTAAGTAGCAAAACTCGCCTTTCTTTGGAACACCTTTGTGGAAAAGACCGCAAGACAGACCAAAGGCGATGATTACGTAAATCAAAAATTTCACTGGATAGGACCTATCTCCAATTTGGTTTTGGCTCCTGGCTTTTCTTTGGCCATTTCTTTTACAATTTGAATGATTTCTTGGTTTTGGCTCCCCGTTGTTTGGTAGTAGACTTCCAATAAATCGATGCCTTTCTGGGTTAAGTTTTGTAGATGGAAAATCTTTGCTTCCGTGATGGTTGCAGTTTCAGTGATTTTATCTGGTTTGTCGGATTTAGCACTTCTTAGTAGAGATAAAGCAGAGACAAAATCTTTTTTATAGTATTTGCCCATACCTTTTAGGAAATTTTCCTCTCGTTGTGAAAATTTGATCTCTCCCTTATAGGTATTTTGTTTGGTGCTTTCTATCAATTTTTCCAAGCCATTGGCGTCACCCGCCTGCATCAAGTTATATGTAAGTAGCCATGTATACATGGACTGGAATTCGATAGAAAGTTTCTCTGGATCAATCTGTGAAAAATCTGCCGTTAGAGTGGATGGTTTTTTGACTCCTCGGTGGGTTTCACTTAATAACAGAAGGACTCGATTGTTTTCCCAATCAGGAAAAGGGCTTTGTGAAAATGCTTCAGCCTTTCTCACATTCCAAAAAATGGACTGAATGGTTTCTTCGGCTAATTGGGATTTTCCCAGGAAATCTGTAAAATCGGAACCCAAATTGAGAACTAGGCTAGAGGTATCGAATCGGATTCCCAGCCTGACTAAATTCCAGTATAGACTACGAGCGATTAGGTGGTAGCCTGTAGCTTCCGTAGGGTCCTTTTCCACAAGGAGTTGGGCTATGCTTTGGAAATCATTGATGTCCTGTTCTTTTAAGGCTTGGTTTTTCCAAAGTTCAATGGTTTTTTCTTTGGCTTTTTCAGCCCTTACACTCTGGTCACGAGCGAAGAGGAAGTAAATATCACGACGGTAATAATAAAGTAGTCCAAAAAGAGCCAGCGCAAGAATCAAAAAAACCCATCTCGATTTGGATTTTTTCTTTTTATGAGGCTCATAACGTGAATAGGTGACCATGGCTTTCTTTCCATTTTTTTTTTGCCTCCCCACTTGACACGGCTTTTTCTTTGTGATTTAGTGAGTTTGTATGGAAGATGATATTTTAGAAGATGATGAGTTCGATATGGATAGCCTCAATGAGGACGTGGTCACCTATGCATGCGAAGATTGTGACCATAGATGGGAGGCAGATTCCGAAGAAGAATACCTTGATTCTTGGGAGTTGATTTGCCCAATGTGTGGTTCATCCAACATCACTGAGCTTTGAATTCTAGGCATTTCATTCTTTTTTTTTGTCTACTATTCTGCTTGTGTGGAATTGTCTATGCCGAAGAACGAGATTTCAAATCAACTTGGGATGAATACAAAAAAGGAAATTACGACACTGTCCTACAAATCACAAACAAATGGATCAAGGAAGCAAATGCTGAGGTTGATCCCCGTATTTTTTATCTCTACATAGCTACCGAGAACGACTGGAAAAAGATGAGATCAGCAGTATCTCGATTCCAGAATTCTAAAATGAAATCATCTCCCATTTTTTGGAACGCAATCTACCTCTACTTAGAAAGAGCTCTCGTTCTTGGGGATTCCGAACAACTTGTCCAATATGGAAAACTATTTTTTTCTGAGGCGAGCTCTCATCCAAAAGCCACTGAAGCAATGTTTTTATATGCATATGGACTATCAGATTTAAGCAATCAAACAGAAGCGATTAAGATATTGGATGAGATTGAAAAACGAAATCCATCCAATCGTTTAGCAAACGCTATTTTGGAACTCCGAGAGGAGATCAAAGCCAAAAAATGAAGTCGCTTCGTGTTAGCCAAGGCATCTGGAAAGGCAAAGAAATCCCATGCCCTGAAGAAGTTTCTGGCCATTTAAATTTTACAAATAGTTTAGTCAAAAAATCTCTGTTTGATGTCATAGACTCAAGATTAGATTCTTGGGGAATTTCTAACCAAGAGAGTTTATTTTGTGATTTTTTTTCTGGGAGTGGGCAAATCTCCGCAGAAGCATACAGCCGAGGGTTTGGCAAAATCTTGGTATATGAGTTGGACCAAAAGAGATTTTCCGGCCTATTGCAATTGTTTAAAGGTATTAAAACGATTACTTTGTTTCGAAAGGATGCAACAAAACATGCAATAAAATGGGAATTGGGAGAGGAGAAAGCATATATCTTTTACTTGGATCCCCCCTATACTTACTGGTCTGTTACGCCAACGCGTATGAGTTCTATGTTACTCCAACTGGTTTCGCACTTAAATGATTTGAACAAACCGTATTTGATCCTTTCTCAGATTCCCGAACACCAGAAAGTGGAAGAAATTTGGTCCGGTTTAGAATATAAAGTTAGAGAATATGGCAGTCATTCCTTGGTTGAACTTTCATGCAAAGAATAGGTACAATTTGTACCATAATAATAGTTTTGTTTACCGCGACTTTTGCTCTAACAGCATCGCCAAGTTATGAAGAGGTAAAAAAAAACTATAGACCCTCAGATCTTATCTTTTTGGATAGAGAGGGCATTCCCATCCAATCCAAACGAATCCACTTTGAATATCGTGCAGAAGATTGGGTTGAATATGAAAACATCCCAACAAACCTCATTGAAATGGTCGTCTGGTCTG
Source organism: Leptospira ryugenii (assembly GCF_003114855.1). Classification (NCBI taxonomy): domain Bacteria; kingdom Pseudomonadati; phylum Spirochaetota; class Leptospiria; order Leptospirales; family Leptospiraceae; genus Leptospira; species Leptospira ryugenii. The sequence goes on along the minus strand of NZ_BFBB01000004.1, from coordinate 136,122 downwards.
AAGACAAAAAATTTTTCGAACATTCTGGCGTAGATACACTTTCCTTTCTTTCTTCCCTATGGAATGCAGTCAAAGGAGAAAAAATTCGCGGTGCTTCCACCATTACTATGCAGTTGGTAGCCATTCTTAATCCTGAATTAGCTCCTAAACAATTTAAAAGAAATTTTGCACAAAAATTAAAACAAATCCAAGCCGCTACAGAACTGGAAAATCAATGGAACAAAGAACAAATCATTTCCGCGTATTTGAACCTAATTTACTTTAGAGGAGAATTAAAAGGGATCGGAGCTGCATCAAAAGGTTTGTTCAAAAAAAAAGTGGAAAACCTTTCAGATTTTGAAGTTGTACTTTTGGCTAGTTTGATTCGAGCACCGGAAGCAAATGTAGAAAGAGTTGCTGAGAGATCCTGTTTACTTGCAAAAGAGAAATTGAAAGAGGAGAGTTGTGAGCCAATCAAACAATTTGTAAAGGAGACACTTTTTGCAAACTTACAATACAAAAGTTCACCAAACCAGGCAAAGTTATTTATTGATCGAATGCTATCCCAGGGAGATATTTCCCGCCAAACAAGTCTCTCTCTTTCAATACAGAAACAGGTTTTGTCAATCTTAAAGTCTCATGTATTGGAATTGAAAGAACAAATGGTAAACGATGGCGCTGTTTTGGTTATGCACAACCAAACAAGTCAAATCGTCGTATATGTTGCAAACATCGGTGAAGTGAGCTCCGTTCCATTTGTAGATTTGATCCAAGCAAAGCGACAGGCTGGATCGACGTTGAAACCATTTGTTTATGCGCAAGGGTTCGAAGAAAAAAAAATACAGCCAGATACCATCCTACTTGACTCTCCTATTGATATCCCTGTCTTCCAAGGTACATACCGTCCATTGAATTATGACAAATCTTTCAAAGGGAAGGTCAGTGTTCGGCAAAGTCTCGCTTCCTCTCTCAATATCCCTGCCGTAAGGGTTTTGTCCTACCTTGATATGGGGAGGTTTATCGAAACACTATCTAATGTAGGTTTTAGAAATCTCGCCTATCCTGAGTATTATGGGCCTTCCCTTGCTCTTGGATCAGCGGATATTTCCTTATGGGAGCTAACAAACGCTTACCGAGTATTTGCAAACAAAGGAATGTTTTCAAACCCCATATACAATGCTGTTGAAAATCAGACAGAATACAAACGCGTCTTCAGTAAGGAAACTAGCGGACAAATCACTGATATTTTATCGGACCGAGAGGCGAGGTCTACCAGCTTCGGATTGGAAAACTTTTTATCCACTCGCTATCCCAGTGCAGTCAAAACGGGAACGAGCCAAGATATGAGAGACAATTGGTGTGTGGGCTATACTTCTGAATATACGGTAGGTGTCTGGGTTGGCAATACCGAAGGAAAGCCTATGCGCAATGTAACAGGGATTTCAGGTGCAGGTCCCGTTTGGAGAGAGGTCATGGATATTCTCCATGCAAACATAAGTCCAAACGAATGGAAGAGGGAAGTAGACAATGCACCTAAAGAAGATCCTCCGCCCAAGCTCGCAGCACCTTCTTTGGTTTTGGTTCCAAAGATAGAGTCACCGACGAGAGGTGCGATCTATGCTTTTGACCCAGACATTCCCAAGTCACAGCAAAGGATTTTATTTCGCATGAATCGGTATTCTAGTGATTGGTTTTGGGTCTTAAATGGAAAGAAACTTGAGGTGGCAAAGGATTCGTTTCTTTGGGCAGTCGAAAGAGGAGATTTTATACTAGAAGTTTTAGACCAAAATGGGAGAATCATCGATAAGGTAACTTTTGAAGTTCGTTAGATTGTATGGTGAAACTCTTTTCCACAACGAAACCCTTCCAAGATAGTTTACAAATCGAAGAGGAAGTATTAACTATTTCTCGCATTTGTTTATCTGTATTTGTGGCTTTCATTGGATTTGGAATTTTTGCCCCCGTAAAGGAGCTGGGTCTTTACGATCCTATCTGGCTGAGAGTTTTGCATACAGGCATTACATTTTGTTTCATACTATTAACCTATTTCTCTGAGTACGTGAGAAAGAGAATCCAGCCAATAATGTTAGTTTTCTTTTACACTATGAGCAGTCACTCTCTCATCCTCTTGTATTGGAACTCATTGTATATAGGTTATCTCGTCGGTATGATATTGGTCATTACCTGTATTGGTGTCAGCTTTGTAGAAAGGCGTTGGTTAGTTCATTATCTGACATTCGTAGTCAGCGCAGGGGTATTAGTCGGAATTTACACTGAAAAACCACAAGTCGAGTTGTCACTCTATCTCTCTTCCATCATTACACCAGCTTTAGTATCATATTTAACACTCAATACTAGGCTCAGCGCCGTTGAAAAATTGAGGATATCTCAGATCCAATTAAAAAAGTTTCATGATCGTATTTCTAATGATTTGGAGATGGCATCTGAAACTCAAAACCACTTAGTGACAAAGGTTTGGCCAAATAGCAAAGGTATACATTGCAGTAGCTTTTTTAAATCCTACGAAAAAATAGGAGGAGATGCGATCAGCTTTGTGATCCGAGATGATGAGGAAATTGCGATCTTCTTCGCAGATGTAGCTGGGCATGGTATTGCCTCCGCCATGGTCTCTGCCATGGCAGTCTTGTCGTTCAAAATGAATGCAAGTTTGGAGGCTACCCCGGCAGCTTGTTTAAATGCCATGCACCAAGAATTGCAAGCCATTGTGAAAACGAACCATATCAGCGCTTGTGTCTTCTTTTATTCGATAGCTGAAAAAAAACTTTCTTATTCTTATGCGGGCCATCCACCGATTCTACTCATTTCTCAATCAAATAATTGCCAAATCTTAGAAGGCAATGGCACCGTCATCGTATCCCCACTTGAACCAAAATTGAAAAATTATACAAAACACTTACAATCAGGCGATCGAATTTTATTATACTCTGATGGGATTACTGATGTTTACAATTCATCTGAACAGGAATTTGGCATAGAAGGGCTCATATCCTCAATCCAAAAAAATTCCAACAAAAAAGGTGAAGAACTATTGCATTCGATTTACCATTTGGCTAAAGAGTATTCTAACCAAGTATCCATTGATGATATGAGTATGTTTTTATTGGAGATTGAGTGAATTCCATAATTTTAAAACCAATCCTTTGGATCAAAAGAGAATTTATCCCTTTTCGAATCTTAGATCGATATCTATTTTTCGACTTTTTGAAAAATTTCCTAGGAACATTGATCTTACTAACATCTATGATAGTGATCTATGAGTTTACAAATAACATGAAATATTTGGTATCCTCAAAAGTTGACCAAACTCATGTTTATCTGTATATTCTCTTTTCAGTACCTGGCATGATCGTACAGGTTGTTTCCCCTGCTTTGATGTTTTCAGTGTGTTTTGTTGTAGGACAGTATAGCGTAAACAAAGAACTCGTTGCTATCATGGTTGCTGGGGTATCCTTTCTTCGCATCATCACACCTATATTATTTTTTGGATTTTGTGCTTGGATCTTTATGTCCTTCTTTACTCAGTTTGTTGTGATCCCAGCGAATAAAAAAGCGCAGATCGAATACAGCTACATGATCAAAGGTGCCAATAAACTTGTGGATTTTGTTTACCAACTACACATCAAAGGCAAAAAAGGATTTTATTATGTGTATTGGATAGATGAAAAAGAAAGTATGATTAAAGGTGGTTTCAATTATATTGAAATCAACGCGGATGGCTTGCCCAATTTTGTCGTCTCTTCCCAAAAAGCGAAGTTTACACCTGAGCCACATAACTGGACTCTATATGATGTAGAAGAAATCAAATTTAATGATAAGATCGAGGTTATTTCTCGAAAAAAAATAGAATCAAAAGACTATCCTTTCCCCGAAGACATTCAATACTTTTCCAAACCTACGCGAAATCCAGAACAAATGAATTTTTTCGAATTGGCCGAAGAGATTGAATCACGAATCATTAAAGGTATCCCCTATCGAGATGTGATTGTCCAAAGACATGCAACATTTGCAATGCCGCTCATGTCTTTCGTGGTCGTTGCTTTGGGGGCATTGGCTGGCGCCATAACCAAACGATCCGCAGGAGTTGCTTCATTGGGTATTACCATTGCAGTTGTTTTGTTATACTATATCCTCTATTCGACTATGAAAACCTTGGCAGAAAATGGCGGACTGCCCATTTGGTTTGGGATTTGGTTCACACCCGTACTTTTCATCACTGCCGCCTATTTTTTCTATAAGCGGATGAATATTTAATTGGTTTCGTTTAGAAAGACTCTTCTATATAGATCTGTGCTCAGGATATTGTTTGGGTCATATTTTTTCTTGAGTAGTTTGAATTTTTTTAAATTCTCTTTCGGAAAGTAAGATTCCATGATTTGCTTTCTGAGAGTGGAGTCTTTTGCAAAGTAAAATTTGCCTTTGTTCTTTAAGACAATCTCATCCATTTCGTAACATAGTTTCCAAAGGTTTTCCTTGTTTCGCTTGGTTACGGGAAAGTCCATAGCAAGCGAAAATCCATCCACAGAATGTGTCAGTAGAAATGGATCCGGTTTGTGCTTTTTGAAGACCGACAAATAATTTACTATGCCTCTTGATTGGCAAAGTTGAAAAATCTCTTTCATAGCGTCTAAGGCATTTTCTTTTGGAATGAACACTTGGTACTGGATCATCGCCCCAGGCTTGTAGATGAATTTCCAATTTGGTACATAATCCAAAAGGAATGCATATTCCGCATGTCCTTGGAAATACTCCTTTCCATTCACTAAAATACTTGCTATGTATTTTGCAAAGTTAATCAATCTCATTCCGAGATTGAAGCTAAAAGGCCTCATCAATATCCACATCCACTTTTTTGGGATCAAATAAAAGAGCCTGGAAGGCAAATGCTGTTTTTCTAGTGCACAATTTGCTGGAAAATCTGGATCTTCACCAGACTCTAAATTGACTGCTTTATGAATTTGGCCTCTGCCGAGGGATTTTCCTGAAGCAAAAGCATCTATCCATCCTACCAAATAATCGGACGATTTGTACTCTCTTTCAAAATAATCAAACATTTCTTCGAAATTTTTTGTTACTACAGGAGTGATTTTCATCTTCCCTGAATATATCTTTTTCATCTGTATTTTGACAGTAAGAAAGACTCCCAACATACCGAAGCCTGAAATCGCTGAATAAAAGAGCTCAGAATTTTTTTTGGGAGAGCATACTAGCACCTCTCCTTTTGCTGTCACAAAAGTAAATTCTAAGACGTGTTCGCCGATAGTCCCCACTTTAAAATTATTTTTGCCATGTATATTCATGGAAAGTGCTCCACCAATTGTGGGCATCATTGTGCCTGAAACCACTGGAGGCCAAAACCCATTCACGATGCCATTTTCCCATAAATCTTTAATACGAGCACCAGATTCAACTTCTATGATTCCTTTTTTAGAATCGAAATGAATTATTCGGTTAAAGTTTGTTAGGTCTAAGACTATACCTTGGGAGTTGATCGAGGCATCCCCATAACTACAGCCACCACCTCTGAGTGCGATGGACTTTTTGTTTACGTTAGCCCATTGGATGATGTTGATGATTTCTTCTTGGGTTTTGGGTCGGAACACAGGGCTAATTGAAGATGAATTCATTCCCCAGGCTTCGACAGATTCACTCTTTGGTATGCTTATTTCTTGTATCTTTGATTTTGTTGCCATTTTAAATGTTTAACTTCTTAAAAATAAAACTTGGGATGTTACGGATGATAAAGGCAACTAGAGACCATATCCCCGGGACATAGAATACCTCTTTGTTTTTATCTGTCTTTTCGATAATGGTGGCTGCGGCTTCTTCGGCCGAAATCGCTCTGAGGAGTCCCTTTGTTGGAAGAGTAAGTCCTTTTACCATTTCTGTATTTACATAGCCAGGTTTTACTGTGATTACAGTTACATTTTTCACTGCCAATCGATTTCTCAAGGATTCTAAGTATGTGTTTAATCCTGCCTTAGATACAAAATATCCTGGGTTTCCTTTGCGTCCTCTTTCACCTGCAATCGAAGAGATGCCAACGATCGTTCCCTTACCCTGCTTTGCAAAGTATTCCGCTGCTTGGTTAAGATACGCCATCGCACCCAAAAGATTCACCTGGATCATACTTTCATCTTTTTCTGTATTGTATTCTTCTGGTCCTACGTCCGGCATCGTTCCCGAAGCATAAAAGATTTCATCCAATCCACCTAATTGTTTGAGTGCATCTTGGAAGACTCGTTTTGCCAGTTGCAGATTTGAAACATCAGCTTTGAGAAAAAGGGCTCGTTTTTCTTTTTGAGAATTCCAAGGGGCAGTGATCTTTTTTAATTCATTCTCTCTGCGCGCTAAGAGTAACACCAAATGGCCCGCCTTTAATTCTGCCTCAGCAATGGCTCTGCCGATACCGCTGGATGCACCAACTACAATTATTTTTTTCATTTGGATTCCTTTTTTTTGGTTTTAGGGAATCTGGCAAGTTCATTCAATAGGGGAAGTGTCCTATTCTACCCGAATCTTGATTGATGGGATGAATTTAATGTACAAATTCCCCGATTTGGCCTTCCTTTTGGTGGAATATAAAATCCATGAAGCACGCTTAGGACTCTTACAATACCTATGGCAATACTTCCAAGAACAGAAAGCTGTAGAGGTGCTAATTTTTTTTGATGGTAGGAAGTCGCCCTGGGAGGATTGTTATTCGGAGAAGTATGCAGAAATGTCTGTCCACTATAGCCAAGAAAAAAAGGCAGATGAACTGATCATGGCTTGTTTGACACAAAGTCCCATTCCATCACAATGCCTCGTCATAACTTCCGATAAAGAAATCATTAATTTTGCTAGGCGCATCCGTGCAAAAAGAAAAACCTCAGAGGAGTTTTACAAGGAGTGGACCTCTCACTGGGACCTTCAAATGGAATCAGAAGTTGACCAAATCAAAGAAGGTGTGAAAGAACAAACCGAAACAGAGTTTTGGATGAAACAGTTTTTACGGTAAACTATGCTATTTAACTCCATACCATTTTTTATATTTTTCACGATTGTGTATCTTCTCTACTGGAGTATACCAAAGTCTCAGAGAAAATCCTTCCTACTTTTGATGGGCATTGCGTTTTATTATATTTTCTCTCCCATCCTCACCTTACACTTTTTAGCTGTAATCATTGTTAACTATGGATTGTATCTCAATATCAAGAACAATCCTTCTCGAAAAAATGTAACGATAGCTGTAGTGTTAAATTTGATCAATTTGGGAGTTTTTAAATATTTTTATTTCTTCAATCGTGTTTTAGCTGACTTGACTGGTTATCCATTCTTTCAGAAAGTACCTGACTTAATCCATATTGGACTTCCTCTCGCTGTTAGTTTTTATAGTTTCCAAGTGATTGCCTTTGCTGTTGATACATATCGCAATCCTAACCAGGCAAAGGTGCCTATTCTTGACTATTGCCTTTTTATAGCATTTTTTCCAGTTCTCATCGCGGGGCCTATCATGAGGTTCAGTGATTTTTCGCCAAACTTGGAAAAGTTGAGTCCTGATCGTGACAAATTGTACAGAGCATCTTATCTCTTAATGTTGGGATTGATCAAAAAAGTTCTCGTTGCTGATCCCATGTCAACGACCATCAGTCCTATTTTTTTGAATCCGGCAACTTACGATAGTTTTTCGCTATTTATGGCAGGTATCTGCTACTCAATCCAGGTATATTGTGATTTTTCAGGACTCACTGATATGGCACGTTCCCTTGCGCTTTTTTTAGGATTTGAGATCCCAGAAAATTTTACCGGCCCTTTTTTCTCAACATCAGGAAGAGAATTGTGGAGAAGGTGGCATATCACCCTTTCATTTTGGTTGAGAGATTACATATATTTTCCATTAGGTGGCTCAAGGTTAGGAGAGATTCGCACCTATTTTAACTTAATTGTCATCATGACCCTAGGTGGTTTTTGGCATGGGGCTGATTATACCTTTATTTGTTGGGGGTTTTATTGGGGTGTGATTCTAGCGACCGAAAGATTTTTGGAGGACTCCATGGGTTGGAAATTAACACCGACCAAAAACTTCGGACTGATTGTTCTCAAAGCTCTATTTGTTTTTGTCTTATTCTCAATTAGCGGATTGATGTTTCGTTCGAACAATGCATCCTCAATGGTTGATTTATTTGTTGGTTTGTTTTTAAACTTTCAGAGTTTTTTCTCAGAAACATTGCTTTCATCGCATAATTCTTGGCTATATGGTGCTTCGCAAATTCTCAGTTCAGAACCAATCTTTCGTTTTTCACACATCGAAAATTTAGAGCGTGTTACTTATATGGGATTTGCCTTAGTAGTGTTTCATTTATTTCAATACTTTCCGGGTTATTGGACCCGCTTTCGCAAATATGATGCTATACTTGTTCCGATCCTTGGAGTGATCACGATTTTTATGTTAGCTACTCTTTCCCAAGATGGAGGAGATTTTATCTATTATAAATTTTAGATAATAAAACTATGGATCTACTCAAAAATAAGTTCTTACTTACCCCTGTCATAGTCATCGCTCTTGCGTTTTGTTTGGACAAACTCCTTCTGTTTGAAAACGTGCATACTTACTTTTCGAAATCACTTTCTGATATCAATTACATCCAAAAAAATCAATTATATGGAAACTTAAAGGAGTATTTACAGAGACCTGATCGAAAGAAAGTACTTGTTTACTTTGGAAATTCAAGGGCGCTTCTTTTTGATACAGAATACATCGAAGCTCAATATCCTGGTTGGACTTTGTTTAATTTTTCAGTGCCAGGTGGAAAATCAGATTATACGCTCCAATGGATGGAAAAGTTTAAAAAAGACAAAGTTAAGCCCGATTTCATTTTATTTGACCATTCCGTTGAATTGTACAATTCATCTGCAACTCTCAGTGTAGATGAAACTTTAACCAATGGCCTTGATGTATTCTTTGTCCTCAGGCATTTTAAGCTCTTTCGTTCAGATGAAATCTCGACATTGATTGCGAAGCGAATGTTTCGAAGTTATCAATTTCGTCCCAAGTTAGAAGTGATACTCAAACGGGCGATGAACAAAGAAAAATATGTTTATACCTATCGGGATTTGCGCAATAATCTATTTGATCGCTTAACAAAAAACCAAGGTTCCGCAATGACACCGGGAACTCACCAAGCTGTGTTGCCTGAGGAACTTTTAAAAAAGTCAGCTAGAGGTGATTTTCATTCCTATCTCGTTCCTTTTCGTTTTTCAAACAGTACCTTAGAGTTTTTGGACCAGTCCATTCAGATCACCAAAGAAATGTCTATTCCTTGTGCCACCATTTGGGTGAGATTGTCCTTACCTTATATGGATCATATTCGCAATGAATTAGTGAGCGTAGAAGACAATCAAAACATGTCTATCTATGATTATTGGCTACCTAGAATCTTGGCTTACCAAAACAAAATAAATGTTCCCTTTTGGAATATGAATGATGACAAAACCTACAAATGCAATGAGTTTAGCGATGCAGGGCACATGTCTCCATCATGTTATAAGGATTATACCAACTTTATTTTCCAGAGAGTTGTGAGTAGCCCAGTAAGGCAAAAATAATAATCTTTAATCTCTTGTAATCGGAGCTTTGATAAATTCGACCCGATTCTGCGTATCGATGGGAGATAGTTTATCCGAATCGATCGGGTTCTGTTTTTGGGCTGGATTGTTTTGGTTGGTTTTTAGTGGTTCTTTGTCTATGCTATATCCATAGTAAAATCCAAATACTACTTCAACTACCGCTATGGTATTCGCTGAATCTAAATTTTTAATCTCTACGATTACATCCTCAGGTGGGGCTAATATCTCGAACACCCATTGGTTCTCACCTACCACTTTTTCTTTGCGGAGGATTTGAGGACTTTCCTCTTCGCCAGATCCATTTATCACTGTTAGTTGCCATTCTTTAAGACTACCATCGGTCGCAATTCCAATCCCGAGTGATTGAGGATCTGACTCGGTCGCTCTCAAATCAAAACGAATCGCACCGCCTTTATTGATCGCACCATAAAGTCTTTTTTTAGAAAGATTGGGATAGAGGGCCAAATCCTGCAAACGAAGGACGACTTCTTTTACATTGGCGCTCAGTTGGGACTGTGTTTGTTCTGACCACAAATGGACAGAAATTAAAAAACAAAGTAAAAGACCAATAGAAAGAGTACGATTCATACAGATAACCAACCCCCACTATTGGAACACATTGGGAAAAAAGATCAAATTATTCCTGACAAGAATTGATTTTTTTTGTCGAGAGTGAAAGCACTGCAATCTCTTCAGGGTCTAGGACTCCGCTCTTTTGGTTCAACCATTCATTCATTCTTTCTTTTGCCGCACGAAATACTGGCTTACATTTTGAATCAAAGTAGCGATATGCGTTGATTCGGTCCTGGCTATTATCACTCACCAATTTGTAAAATGCGAAGATATCTTTTGCATCTTTATTTTTTGAATTTAGAGTAACATAGGTATTGTAACATTCTGAAATTGCGGGTGCAGGGACACTCGTATTCGGGCAGTTCTTTGCTTCGTTTGCTTTGAGATAAGCAACGAGCTCAGAAAAAGAGTAGGTATGCAAAGGTTTGCCGGTTGGTACTTCTACAGTTTGTTCGTCTTTTTTTTCAATTTTTAGGAATTTGGAAACAACTTGAGGTTTTTGGAAAGGATTGATAATAGTAAGGTCGTATTCTCCCGATGGTGCATTGGTGGTGTCTACCTTTACATCAATCCTTTTATCGCTGACATATTTCTTTTGGAGAACAGGTAAACGTTTATCTTTTTGGGAAATTTCAACTTCAGTTACATCTAAAAAGTTTTGGCCATCTATTTCGACATCAGAGACTTTTTTGCCAGTTACTGGATCAGGTTCTCGTTCTGTGAGCTTAACTGTTGGTTTGTCTTTATAATAGTCAACACGAGGGATTTCTGATATCAAAACCTCCATCTCCTTCCATGGAGACCACACAACAGGTTTTTTAAAGATGTTTAAGGGTGCAGTTCGTACGGTATAGTCTCCAACAATCAAATCTTGGACTGAAAAGTAATTTCGATCGATTTTTTTATCGATAACGATCTTACCTGATTTATCTTTGATTTGGATTTGGTATCCAGAAGCATCATCAATCGGTTTCCACGCAACGAATTTGTAGAGTTCCGAGGCAAACACACTCCCAATAGCTAGTAAGCTTAAACTCATAATACAGAAAAATAAACGAAATGCTCTCATTAGTGTTTCCCTTCTTTATATAGACGTTTTGGAGAGATGAACTCAATATCTGCCGGTTTGAGTGTTTTGAGCTGATCCAAAGAAATGATAAAGTTTCCTTTTTTACTTTGGCGAGCATCACCTTCGGCATATTCTGTCAATTCCCAAGAAAAGGTGCCTTCATCTAAAATCGAAAGATCTTTCAATGAGGCACTATTCCCTTTCACAGAATTTCGATAGATAGCAGATCGTTTTGCGCCTGCTACCTGGAACAATACAAGATCATATCGATCAGCATCCGGGGAACCTTTCCAAGAGAAGTCCAATGATTTTTTATTTTTCATCTCCACGACCGTATTCAAGGGAGAGATGAGTTCCAATGGCACTGACTTGGTTTTTTCTTCTTTTTTGGTTTCTTCTTTCTTCGGTTCTTCCTCAGTTTTTTTCTCTACGATACTGAAACGAACAGGACTGGATATTTCACTTTCCTTTCCATCGCTAGAGTAACCTCGTACTCTTACAAAGAAGGTTCCCTGTCCAAAATCCTTCCAATTCGGAGTGATAAAATTTGATGCTGATTCCTTATTGAAGACATTGCTTGCAAACTTGGTATCTTTGGATATCTCCAAGCGATATTTGCTCAATTCAGTATTTCCTTCCCAAATCACAATGGCTTGGCCTTTGTTGATTTCTTCGCTTGTGACTTCGGAACCATTGGCGGGCCGGATGATGTGAGGTGAAGGATAGGCATCTTGTTTTTTTATCGTAAATTTATTGGGCCCGGCACTTTTATCTGGTGTGCCTGGGAATGCGGAATGCGCGATCACCTTCCAATAATAAGTGCCTTCCTTTAAGTCATCAAATGAAACTGAGTTGGATTCTGTTTCGACAGATTTTAATTTGCTAGAAAAGTTTGACTGGTTGGAAAGCTCAAAGTGATAACCTCTTGCTGTGCTGATCTTTGGCCAGATAAAAGCAATCATCGGTTGTTCTGCAACAAATGCAAATTCAGCATTGTTTGCAGGGCTATCCAATCGTAATGGTTCGTCAGCTGTGACAAAAAATTTCCCAGTATCACTAATTTCCCATTTGTTTGTTTTTGGATCTTTTGCTTGTACTCTCCAATAATAAGTTCCTTCCCGTAGCCGAGTATTAAATCGGTTTCCACTTACAGATTGTTTTACAAGCTGGAGTTTGAATTGAGGAGATCTAGAAATCTCAATTTGAGATTCATAGAAACCTGGATCCATTTCCCAATCGAAAGGAATATTTGTATCTTGTCCTTCCATTAAGAATAACTTTTGGGAGCTAGGATTTTTTAGCCTAACAGGGATTCGTTTGACAGCAACTTCTGCTCCTTCCTGAAGGGATGCCTTTTTCCCACCTTCCACATCAACTTCTTTACCGTTGTGTTTGATTTTTGATGTTCCGTTTTCAACAAAAAGGTTTAGATCTTTTTTGGCTTCTTTTTCAAGTTTGAGTGCACCTGTTCCTACATCAATTTCACTTCCTTGGGATTTGATCACAAGGCTTGATGCTTGGGAATTGTTTGTGTTTTTCACTTGCATGGACCCCTGGGAAAATTCTAAACTAGGCTTTTCTCCCGAAAGATCTAAGTTAAACATTGAGTTCTCATCGATGTTGATCTCTGTACCATCTTTCAATCGTATGATGGCATCAGAGAATGCTTCTGAACGAATTGTATCTTTATTTGTAAGGGGACTATTGTTTTCCAAGGTTTCCCAAACAACCTGGTCTTCAAGTTTTCTCTGGACAATGTTGTTTTTAAAATGAATTGTCCCGACTATTTCTCTATCTCCAATATCTATTTTCTTGTTTAGATCTCTGTAAAAAAGCACTGTGAATGTGATCACAACAAGTAAAAGAAAAAGAATAACGCGAAAATCACTTTTTTCAAATTTCATCTCTGGGGATTCCTATTTCTTCTTCTCTGGCGTTGGAATGCCAACTAATTTGCGTAAATCTGCCAAAGTCTTAGGGCATTTTGGATCATTCTTTCTTCCTAAAACCGCATAGATTTTCTGAGCTTTTACCTTACCTTTTACCTTTATCTCTCCCATACTTACAACATTGAACAAATGTTTAACTTCTTCGTAGGTATTTTCAGAGATTAGAATGTCGGAGCCTGCTTCCTTGTTAAGAGATTCAACTCTCGATGCTAGGTTAACGGTATCTCCAATAACTGTGTATTCCATTTTATCAGATGATCCGATTTGGCCAGCAATCACATAACCGGTATTAATTCCGCATCCAATTCGGATAATGGGTTTTTTGACCGATCCTCTACCTTTATTAAAAACAAGAAGTCTTTCCCGCATCCGCACGGAGGCTTCCACCGCATCCACGGAATCTTGGCCAGAAGAGCGAATCGCACCCCAAGTTGCCATGATAGCATCTCCTATGAACTTATCTATGATACCACCTGTTTCCTTCACGCAGGTAACCATTTCACTCATGTACTGATTCAAAAATTCAACCACATCTTCTGGTTCAAGTTTTTCAGAGATTGAGGTAAAACTTCTAATATCAGAGAAGAAAACGGCAACATGTTTTCTTTCACCACCAATCGCGAGTTGGCCTTTCGCTGCGAGTTCCGCAATGTCAGTGTTTACAAACTTTCCAAATGAATCTTTTAATTTTTCTCTTTCTTCTAGGCCTCGACCCATGGAGACGAAGGCATTGGTCAGAACTCCCAACTCATCTCGTGTTGTTGCTTTAAGATTCAATCTGAATTGACCATTTTGTATCCTCTTCGCTGAATCTACAAGGGAAAGGATAGGTGTGGAGAGTGATTTTGCAAAGATATAGACGATGATGAAAGCTAAAGCCAAGAATATGATCAAAAGATACATATTTCTTTTTTGGATGTTGTTTACTTCTGCAAAGATCCTCTCTTCTTCAACTTGTGAAATAACGCCAACGCCACCTAAACCTAGTTTTTTGAAAGAGCCAAGATAATAGACACCTTCTTTATTCTCATAACGAATTTGCCCATTGTCCACTGGTGCTTTATTCATTCTTTCGACGATTGGTAGATCATTGAGTTTGGAGCCTGAAAGTACGATTTTGGCATCTGGGTGCGCTAAGACACTACCGTCATCACCCACAAGAAATGTTTCCACAGTGCCTGAAGTTTGGAATGCATTTAAGAGGCGATCTAATTTAACCAAAGTTATGAGAATAGTCCCCGTATCCTTTGACTCAGAAAGGGGAAAGGCCAAACATAGCATGGGATGGCGAAAGTAAGGACTGGCATTCCAAATAACAGTTGTACCACTGTATGCCTTTTTGACTTTGCCTTTGATAGTACCCATCAAATTTTGGATTTCAGATTTTTGGTAATCAAAATTTTGAAGAAACTCCTCGTTTAAGACTTCAAATTTTGTATTGCCACCCGATCCATAGGCTCCAATGAGAATAAAGCTTTGGTCAACAGCAAACAACTCTTTTGCGATGGCAGTTGCTTGTCCTGGATTTCTAATGATTCCAGCAGCACTGATGTGTACGTCCTGTCGAATGGACTGTAGATCCGATTTAACTTTTAAAGCTAAGATCTCATTGATTTTGATGTTGTTTTCCTTCACGCGAACCTCACTATCTTTTCGGAAAAAATAGGAAGCAAGGAAGATCACTCCAGAGACAGAGAGCAGCAAGACAACGGAGATGATAAGAAGTAGTTTGTATCGGATGGGGAATCTTGCATCGAGAGATTTACCGTCATCAGCCTGGAAGAGTTGGGATAGGAATGGGATCTTTGCTTTCATAAAATGTCTACTTTTATCATTTTCGAGTACGGCGAACTGACAAAAAAGATAAAAAAAAGCGAATTATAAAATTATTATCTTTTGAGAGAAATATGTCACTCTAATTGGGGCAGGGAAGTTCCACAGTGTAGGTGGCTCGGAAAGGTTGCTCTGGAATGGAAAACGTTGTTTGGCTGACGACGGTTTCTGGGAAGCCATCTTGTTTGGTGGTGTCCCCTAAACAGACCAATTTGTACTCTCCTGCATTCAGATACCTAATTTTTGTGCTGCTTCTAGCGGGAGTGGCCGCAAGAGGGAGTGTAGTTGTTAGCTCGGTTTCGTCCGAACGAAAAACAGCATAATGGTGGAGACGGCTGTTCTTACCACCAGTGATCACAAGGCTTGAGGCGGTTTCTGGGTAAATGACTCTTGACCTAGCAATCAAATTTCCTCCCGCATCTCCTTCTCCTTTATGGTCAAAGAAAATATCACTGATCCCTACATAGGTGATGACTTGGTTTCTTGCCGATAGATAGGAGTGGGCCATTAGGTTTTCTTTGAAATTGATTCGGACTTCTAAGATGTAGGGATCAAAGCCTTCTCTGATTTCCATATCTCTCTGAGTTGCCTTTTGGGAGTAAAGAACAGGGAACATCTTTGGTACGATTGTACTCTTTGCCGCATTGGAAGTGCCAGGAGTATAATTATTTCTAGGAACTATATTGAGGCCTGAGCCGGGGATGACGCGGTTGTCAAACCGAGTGGTTGTAATCGGGACTCCGGCATCGGTCGCATAACCGGTCACAATGGATCGAAAGTAAATGCCAGTATAGTAATACTGCCTACCAAATACTCCCAGGCCATTCACTTCTGTTTTTGCGGACGGGTCATTGGATGGGTATTGTGCACCTGTTCCATTTAAGAAGTCCTGCATTTTCAAGAGTCCACCTTCGGATTGGCAGGTATCATTGTCGATGGAGTATGGATTTGTGCAATATACTTGACGGTTGGGTGCAATGAAATCCCAAAACTTTGTCGAGTCTAAAGAGTCTCTAATTTGCGTTAGATCATTGAAGCCTTTTGAGAATTTACTCGAAATTCGAATCTCACCAATATCAATATAGATGGGAAGATTGGCGGCTAAAGGAAGGCCTGATAGTGTCATCGTTGGGTCATTGCCAGTTTCTTGCGAATCGATATAAAGTGCTCCCGTGCCGTTGTTGTAATCGGACCATTCTATAGGGCTATCAGAAGAATAGGTACCTTTTAAGAGTAGTAGCATGCGGTTGTTGAACAAAGTTGATAGTACTGGGGCAGTGGTTTCATTTCCTAAATCCACTCTTGTCCGACAGCTAACCAATATGAGTAGAACGATAGAGAAGGATAGAAGCCTTTCTGTGATACGAATTTGTTTCATATCAAAACTCCTACGGTTAAGCCAAAGTAGAAGAAACTCGCATTTTCCAAACGATAATTGCTCGGATTTAGCAACCTGGGGTCGTCGTAAGGGCTGGAGAGTGGGAGTCGGTAGGTATCGGGAATGTCTAAAGAAGTCTCCCTGATTTGGTTATAATCCAAACGCACTCCAATGCGAATTCGTTTGCCCGCTATAAAACTAGCCTCTAGACCACCATAAAGCATTGGATTCCAGCGGGCAGTGTCGGAAGGTCTAGCTACAACATACGCCTGTCCACCGCCCCCTTTGACGAAAAATTGAATGGGTAGCTCGACTGGGATTCGGTAGGCGAGAGCTGCATAGACAGGGATGGAAGTCAAACCCCGTTCCGATTTGGAAAGGAATACAGCATAAGAACTACCAATTTCAGTGTAAAAGATGTAAGGGAAAGGAAGACGAGCATAAATCCCTCCACCAAGGGTTGTATCCAATAGCTCCACGGTCTTTGTGCCAGGGAATGGATTTGCAGCACCAACCCAACCACCTAACTCATATCTACGTTTGTTGTAATCTTCCAAAGTCTCTCCAAACAAAACCACTGGGAAGAGAGTAAAAAGGCAAAGTAGAGTGATCTTAAGGAAAATGTGCTTGGTAAAGTTCATTGATCTGAGGGTAGTCTTGGTATGTGGCACGTATAAAGTATAAACCATGGGGAGGAAGGGTGATCCCTGCTTGCGAACGGTCAGCTTCCGAAATTATGGATTCTATGGATCTAGATTCCCAACGTCCCTTTCCTATGTCTAGTAAAGTTCCAATTATGATGCGAACCATATTGTGCATAAATCCGTCTGCTTTGATCCAAATTTGATAAATTTCGGGAACCTCAAAATGTTGGCTGAGACGCACAGATAGGATTTCTCTTATGGCTCTTTTTCCCTCCATAGAACTTTTTTTGGTAAAGGAGCGGAAGTCTTTCTCACCTACCAAAGCTGGTAGTTCCCTTTGGATCCTATCCCAATCCACCTTTGTTTTGATCCAAAGCGCTTTCTCGCGGTAGTGGACACTTTCATATTTTGAATAGAAAATCTGGTAACAATACTCTCTTGCCGTGCAGGAAAAACGGGAGTGGAATTCATCTGGCACTTCCATCATCCCCTTTACCGATAGACCTCGGGAACTGAGGGCATTGAGAGAAACAATGAATTGGTGGGGATTTTGTATTGGAATCTCAGATTTAAAATTACAAATCATTCCTTTGGCATGCACTCCTGTATCGGTGCGTCCCGCCACAGAAAGATGTGTGTGTGGATTTTTGTTTAAGAGGATAGAAAGGGCTTGTTCTAAACTTGCCTGAACGCTTGGAAGTTGAGATTGGCGCTGCCAACCATGAAATGCTGCACCATCGTATTCAACGCAAAGTGCATAATTTGGCAAAGTTTATTTCTCTCCGCCTAATTCCTCGATGATGGCATTGTATTCATCGTAAAGTTCTCTACACATTTCAATGATAGGACCAGGTTTCCCTTTTGAAGATTTTCCTGAACCGTATAACCGAGCTAAGGTTCTTTTGGCACGAGATAACAAAAGAACTTGGTCTTCTGGTTTTGGTGCCAATTGGTCTTTGAATTTTTTTGTGAGGAATGCATTTAAGTAGATCACTCCATCGAATCCCCAGTTGTTGTCTGTATCGGGACCCAGCATCCCTGCGGCCGTATCCACAGGCTCTTGGCCATTTTGCATCAACTCTAAAGTGGTTCCGTAAATGACTGCAGCTTTTTGGTAGAGTAGGTCTCGGATCTTGTCATAACCTAATTGGGGAAACTCTTCCTGCAAATCGGAGAAATACCAAGCGCCTCGGATCGCACAGACAGCTTTTTTAGGAGTAGGTGCAATGCTTGCGCCACGCAATTGGTAGCAATCATAGGCTAACAGATACGAGGCGGCACCGGTAGCTATATTTCGATCTTCATGAAAATCGAGAGGACCTAGGATTTTTTCGACATAGGACTTTCGTATGTCCGTTTGTTTGCGAATGGCTTCGTTTTCTTGTGGATTTAATGTGGACCAGTCTTTTGGAAAAGCAGAATAATAGCATCGGGGGCAGACAGTCATCACATAGTCAAGTGGGCTCACCCTGCCAAATTTTTTGTTTTTTTCGTAATTTCGGCGTAGGTCCTGGGCTAATTTGCCAGCAATGAGCCTACCACCACCTTGGAACATCTGCTCTTTTTGGTGGTTTTCATCGCAAATCGGACAGACCGTTGCTTCTTTAGCGCGAAAAGAGACTTTTTTTGACTGTGCGGCTGCCTGGGACATGTTAAAAAACTAAGAAAAGGCTGAAATTTAAAGACAATCTGTCAATCCAATATCGGAAATCTCCGATAATCCTCACAAGGGCAACCTGAAATTACTTGTAAGTTTCCCAATTTGGGGAGAATTTACGGAGAAAAGGTACGAGCGGCAGAACCATGAAACATTCGATTTTGATAATACTACTGACTTTTGCTACGAATGGCTTTTTGTCAGCAGAATCAGTCTCTAGCAAAGCATACAAGAAGCGTATCGAATTACTCACTTACTTACGTGAGTTAGAACCTATGATTAAGAACTTTCGTGGTGAAGATGCAGAAGGTAAACCAACTGCTCTAAATGCCCCTGAAGGCAAAGAAGGCTTTCGGCTTAAAAAATACAATGAATTGAGGCGAATTTACCAAGAAGGATTGCAATACTATTTCGAAGGTAATTTCAATTCCGCATACCAAAGATTTTTAGAATGCCAAGTTGGTGTTGAAAAAGTAACAGAAGAACTGTCTCAGCTTTATGTTTTACGCGCAGAGGAGATGATGAAGGTAGCGATGGAAAAGAAAAATCCTGCCAACCCACTCGATAAAGCTCTGTTAGATGTGTCTATTGAGTATGGAAAAGGATCTTATTTTCGCCATGATGTGTTAGACCAAGCTCGGGAGGCACCATTCTCTCGAAGAATGTATGATCCAAAGGAAGTACATTATGTTTATAACAAGTACGATATCGAAAAGAATATGGAACTTGGTTATAAACATCTAGGACTTGCCAAAGAAGCTAGGATCACTGCTCTTAAGGTAGAAAAAAACCTTGAGAAACACCAAAAACTCCAGCCTAGCCACAGAAAGTACCGTATTGAAAACTATTTTGCTGCAATCAATCTATGTAGAGATTCAAAAGCAAATGCGATCAATATTTATAAATTAAAATATCCTTATGATAACTACTATCTGAATAACTCTCAAGGCAAATCAGAGGCAAGAATTGATGAGACTGGAAAACCAGTGGAAGGTGAGCCAGTAAAGGTAGATGGTGTAACGTATGATTTCTCCAAAAACCCTTACATCAAATTTGACAATCGTTTACAAGCTATGTTTGATGTTCGTGTCCCTGAAGAATACCGCGTTGACCATGCTGATTTGCGAGGAAGAGTATACGACATCGACTCTGAGAATATGGTATTTTTCAAATATGACCAAGAAAGAAAGAAGCAATTGAATGTTCCGAACAAACCTGCCACCGGTTCAACTGCTACTCCTTAATTAACAGTGTTTTCTCGATAGATAGAAGCCCGACATGTCGGGCTTTTTTTATTTTCAAAGAGAGCAATAGATAGAGAAATTGTCCTCGTGGCAAAGATTCCGTTTTTAGATGACTATTTAGTTCGCGCCTTACAAGGACAGAGTGCCTCTTACGGTCATTTTGTCATGAAGATCTATTTCCGTGTCATTCCCCTTATTTTTGGGAAGGCAAATCCATTTCTTATGAAAGGATTGATCAAGGCTGCAAAGGGTGAAAAGGAAGAAAGAATAGAATCCTTTTTAGAAGGTTCACGTGTATGGGCACAAGATGTGATCAAAGTGACCAATACAAAACTTTTTCTAATGAATGAGATCAACCCTCCCAAAAAGAATCATATGATTTTTTTGAATCATGTGAATGAGATAGACTTTCCGTTCGACTGTTATGTGATCGGAAAACCATATTTAGCAAACCAAGTCATTAAAAAAACAGTATTTGCCTATTGGTGGATGTTAGCGATGGGTTCGCAGGTATTCGATAACTCAAGAGCCATGTCCATTGTAGTATCGGTTAAAAATCTCTTGGAAGGATTAAAGACAACATCGTATATAGTCTACCCGGAAGGGAGAAATACTTACACAGAAGAGATTCAACCTCTTAAGAAAGGGATGATTAAAATCGCTTTCGACCAAAAGATTCCCATTTATTTGGCATTGAAGTCAGGTATCACAACCTACCAGCAATACCAAAAAAACAATGTCATCGGTTATATGGAAGTCGGTCATATCGATCCAAAAGAATTCTCAACATATGAGGCCTTACAAAGCCACCTCTTTGATCTGATGTTCAAAAAGAAAAAGGAACTAGATCAATTTGTTTTGGCAAAGAAACAAGAGCTTGGTCTTTAAATTGACCTGGCAAACCTTTCCAAAAACTCTTCTTGTTCAATAGATTCAATTGCTCTTTCCCCTCTGGACTCACGTATGAGTTTGATGGCATTGTCTACCAACATTCCATGCTTCCAAATCAAATATGCTGCGGCCAAGGTTCCCGACCTACCCAATCCTCCTACACAATGTATCATTACGTTTTTCTTACTTGTTTTGAGTTTATCATCTATCCACTGTAAAACATTGATTGTTTGTTCGACGGTGGGTGCTCTTTGGTCAAGTATAGGCAAATATAAAGTTTGGAATCCTACATTTTCGTATTCTTTCTTTAAATCCGTAACTCCATAACTTTGGTATTCAGGTTCGGTAATCAAAGATATGATAGAACCGATATTTTGCGCTTTCATCTCAAGAATGTCTTCTTTTAGATTTCGTCCTCGGTCTTTTCTTCCTGGTAAGATCGTAAGCCCGATTCTTTTTATATCATTTTGTTCCGTTATTCCCTCGGACTTTATAAAATCAATCCGGAGAGTTTTGGATTTTCGAATGTACTGTTTTACTAAATCGATGAGTGTAGCACCAGAATGGAGTGCCCATTTTTTTTGAACTTCATTACATTCATCAAAGGATAATGTATGCATAGCATAGCGAAGGAGACCTACATGCATTTGGTATGGATCACGATCTAGTTTTACCAAAGAAGGATAGAATGATCTTAATTTTGCTATAGTGCGATAAGCTTTCCGTAATTTTGGATGAGAGATTTTGATGGTACTCTCCATTGGAAGTGGAATACCCAAATCCGCATGTGCAAATAAGTGTTGGCTGAGTTGGATTGCCTCCTGCCATTCTACTTCTGTTTCAATTTTCGTGAAAATGTAAAGGATATCATTTTCTAACTTTAACAGGTCTCGAATGATATGGCCACGGTGTGTATGAAAAAAATCGATCAGCCAAACATTGTTCTGAGAATCTAAAATGATGTTTGCTCCGTTGAGATCACCGTGGATATAGGCTAGATTATGGTTTACCGCATTGTATTCTTTGAGTTGCAGTAAATCATGTTCATAAAACTGGCATGGATTGTTTACTCTTGCTCCCGAGAAGATTTCAATAGTTGCTCCGTTTGTCTCTCCGATAACTAATTTTTCTACCCGTGATCGTACACCTTTAGCATATTTATGTTGAAAGTCATAATATTCTAAAAGGTTTAACTTTTCTGAATTGCCTGCTTCATAGAGTCTACCCAACTGTTGTAAAAAAACAATTTCTAAGGTTTTATCGATCAATACAAAATCATCTGTCTCTGCATACAATTTCTGGAAAGTTCGAATATTTCCATCCAACATGGCAGCATACCGGTATTTGATTGCTCCTCTATCTTCCAGCTCACAAAAATCAACGATAGCTGGTGCATTGTTACCTAAAACTTCTTGGATCCGCTCAAAGGAAGTTCTTTCCTTTGCTATCAAGTCACGATCACCAATTTTTACAACGCAAGGAACCTGGCTATGGCCAAGTACATCGATTGATTTAGATTTCAGAACTACATTCCCAGAAAAACCTCCATCCAATGTTTTGAATTCTGCTTCTTTGCAATCTCGGAAAAGATAGTTCAAGATACTTTGGTCGATCTGTGAGATTGGGTACTTTGGATCAAGTTTTAAGTGACCTGCGTCAATTCGGCTATGAGAAGGGATCTTTTTCCCTAGATCAGGTTGTGAGCCTGTTAAGAATTGGGTGAAGCTACCGATCGAAGGAAAAATCTGGACACCTAAGATTTGTTTCATTTGATCAAGTGCTATAAAATGCATTCCTAGAGAAGAACTGGCAGTCAATGCAGAACAAACTGCGATTTCAAAATTTGGGTATCTCGTTTTTAGGTCGTAGGCTAAAAAACTAACCTTTGCTTCTGTCCATACGCCAGTGATTCCAACTTTAATTTTTTCCTTTGCGTAAGGCTTCAAGATGGATTCAAGATTTGTATCTACAAAGTCATTAAGTCCAGAGGCATTTACAATATGGTGGCGTACCTCTTGTCCTTTGACCCAAGGTTCAAATACAAACTCTGCACCTTTTGTATTTTGAATGCAATGATTTCCAAACTGGCGTAAATGGTCCGCTTGGTCTGCTGCCTCTGAATTGTGCCAATCTCGAATGTGAATGATTTCAAGTTTTTCTTTGGGAGTATGATATGCCCAATCTACCAAAGAATACACAGGTCCATTTTCTACCATCTCACCTAACAAACGATTTGCTTCAGCGTAACCTATGTGAAGAGCATTTGGAAGTGGGTCATATTTGTCCAAAAGAGATGTAAAATCATTCTGAAGACATTGTGTAATGAGAATCGACGGCAATTGTGACATTCTATTTGTATAAACGGATTTATCAAAAAAATCTACTCAATCTTTAAAAATTAGTTGCGGAAAGATTTCTTTTCATTATATTCTTTGCCTCGAGGTTTTTATGAAACAATGGATAGCAGTATCTTTATTTTCTCTCTCTTTGCCTACCTTTGCAGGTCCGATCGGTTCGGATTGTACGTTCAAAGGCAAAAAAATGGCTGGGAAGGTGCAGTTTGTAAATTCATTCCCTGACTTCAAAGTCCAGATTGTAAACTCTTTTCCCGACCTAAAAGTGCAACAAGTCAGCTCTTTCCCCAGCGATTGTGGAAAATGGCAGGTGGTAGACTCCTTTCCTGATTTTAAAGTTCAAATCGTAAACTCCTTTCCTGACTTTAAAATTCAGTATGTAAATAGTTTTCCTGGTGTACCTTAGTCTTTTGCTGATTTTCGCAAGCCCAGTAATAGAGTCGTGATACTGGGCTCAGCTTCTAAGTCTTTCCTTGCAATATCATCAGACATTGCTCCGCTCATCGTAAAGCAGCTATCCTTCATCACTCTATCTTTGATCCACCATTGGTGGACAGCGGCGCTTCTTTTTTGGAACTCTTCTGAGTTTGGATTGTGAATTTCTTCATTCCATCTTTCGGGTATATGCCTTCTTTTTAACTCGTATCCCAATGCAGATACAAAATTATCAACTGCATAGAATAAGAGTTGGTCAATGCGAATGCAACCATGTTGTGAAAGTGGCCGGTATTCTCGAATCGCAATTTCAAGTGCTGGACGATTTAGTTTTTTCCCAACCAGGAAGTCATAGTTAACAATTGCACCTGGACAACTGGAAAAAGGAGTACGCCTTTCCTCAATTTCAAATTCAAGAATGACTTGCTTCGAGAGATCAACTTTGATTAGTAAACTGATATCATGGTAACGATCATAAAGTTTTGATTCTATGATGGCAATATTTGGTTTTTGATCAAATAACCACCAGAATGCGACGGTCATATTTCTTTCCAAACCGAGCGGAATATTTTGGATTTGTTTACGTAGAGACATTCAATTCTCCTGTGGAAATATTCGATTTTGGTTCATTAGCTCAATGGTAATATTAAAAATGGCATTACCTTTACGTAAGGATTCCTTACAGGGAAAGGGATCTTTTTTGCATGCTTCATGCTCTGTAAAAGGTTCTTTGGCTCTAAATTGAAGGCTTTTATCACCGTCAACCCATTGGTATAGAAACTGATCCCCTTCTATCCATCCGTAGGCTACACCGTACGCAAAGTACGCCCAACCAGAACCAATTCCTTTAGCCAATAGATTTCTACCTACTGCTGAAAAATTTGTTTCTTTTCCCACCAAACCAAGCATTGTCGGTAATACATCAATTTGAGATGATACTGTAGAATTGAGTTTTTTATCAATAAATCTTGGTCCATACAAAAGCAGAGGAACATTTCGATCTTCATAATAATTTAGTGTGCGGTGGTGAGTATGGTCTCCCACAAAGATAAAAATAGTATCTTTGAAGAATGGGTATTTCTTTGCTTTCTCTAAAAATGCACCCAATGCCCAATCTGCATAGTGATAGGTATTTAAATAATCATAATCATTTATTTCTTTGGAAAAAATTTCAAATTTTGGGTTTGGCACTTTATAGGGATAATGAGTCGTCATCGTTAAAGCAGATGCGAGAAATGGTGATCCATTTTTATGGGTTTTCTCCATTTCTTTCAATAACAAATCGTAGATGGTCTCATCATCATATCCCCATGCACCCAAAGTATACTTTCCAGTTTCTTGGATTTCCTTTTTCCCTATTCTTCTCTGAAATCCCCAATGAGGTAAAAGAGTTTCGAGATTATCAAATTGTAAATCGTCTCCAGTGATAAAGATAGTCTCATAACCCCATTTGGAAAAGATCCGACCCAAACTTGAAAAATTTCCCATGATCTGTGGAGAGCGTACAGCGGTTAAACCAGGTCTATCAGGAATACCAGTGATCACCGACATCAATCCATTGGAAGTTCGACCACCGTTTGCATAAAAATTTGTAAATAATTGTCCTTCCTTGGCTAATGCATTGAAATTAGGTGTGATTTCCTTTCCTGCAATTTCTCCTTGTCCGATAGGTTTGGTGAATTTCGCTGTCCATGATTCCAAAAAGATAAGGACTATATTTGGAACCTTACCTCTGTTAGTTTCCATCTGTTTTCGCAGAAGTGGAAAGTTTGCATCATTTAAAAATTCAGTATTCTCATATTTCGAGATTTTTTGGATGATTTGAATTGCTTCATTTGGATCCATCCGCAAATGGGTAGGTACTGATCTTCCTTTCAAGTCCATCA
The DNA here is from genome assembly GCF_003114855.1 of Leptospira ryugenii. Classification (NCBI taxonomy): domain Bacteria; kingdom Pseudomonadati; phylum Spirochaetota; class Leptospiria; order Leptospirales; family Leptospiraceae; genus Leptospira; species Leptospira ryugenii. The sequence continues at coordinate 110,603 of NZ_BFBB01000004.1, read as the reverse complement.
CTGTTGTGAAGACAGGATTTAATGCAATATGATTGATCAGACCATCATCCGCAACAATTGCTGAGCTTGCACGCAGAGGAGATTCTTGGACACCGCCCCGAACTAGAATCATCGTAATTAGGATAGCAGAGAAAAGTTTTACCAGTTGTGGCCAAAAGTCCAATTTTATCGGATCTGCTGCTAACATTCTCTTTCTGCTTTCCCGTAACAAAAATACCGAAGCAAGTATGATCCCAATGATCAGTGAGATTAACAAAAATGGTTTTCCTAAAAAAACAGAGTGTATTAATTTGGGAAGGTCAGCTAAAAATACGAAGGCTTCGTAGCCTAAGTGTTTGTTGGCATTTTCAAAGTAAATCCAATCCGAGATACAAAGAGTCCATACCAAAGGTAAGATAAAGATCGGAATGTAAGTAAGAATTTTTTTGATGACAAAAACCTTGCTTATGTAAGGGATTTGGCTGATCACAAAGAAACATCCGAGAACGATTCCTGTGGAAGAAAGGTCAAAGCGAATGCCTAAGAGGAAGGTAAAGGCTAGAAGTAAAAAAGAATGATCTTGGATACGGTCCCAATAGATGGAGACAAAGATAATTCTTGCCAAAGAGAGGGAGAGAAGACAGATAAAGAAATAAAAAACATACAATCTGTCAGAGCTTACAAACCATTCTCTGATTCTAGCCATATGTTCCCATAGGATTCTGCTTGTATGGCTGGTCAAGCTCCTTCTAATCGGAGTTGATTTATTTGGACTATCCATTAATCTGCATAACTCATGGCAAAGATTCAAAAAATACTCATTGCAAATCGTGGAGAGATTGCCGTTAGAGTCATTCGAACTGCAAAAAAACTTGGCATCAAAACTGTAGCTGTCTATTCAGATGCTGATAAAGATAGTCTTTATACAAAGTTAGCGGATGAGTCGATTTACATTGGCAAGGCGGAGCCAAAGTTCTCATATTTAAATCAAGAAACAATTCTAAGAGCCATAAAAGAAACAAAGGCGGATGCTGTTCATCCTGGATATGGCTTTCTTTCCGAGAATGCTGACTTTGCAGAAGCATTGCACAAAATCGGAGTCACTTTTATTGGGCCAAGTCCAGAATCCATCAGAGCTATGGGTGATAAGATCGGATCACGTCTGTTAGTTGCCAAGCATTCTGTTCCAGTTGTTCCCGGTTACGAGGGAGAGGACCAAAGCATCGAACGGTTTCAAACAGAAGCAAGACGCATTGGATTCCCCTTAATGGCCAAGGCGAGTGCTGGTGGTGGTGGCAAAGGGATGCGAAGAATCAATTCAGAATCTGAATTAGAAGCAGGTATTGTATCGGCAAAACGTGAAGCACTTTCTTCCTTTGGCGATGATCGTCTGCTTTTAGAGAAATACATTTTAAATCCTAGACACGTAGAATTCCAAATTTTTGGGGATGGAAATGGGAATGTCATTCATTTGCACGAAAGGGATTGTTCCATGCAAAGAAGGCACCAAAAAGTTGTAGAAGAAACTCCTGCACCCAATTTTCCAAAAGACTTAAAAGCAAAAATGGCCAGTGCAGCCATCCAAGCAGCAAAGTCTGTCAATTATCGAGGAGCTGGCACCGTAGAATTTATATTAGGTGAAAAGGGAGAGTTCTATTTTTTAGAAATGAACACTCGCTTACAAGTGGAACATCCTGTCACGGAAATGACAACTGGCTTAGATCTTGTGGAACTTCAAATACGAATAGCTGAAGGTGGATCTCTACCCGAAACCCCCGAACAAAAAGGCCATTCGATTGAAGTCCGAATCTATGCCGAGGATCCAAAACAAGGTTTCCTTCCGTCCATTGGTAAGATCCATGCTCTCCAATTCCCAGAAGGTGAAGGAATCCGCATTGATGCAGGAGTCCAAACGGGATCTGAAATTAGTATCTATTATGATCCTATGATTGCAAAACTTATCTGCTATGCAGAAACTAGAGATCTCGCTATTGAAAAGACATTAGATGCTCTGAAAAGATGCATTGTGTTCGGCCCCACAACCAATCTAACCTTCTTACAAAGTTTAGTTGGTTTGACTGAATTCAGATCTGGTCACTTTTCTACCCATACGATTGCAGAAAAAGACACAATTTTACAGAGAGAAAAATTAGATCCAAAGTTCCAATTAGCTTACGCCGGCATGGTAGCTTCCATAAAATCAACAGTGGATCCTTGGAACCAAGAGGTGATATCATGAAAGTCTCCTTTCAATTCCTTGAAAACATAGTGAATGTATCCACATTTGAGAACTTTGTGCAGATACAATCGAATGGAAAAAATGAAACATTAGCATTACCAAAAATCAAATCTGTAAAAAAACTACCAGCTTTCAGTGGTCAGGTGGTCTTCGCTGATGATTCTGTTCTAACCTATCTATTGGAGAGGGAGAAGGTTTTCATACACTATGATGGTGAAACATGGACTTTTCTTCGAAAGGAAAGGGAGATTTCAGGCGAGGAGTCCCAAAACCCGGAAATCAGGAGCCCTATGCCAGGAAAGATCATCCAACTACAGGCGGAAATGGGCAAATCCTTTCAGAAAGGAGAGGTCCTGCTGGTCCTCGAAGCAATGAAGATGGAGAATGCAATTTTGGCTCCCTATGCCTGCCAGGTGAACCAGGTTCTCGTAGCTCTTGGGGAAATCGTAAAACAGGATGCATCTCTTGTCATTTTGGACAAAATCAGCCAAGAAAAAACATAATGTTCTGAATTTATTTGACAATTCTTAGGATTTTGGGAACCATATCACAGCTTACTGAAGCAATAGGTGGATAATGGTTTCAATTTTTTTGAGAATTGCCGTAGTTTTGTTTCTTTTTTCGAACATCGCATTGTTAGCTCAGGCACGCCCGCCCAGAACGGACCTTCCGTTTGAAATCGATGAGAAACGAAGGATGGCGGAAAAGGACCTAGTTAAGAAAAAAGAGGGGGGATACTTCACTGGTCTCCCTTTGATCAATTCCGATCCAAACGTTGGGATAGGCTACGGTGCAAGGGTACTTTACTTTTACAATGGGGACAGAAAAAACCCGCTTTTTGAATACACACCGTACCGTGTGCGGATATTTGCGCAGTACTTCAATACAACAAAAAATGCTCCATACCATTGGGCTAGCATTGATGCACCTTATATCTTCGATACGAAATGGAGATTACGTGGTGACTTGATCTACTCTAGAAACCCAAACTCTCTCTACTTTGGAATCGGTGAGGATACACTTCGTCCGCTTTCCTATATCGAAAGAAACGATCCTGCCGGTAGAGTCGTACGAAATGCACCATTTGCAGATTATGAAGAAAACTTAGCCTTCCGCCGACCAGGAGATGCAGGAGTTGGCGAAGCTCCTGTTGTTACTAATTCTCGTTACAACCGATATGATTTTGAATCACCTGAAGTAAGTGCGTCGGGCGAATACTCATTCTTAGGCGGAACTTTGCGAACGGTTGCGGGAGTTCGTCTATCAAAACAAACAATTAGAACTTTTGACGGCAAAAGTTATGATTCAAAATTTGGAGCTTATGACCAAATTGGTGGATTTCCTTTGGCACTTTGGGATACAGATAGAACGATTACCACTCCACAAGGCGAAACACGTTTGACACGTGACCAGAAGGATGGCAAAATCCTTGGATTTAATGGCGGTTTCACAAACAACGTGCGAGTTGGTATCGTTTACGATACACGTGACTTTGAGCCAGATCCTAATCGTGGGTTGTTTTTAGAAGCCACTCACGAGCGTTCTACGAGAGCCATTGGCTCCAATTATGAATTTAATAAAAACATGGTCTCAGGACGTATATTTATCAGTCCAGTTGACTATTTTACCAAGAAACCGCCTGAGCTTCTCGAAAAATTTGTATTAGCTGCGAGAGGTGCGATCGTCCAAACCAATGGAGATGCTCCTTTCTATGAATACAGAAACATGTGGGGAACTGAAACCAACCAATCAGGACTCGGTGGTAGAACTACCATCCGTGGTTACAAACAAGATCGATTTGTGGGGCAAACAATGGCCTATGCAAACTTTGAAATCCGATGGAAGTTTTGGTCAGTAGATGTTTGGGGGCAGCATTTTGATTTCCAGTTGGTTCCTTTTTACGATGTTGGACGAGTTTGGGACCGGACAGGAGATGTTAATCTCAAAAATTACAAACACTCTCGCGGGATTGGTTTACGAATTCCATGGAACCAGGCAACGGTAATATACTTTGACTACGCGCGTTCAGCGGAAGACTCACAGCTCTTCGTGAACTTTAGCCATATCTTTTAGGGAACAATCATGAGTTTAATCAAACTTTTCCAATCAGTTAGTATTCTCCTTCCGCTCCTTCTTTTGCTGAATTGTGAAGCAAAGCCAGTAGAGGACAATTTCGGTCTGAGCCCAGAAGATTTTAATGTCTTACTCTTGGGCCTTGCGTCCAATGTACAGTTAAGGGACACTGGAACTGGCACAATCATTGACACAGCTGCGGGTCTAGAATGGCGCAAATGCAGTGTAGGACAGGTCTTTCGCCAAGCCAACAATGACTGTCTCGGAGCGCCTGCAGGCTCGGCACTCAACCCACAAGACCCATTTAAGTATGGGGCTAGGCAGCTTGCCTTTTGTGACTCTCGGACACATGCCTGCAATCGCGTTGCGGCTCCGCAAACACTTGTAGCTACTTCTGAGATTGCAATCCAAGGAACAAGCGAACTCTATGCAGCTTGCGCTTCTCTAGGAAGTGGCTACCGAGTTCCCAATCCTTTTGAATTGCAAAGGCTTACCGCAGGTGGGCGAAACCTTTTACTAGTTAACTTCCCGAGCACAGTGGAAGGTGATTATTGGTCGGGTTGGTCTGAAGTCACTGACTTTGAAGGAACGACTGCCATTGCTGTTTCTTTTGACAGAGAATCCTTTGGTCAAGAGAAGAGAATAGTGAAGACAGATCGAAATTATGTCCGCTGTGTGAAAAATTATCCATAAATCCTGTTTCGTGCCTAGAACCTGATTCTCGGCACGATTTTTCCTTTCTTTTTTTCAAAAAATAATTATCTAATCCAAAGATAAGCCGAAGTACCCATCAGGATTTCGGAGTTTTCCTATGAACGTTTCAGCTGCGAACAATCTGCTCCACACTCAGGCCTATCAGGACCGAAGTGTAAGTTACATAGGCCATGGCCGTCGGGAAAGTGCTCCTGAGACCATGTCACCCTTACATGTAATCTCACATGAACTAGGACATGTGCAAGAATTTAAGCAAGAGGCCCTGCGTTCTGGCAGTGAAATCAGAGACATTCATGTCAAGATTAACTATGAGTTCAGAGATGGTCGAATGGTGGCCGTTAGTGGAGAAACCAGTGCGATTACTCAAAAAAGAGAAACCGAAGAGAGACGAGACCCAAAACTTGAACCTTATTCGGATGGCAAGTCGCTAAAGGATAGATTTGAACAATCCTTAGAAGAATCAAAGAAAAAAGACAAAAAGGATTCCGTCTCTTCTGCCGAGAAAAACGACCAACTTAAAAAAGAAGAGTTGGAAACTAAAATCAAGGATCTAGAACAAAAGTTAGGGTCTCAAAAATCAAAAGAAACCTCCTCTTTTAATAATTCGATCGATCCTACCTCAAAAAGCGAACGTGAGAAAGAAATGGAGTCTGAAAAAAGAAGGCTTGAGGAAGAAGTTCGTATTCTAAAAATGAAAGAAGCCTTAAAAGAATCATTTGATATGTTGACTGACATTAGAAAGCTCATGGTTTCAAACATATTCGGAATGATGCAGGTTGGGAATGAAACAAAAGCTGGTGGTGTATTTAACGCTCTTGTTTAACCTGGCTGATGCCCAGGGAATCAAATATAAACTTTCTTATCTCATTGATGCCTTTACCATTCGTGCTAGAACAAAGAAAATATGGAAAAGGAATACCAATGTGGTTCATAATCTCTTCCGCATCTCTAACGATATGAATTTTTTCACGTTGGTTTAACTTATCCGCTTTTGTTCTAACAACGACTGGCCTAATTTTCTTTTTTTGGCAAGTTTCTATCATCGATACTTCTTCTGCTGGAAATTCTCTCTGCGCATCGATTAATATAAACAAGACTTTTAAATTTTGTACTTGGTTTAAAAATCGATCCAATAATTCCATCATCGATTTATGTTCTCTGTGAGAAGCCTTTGAATACCCGAAGCCAGGTAGATCAACCAAATGGAATCCTTGTTTGGTGGTAAATAAATTGACAAGTTTTGTTTTGCCAGGTGATTTCGAAACTTTTGCTAAACCTTTTTGGTTGGTGATGGCATTGAGTAAAGATGATTTCCCTGAATTTGACCTTCCCACAAATCCGACCAAAGGTTCTTCTGGAATTTGAGAAAAATCATCTGCTGTGCCAATTGACAAAGAATACTTTGTGAACGGAAAGTGAATCTCCTCATGGTATTTCATGAGAACTCCGAGTGAATGTCTTTGAGTGATTTATCAAACATAGACAAAAAAACGATAAGGAGAGTATCCTCTGTTCTTAGGATGGGAATAAACCGACGAATCGGTTCAGGTATTTGTAATTCTCGCATGATTTCTGAAAGTTCTTTTTTCCCCCATCGATACTGTATCCTGTCACCTGCCTGGCAAGTGGAAATCGTATATTCGTTAGATAAGCTTGGAATTTCTCTGGTTTCGCGATTCCATTCAATATAATAACTTCCCTGATTCTGAAGGAGCTTTGGAGTTTGGAAGAGGCGAGAATCTTTTCTTAAGAGATAAAGATCCTTACCTTTCACCTTATAAATGATGAGTTTGGAAGACTCCCATCTAATCTTTGTATTGTTTTCTTGTGAAAGAATTTCATCCCATTGGTTGCGGTACAAAGGTGGAAGGTCCATCATTTTTAAATGTGAATCTATCCATATTTTACGTTTGGCTCGCGAAAGTTTGTTCCAGTTTGTATCAGAAAGTTTTAAATAATCTACTGATGGAGAGTTCCCATCGGCAAGATCTTTATCTGTAAATTCTTCCCATTCATGAAAGTTCCAGTAGGTTCTATATGCATTCATTCCTTCGCTAACAAGATTGGGTAATATTTGGGATCTGATCCGGTTCCTTTTGTAACTCTGGTCCACATTACTTTCATCCTCGAAAATAGGATAGAGATTTGTTAAGGATTGGTAAGCTTCATACAATTCATGGTCTTCTAAAAACACCAATGGCAAAAATCTATTTTTGGATAGAGGACCTAATGTTTCCAATGCACCCTTTCCTCCTCCTCTCGTTAGGTGAAGTAACATTGATTCCAAATAGTCAAAACAATGATGGCCGGTAACGAAGAACCCGGTTTGCGAAAGTCTTTCTAAACTTTTGTAACGAACAATACGCCCTGTTTCTTCGATCCCTTTTTTAAGGCGTGCTGCTAGTTTGGGAATATTTTTTTTTTTACAGTTACGTTTGTAAAATTTGCTTTTAAAAATGATTCAATGGCTTGTTCTTGAGCCTCGTTGTTTCTGATTTGGTGGTTTAGATGGAAAACATGAGGTTCAGGTAACTTATATTCTGTTTGAAGGTATGAAAAAAAGGCGAGGCAAAGTGTAGAATCCTTCCCTCCTGAATAGGAAATAACAATACGCTCTGTCTGGAAAAAGCGGAGGGCAATTGCTTTCCCCAACCTCTGCAGTAGAGTTTCAAAAATCTGATGTAAAGCGAATGTAGGACTCACTGTTTTCGAATCGCTACCATCGTGATATCATCATGTTGCTCTTTCGATTTCGTAAAGGCCTTTAGATTGGTATAAATGGATTCAAGTATCATTTTTGGTTCACTTTCTATAGAGGACAAAAATGAGTTTTGTAAAGCATCTTCGCCAAATTGTTCCTCGGATTCATTGTAAGCTTCCACAACACCATCTGTAAACATCAGAATGGTATCTTTGGGATGTACTGTCAGGATTTGTTCATTTTTGTAAGTATTGATGTCAGCACTGATTCCCAAAATGACACCTTTTGTATCGATTGACTCTATACTCTTGGACTCAGACCGGTAGATGAGAAAGTTACCGTGACCTGCGCCCGAATACACGACTTCATTGGTTTCAAAATTCCATCGGAGTAAAATTAGACTCATAAACCTAGGTGTCACAGCATCTCGATAACTCGAAAATAAGTAGTTATTGATATCGCTAATAATGTCCCAAGGAGAATCCTTTACTCTGACCAAGGAATGAAGGATGGTTCTCACCGTAGCCATAACAAGCCCAGCTGCCACTCCTTTGCCACTCACGTCACCAATACACAAATAAAGCTCATTTCCGTTAGGTGAAAGAATATAGTCATAATAATCACCACCAATTCCGCGTGCAGGCATCATAAATCCAGCAAATTTTAAAAATGAAATATCCGGAGTCTTTCTAGGAAGTAGAGTTGCTTGGATTTCTTTTGCAATTTCTATCTCTTTCTCCAATCTTTCTTTTTTGGAAAGGTTTTCATATAAATTGGCATTCTCCATGGTTATGCGAGCAAGTGATACGAATGCATTGAGTGCTTCTAATTCATCTTGAGGAAATCTTGTATCTGGTTTGGCCAAAACAAATAAAAATTCTGAGCCATTTTCTAGTGAGACTGGAATGACAACAATCTCCTTACCTTTGATTTCCATACTCTCAAAAATTGGGTATTCCTTTGGGTCTAGAGTAAAGCTATCTTTCTTATGGAATAAATGAGTTAGCGTTGCTACATTCACCGTACTCGTTTCGGTCTTAATATTAAAATTATCTAAATCTCGAAAAAGTGTAAAGACCTTAACATGCATTGTTGTCTTGGGTTTTTCGATCAAACAGGCTACGGTGGATTCGACGATTCCACAAAGCGTGAGGAGAATCATACGAATCATCTCATCATGTTTGTCTAGATATAGTTTACTTAAGGTAAGGGCTGCCGTATGCAAACTCTGAAAGTTCTTGGATTGGTTTTGAGATTTTGAATATAATAAAGAATTTCTAAGGGCAACAGCAAACTGACCCGTTACCAATTGTAACACTTCTTGGTCTTCAATATAGTCAGAATAGTCTTCTTCTTCATAATCAACGGCGAGCATGCCCACGGCCGTATTTGCATACAAGATTGGTATTACCAATTGTGATTTGGTGCCTGTGAGATTTGCATAAAATTGATAGAAGGGATGGTTTTGTTCATTAAGAGAATAGAACCGAGATTCTCTTTTTGCCATTGTTTCAATGAGCGCACCAAAACTTAAATCATAGTCTAAATTGATTCTTTTTATAGCCCTTTGTAAACTCTTTTGTTTTGCAGAATAATAGGCTAGCTTAATGTCACCTAATTCTAGATTTGCGATAAAAATGGCTATTTTTTCCCTTTTTAACCTTTCCTGTATCAGTTCACTGAAACGTGAAAGTAAATCCTCAAGACTGATCGATGAATTGAAGAGTGACAAACAATCCAGTAAAAATTCTGTTTTTTCTTCTGAGGTGAGAACCGTTTTTCCCAAGCGAGGGATCTTTCGTTTTTCTAAAATCCACTCCTTCTCACAAGTGTTACAGTAGAAGCGCCCCTGTTTGGTGACTCCGCTTGGAATCTGTGCTTCCTGGCATAACAGGCATAATCTTTCTTCTACTGGAGATATATCCATACTCTGGCTCATTCACTACGAAATTCAGGGTTTCTACAAGTATTTTCCGCAATCGGACAAAAACTGGTACGGTTTGTGCTTAATGTATAGGCAAATCTTGGTAAAATTGAGGGATCAGGAAATTTTTCCCTCTAAATGCACAAAAAATAGATGAAGTGCCCAAATAGTACGCTATATTGGGTAAAGGTGTGCATGTGGTTTTGCCAATAATTTGTACACGACGCAGTATTATAGAGCATAGATATGAGCACAAAGAAAATGAATCCCATCCAGTCCATTCATGATGTAGCAACGGCTATGAACTCGACCCAGGATCCCGATGGCCTATTGGAGCTGATCTTGGACCGTTGCATTCACATTTGTGCGGTGGAATCTGGCTCCTTGATGCTCATAGATGAAAAATTGGGCGTTTTAGATGCCGTCACTTCGAGAGGGCTCAACCAACAAATCCTCAAAGAGACCAAACTCAAAATTGGCCAAGGGATAACAGGAGTCGCGGCTTCGACAGGGAAAGCCAAACTGATCAATGATGTTTCCAAAGATCCAGATTACATCCAAATCAAAGAAGACATCAAATCTGAGTTAGTTGCTCCAATGATTGTGGATGATTCTGTGATCGGGATTATTTCCTTAGATTCTAATAGGCTCAATGCCTTTACTGCGGAAATGTTGGAGATTGTAAGCGTTCTGGCAAACCAAGCAGGCCAAGTGTTTAAAAACTTACAAACAATACGCAATTTGGAGCAAAAGACAAAAATCCAATCTACATTAATTGAAATCTCAAAGGTTGTTACAAATACTCTGGACCTCAATGAGATCTTTGATGCAATCATGTCGACGATAGAAAAATCGTTGCGATTGGAAAAAGGAAGCATCGTTCTCTATAAAAAAGAAGAGGGGCTTTTAAGGATAGTGGCAGCTTGTGGACTAAGCCAAGAAGAATTTGAAAAGGGCACTTACCAACCTGGTGAGGGCATTACTGGAAAGGTCTTTGAATCAGGTGATGCGATCATCGTTGAATCAGTAGCTTCCCATCCAGATTTTTTAAATAGAGTTGGATATTTATCTCATTTTAAACATGATCCGAATAACGTAAGTTTGCTTTGTGCTCCGATTTCAAGTGAACAAAACATCTTGGGCGTTGTAAATGCCTTTGTAGTCCAACACAAACATACAGACTTAAAATCTTATTTGGACTTTCTCCAGGTTGTTGCCTCTATCATTTCCCAAACAATCAAAATACAAAACCTTGTAGAAGAGGCTAAGAAAGAAATCTCGAGAGAAAACATACAATTAAAGAGAGAATTAAAAAATAAATATAAATTTGGTTCTTTGATTGGAAAAGCCTCTATCATGGAGAAGTTATTTGAAAAAATTCAATTGGTAGCTGATTCGAGAGCTTCTGTTTTGATCACGGGAGAATCTGGAACTGGGAAAGAAATGATTGCAAATGCGATCCACTATAACAGCACAAGAGCCGAGAACCCATTTATAAAAATCAATTGTGCCGCTATTCCGGAAAACCTTCTCGAAAGTGAATTATTCGGTCATAAAAAAGGATCTTTCACGGGAGCTGTGAGCGATAAAAAGGGAAAGTTTGAGCTAGCGGACACTGGAACTATCTTCTTAGACGAAATCGGCGAGATGGATTTAAATTTGCAATCCAAGCTACTTCGTGTTTTGCAAGAACGGGAGATAGAAGCGATTGGATCTACGAAAGCGAAAAAAGTAGATGTGCGCATCATCGCGGCAACAAATGCGGAACTTGAACAATTGGTAGCAGAGAAAAAGTTTAGAGCAGATCTTTTTTATCGTTTAAATGTTGTTAAAATCAATACACCGCCACTCAGGGAAAGAACGGAAGACATCCCATTACTCATCAACCACTTTGTTGAAAAGTATGCAAAGGATAATAATAAAAATATAAGAGGTGTTACTCGTGAAGCCAGTCGTATTCTTTTACGCTATCCTTGGCCAGGGAATGTTCGCGAGTTGGAAAACGTAATTGAGCGTGCTGTTGTATTGTCCCAAGATGAACTTTTATCAGAAGATGACTTCTCTGATTTGGTTAGTAGTTTGGAAGTCAATGGGGAACCATTGGTTGAAGTCAGCCAAATGCCGATTAGTGAGGGTGTTAGCCAACAAGATGCCCTAGATTTTACTTCGGGCAAATTGACACCCAACCAATTGGACAATCTAGACGGTCGAGCCATGGAGATCGTTGTGAACGAGGTCGAGTCCAGGTTGATCCAGTATGCAATGAAAAAGTTTCGTTATACCAAAACGCGAGTTGCAAAGTATTTGGGAATCAATCGAAACACATTAGACAAGAAGATCAAAGAGTTGAATATCGAGTACTAATCTTTAGCAAAATGAAATAGATGTTTTGTTTTGCCAGTGGTCACAGATGTCTCAAGTGCCCTGTGTAAGTACTCCTTTGCATTACCTACCGCTTCTGGTAATGAATCACCTTTTGCCAAAAATGTGGTGATTGCTGAGGAATATGTACAACCTGTACCATGTGTGTTTACCAAATCTAAAAATGGTTTTTGGTATGAATAGATAGCCTTACCATCGAAGAGAACATCAATTGCGGATTTGCTATCTTTTAAATGTCCACCTTTTAATAAAATTGGTACCTTGTAGATCTCATACAATTCCTTAGCTGCACTTTCCAAGGCGGAAGAACTAGGGATATCTTTTCCAAGCAATAATTTTGCCTCATCCAAATTGGGGGTAATCAATGAGGCAAGGGGGATACATTTTTCTTTGAGAGCTAGAATGGCATCGTCTTGCAGTAGTTTCGCGCCACTGGTCGCCACCATCACTGGATCAACGACTAGTTTGACAGGCTTTGAGCGCATATATTCTGAAACCAAGGATATAATTTCTTCAGAAAAGAGCATACCGGTTTTACAGGCAAGCACTGGGAAATACTGAAAAACTGCATCTAATTGTTGTTTTATGAAATCTAAAGAAACGGTATGGATTGCAGAAACCCCATCAGGATTTTGTGCAGTAAGGCAAGTGAATACTGTGGTTCCAAAAGCACCCAGTGAGGAGAAGGTTTTTAGGTCAGCTTGGACACCTGCACCACCGCCAGAATCAGAACCAGCAATTGTTAATACAATAGGAAGAGACTCAGTCATATTCATTCAGGAAACCAACCCTGTTTGTTTAAATCAATCTTTTCTGAGGCATCGAAAACCAAACCTTCAGAGAGTAAGATTTTTTTTTGGAGACTTGCTCTTAACAAATCGCCTCGGAAAGGAATCCGTCCGTCTTTTGCAATGACTCGTTGCCAGGGAACATGTTGTTCTTGGTCTTTTTTGAGCGCAGTCAAAGCATATCCTACAGCCCTCGCTGCTCTCGGTTTTCCTAAGAGCAAAGCTATGTGCCCATAATTTGTGACCTTCCCAAATGGGATTTGTTTTACAATTTCATAAACTTGTTGGTAAAAATTGAGTTTTTCCATCTAGAAAAATTCTTTTCGCACTTCGGTCAGATAATATCCTGAATTTAGACATCCTAAATTGTTCTTTCGATGAAATTTATATCAGACTACGCTAAACATTTGTTATTGTCCACCAGCTTGGAAGATAAACTATTGCCAGTTCCGCCCGATCTTTTCTCGGATGAAAATCAAGTCTCTCTGAGGATCACAAGCCCAGGTCGGCCAAGTCATTTACAGTTTTCGAAGAAGAAATCAAAGATTCCTAGGATCGAACATTTAAATCAACTTTCACAGCGTGGTTTGGCTTTGCACCATTTTGCAAACCATGAACTAATGGCCATTGAGCTTTTTTCCTGGGCTTTACTTGCGTTTCCTAATATCTCACATAAAACTAAATTGGGAATTTTACGCACAATCGAAGAAGAACAAACTCACCTAAAACTCTATTTGGATCGGATGAATGATTTTGGAGTCACATTTGGAGACATCCCTCTGAACTATCTGTTTTGGAAACAAACTGATCGCATGCATTCGATTGAAGAGTTTAGTGCCATCATGTCCTTAAGTTTCGAAGGCGCGAATTTAGATTTTTCGCAAATCTATGCTCAAGCGTTCTTACAGCATGGTGATGAGAAGACGGCCAAGATCATGGTGCAGGTCTTTGAAGATGAGATCAAACATGTAAAGAGAGGGGTGCAAATACTAAAAACTTCGGAAAGTTTCCAAACGGACGCCTGGGCTTATTACCAATCTCTTATCTCATTTCCATTCACTCCTAGGCGCGCAAAAGGCTTTGTATACTTCCCAGAGACACGAAAGATGGCGGGGTTGCCACTATCATTTATCGAGGCCCTTGGTGAGTATCAGGATGAGTATACGGGAAAAATAAATTGGAATGGACTTGGGAAAATTAATATCGAAAATAGAGTTCTTCGAAAATCGGACTTGCTTAGTCAGTCCTATGTTTGATATTAAAAATCCAAGAGAAAGGAGAAATAATATGCAACGTTATGTTTGTTTGATCGGGATACTTAGTTTACTATTTTGTTCAGTGGCTTTAGTCGCACAAAAAACAAACAAAAGTAAAACGGTGGAGATGACCTTACATGATTTTATGGAAGATTATACAAAGCCTGCAACAAAATTGTATGACAAAAAAGGAAATGTAGATTATCTCAATAAAATTCTAGAAAAAGTTCCTGATATGGCACCTGAATCAGACAAAGCTGATTGGAAGGAAATCATAGATAGCAAACTTGCACAAGGTAAGCCGGAAGATACTTGTAAATCCTGTCACACCAAGTTCAAAAAAGATTACAAAAAGAATTACCGAAAGAAACTCATTGTTGTTCCAGAAGACTTACTCAGCTTCCGAAAAGAAATGAAGGAACTCTTAAAAAAATAAAGGCAATTTGTCGGCCTGAATCATGAAAAGCAATGCTTGCACTTTTCGTATCAGGCATTTTTTCATTTTCTTTTTCTCTGCCTATTTGATAGGGATCCCCTTGTTTGCGGAAGAAGAAAAGGTTCTGGTCGATAAACAAAATGCGATCAACAACAAAGTAAAGTTTGGTGCATTTGTTGATACTTATTATTCTTATAATAACAACCGACCTAAGGCCAAAGAAAGGAACTACACAACCCAAGCTATCCGCAACCAAGAATTCAATATAAATCTTCTGCATATCGAAGCAAGTGTAGAAGAAGAAAGGTATAGGGGAAGGATAGCTATGCATTGGGGGACATCTGTCATTGCCAATACAGCCGCAGAAGTGCAAAAAGACAATAGCTCCAACCAAGTATCAACTCGAAATATCCAAGAAGCCTTCGTAGGTGTACGACTTTTCAAAAGAACATGGTTAGATGCGGGAGTTTTTTTTGGAAATATTGGGCACGAGTCTTGGATTTCACAAAACAATGTAAATTATACTCGAGCACTTGCACTCGATTACGTTCCGTATTATTCTTCGGGTGTTCGATTGCAACATAGTGTATCTGATAAATTGAGTTTTCAAGTACAGATTCTAAACGGTTGGCAGAATATCACTGATAATAATAAAGATAAGGCCTTTGGCTCACAGATCAAATATAAATTTACACCAACTCTAACTTTAACATTAAATCAATTTGTTGGAAATGAAGCAGCTAACTTCGAAAGAAAACAATATCGATTTTACAACAATACGATTTTAGAATGGAACTTTTTCGACCAATGGTCATTGGCTTTCCAATTTGATATTGGTGCACAAAAAGCAAAAGAGAGTCTTTCCTACGAGCCCTGGCTAAGCCAAATCAATCCAAGCTTGCCTATTTATAGATCAGAAGAGGCAAAAGCATATCGCCAATGGTATCAGGGAACCATTTGGCTCAGCTATCGAATCAATGAAGATTTACGAGTCGCTCTTCGTGCGGAAAGAATGTATGACCCTCTGCAAGTTGTTGCTAGCACAAATACTCGTAATGGATTTATCACAAATGGGTATACAGCTACGTTGGATATCCTGAGTTTCGATCCTGCAATGCTTAGAATTGAATATGTCTACAGAAGGTCGAGAGATGCGATTTTCGATTACCAGTCGAGATCTTCCCAAAAGGAAGATCTCGTGGTATTTGCTTTTTCAATGAAGTTTTAGTCCAATCTAACCGTCCAGGAAGGACTGTTTTGGCTTATTTGAATTATTATCTTTTTTCTTCTTTGTTTTCTGTTTCCCCTTGCGGTTCGTTGTTTCATCTTCCTCTGCATTCGTCTCAAAAAATCTAGTCGTGTTTTGTGATGGAGCATCGGATGGTGTAAACGATACCCCAGCCACTTTTCTTTCACCCACAACGACCAAATAGAGAGAAGGTAAAATAGTTAACACGAGTAACATTGCAGAAAATAAACCACCTACGATAACAGTAGCTAGAGGTCTCTGTATATCAGATCCCACTCCGGTACCCAATGTAGCTGGAATGAGTCCGAGAAGTGCAAGGAGCATGGTCATAAGCATCGGCCTTAACTGAATAACAGCGGCTTTACTAACTGCCTCTTTCGTGGACAGATTGGGTTCTTCGATGAGTAAAAAATTCGTTCTCGAAACAAATAATACCCCGGACATTGTGGCGATACCAAATAAGGAAATAAATCCAACACCACCGGAAACATTGAAGTAGTATCCTCGAAGTAGAAGAGCATAGATACCGCCCAATAAAGACAAGGGAATACATGCTAGAGCAACATAAACATACTTTAAGTTCCTATATAACATATATAAGATACCAAAGATGATGAGAATGGTAATTGGGATCACCAATGCTAGTTTTTTGCCCACACGAGCTAGATTTTCATACTGACCCCCGTACTTTATCTCATACCCTTCCGGAAGTTTGATTGTTTTTGCTACTTTTTTTTGTAATTCAGCAACAAATCCACCCTGGTCACGACCACGAATGTTTGTTCTAACTGTAACAACACGTCTTCCCTCTTGGCGAAAGATCATGGTTGGGCCATCAACTACTTGTATATCAGCTAACTCCGATAAGGGGATTCTCTCTCCTTTCGGTGAAATGATCGGCATATTTTCTATCGCTTGTTTTGAGGCTCTATAATCTTTGGAAAAACGTACTACGATACCAAACCTAGCAGGAGTTTTGGGGGGAGTGTCAGATGGACCCTCGTAGAGAGTGCTAATTCTTTGCATACCTATCGCCGCTTCAATCATCTGCTGGATATCTATTACATTGATCCCATACCTAGCAGCTTTTTCTCGATCAATTTGGATGGTAAGCTGAGGGCTATCCGCTTCCTGTTCAATTCCATATTCACTGGCCCCACGCATATCCTTTACAATCTCGAGTACTTCGGAAGCAATTTCACGCATGATCTTTAAATCGTTTCCAGAGACAAAGACGGCCAAATCCGCAATTGTTCCCATGATCGCCTCGGATAAATTGTCCATGATCGGCTGAGAAAAACTTACACGGGCACCTGGCAAGGTCGCCTCGAGATCATTTTTCATTCGAAGTAAGAGTTCTTGTTTTGTGATTTTCTCTTTCCAATCAGCGTAATCTTTTAATCCGATTAAGACTTCCAAACGGTTAGGCGGCAGTGGGTCGGTTCCATCATCATTTCGACCCAGCTGCGATATGACCACATTCACCTGCTCATTTTTATAAATCGTTTTTCTGATCGTAGGCATAAATTTTCTTGCCTCGGGAAGAGATATCCCAACGGGAAAAAAGATTCTTATATTAAAACCGCCCTCATCCATCTCAGGAAGAAATTCTGTTCCCAAAAGATACATCCCAAGGGCAAGGAGAGAGAATACAATGCTGAAGGTAACCTTCACTACCTTTTTTGAATGCGAAACGATTAAATGAATCAATCCTTCATACTTGTGTTCTAGCCAATGGTAATAGGGGTTGTGCCACTCGATAGGACCAGGATTTGTGGACACAAAGTACTTTCTATATATGATCGACATCAGCACCGGGATGACAGTCATTGCAAAGATCAATGCGCCAAGAATGGCAAAAGAAATCGTAAATGCCATCGGCTTAAACAATCTTCCTTCAATCCTTTCAAATGAGAAAATAGGCAAGTATGCTAATATGATGATCAAGATCGAGAACAAAATTTCTGTGCCAACTTCCGCAGATGCATCTCTCGTGAAGGCAATGATCCCTTTCTGTTTCTCTGCTGGACTTGCATCTCTATAACGGCGCATGATATTTTCTACCATAATGACTGCTCCATCAACAATGATGCCGAAGTCAATAGCACCTAAAGAGAGTAAGCTGGCAGGAATTCCAGTCAAGTTCATGAGTAAGAAAGCAAAAAGCATCGCAAAGGGTATGGTGGCTACAACAACCATCGAAGCTTTGACGCTTCCGATAAAGAAGATCAATACTAAGCTTACAACCATCACACCTTCGATGAGTGTTTTACCTATAGTGCGAAGAGTATAATTTACGAGATCCGTTCTATCATAAGTGTTTTTGAGTTGTACGCCCTCAGGCATATACTTTTCGTTGATTTCATTTACTTTTGCACGGATCTTTTCACCCATCTCGTTGGGATCTCCCCAGCGGCGCATTGCGACCAATCCCTGAACGGAAGAGTCAACATCAATCAATCCATCAATGTCATTTTGGAAGGTATAGCCTAAAACTCCACTTGGGATTGGATGGGAAATTTCCACGGAACCCAAATCTCGGATAAAAACTGGTACACCATTCACAGTTTTTACAACAATGTCTTCTATATGTTTAGGATCGCGGATCGCACCCAAAGAACGAATTGGAAATCCTTGCTCTCCCTGGAGTAAAAGATTTCCCCCTGTGTTCAAATTATTCTCTTGGATTGCTTCGATTACATCACGAATCGTTAATTTATATCTTATTAATTTGTCGGGCGAGGTCACTACATGGTATTGTTTTGGTAAACCACCAAAAGTTACCACGTCTGCGATTCCAGGGATTTGTAACATTTTAGGCATTACAATCCAATCTTGGATTGTCCGGAGTTCCATAGGTGTATGATTTCCTTTGGAATCTAAGACATAACGGTAGATTTCGCCTACAGGAGAGCTCATGGGTCCAAGTGCAGGTTGTACATCTTCAGGAATATCTGCATCCGCAACTCTCTCCATGAGTCGCATTCTTGCGAAATAATCATCCGTGCCATCTTGGAAAACAAATTGAAAAACGACTAGTCCATTGATTGTTCGAGATCGCCTAACGACAACATTTGGTATCGCATTTAATACACGTTCGATAGGTAAGGTAACTCTTTCTTCTACCTCTACGGCAGCTTTACCTGGGAATTTTGCAATCAACCTTACTTGTGTATCTGCAATATCAGAATATGCTTCTTTTCTGATATCAATCCATGCCCAAATTCCAAAAAGAACAGATACTAAAGCTGCTCCTAGTGTATAAATTCTATATTTAAGTGCTTGTTCTATAAAATTACCGATCATTGTTCTTACCTTGTATCGAAGAGATAACCCAGTTGAAGGAGGAGCTGTGGGTTTCTATAATCGCCTTGACCGATACCACCTCCCAATTGTAAGAAAAAATTACCTAAAAGGATATCATAGGTGAGACCTACATATCTTTGGCTGAGATAAACTTTTTGGTTATCTCGGCTTTGGTATTCGAAAAGAAGTGCTAAATTTGGGTCTACTGAATTTACATAGGATCGAATGATCAGATCTTCGTATGTTGGATTTCTATTTTGGTATCCAGGCACATCAAATCCTGTAGGATAGGAAGACTGTCCACCTCTTCCCACTTCGGGAGCATAAGGATTGACTTCAAATCCACCAATGACTGCAGAGATACTATGTGCTATGACAGGAGTTTTCCAAAATGTATATCCAAAATCTAATTGAGCACCATACCAATGTGGATTCCATCGCCCTCCGGATCCTCTTAGAACAAAATCTTTGAAATAATAACCTAACATAAAATTTATGCTAGCAGGAGATCCGATGCCCGCTCCGTAGACAAAGAAATCTGTACTTTTTGGTAGCTTTTTCTCCTGGAGAGTGCTTTGGTCTATTTTATCCTCATTTGAGCTTGGTTTTGCATCCCAGTTCGGTAGAATATCATTCCCATCTTTGTCTTTTGGATATGCTGTTTCCGCAGATAGTGAGAATAAAAAACTACAAATTATGTATAGTTTGAGTAAAGTTTTCATATTAGAATCCAAAACTCAATCCTTTGAGTAAAATCGAACCTTGGATCACGACTGATTCGCCAAGTTTTAATCCCTCAATAATATTCACACGTTCCTTCGTGGAGACTCCAAGGACCACCTCTCTACGGAAAAAAGTCAGCGGCTTTTCTTCCACAAACACATAATTTCTTCCTTCAACCGTTACAATTGCCGTGTAAGGCAAAACTACAGAGTCATCCTTTGTCTCTTCAGGAAATTTAACCGTTCCAAACATCCCTGGTTTGAGTTTATAACCAGTGTTTGTAATTGCGATCCTCATCTTGGCTGTCCTTGTCATGGGGTCTACGTTATCGCCCACAGCCTCTGCCCAACCGACAAAGTCTTCATCTGGAAATGAAGCAAAGTTAACTTTTACTTTTTTTCCTTTTTGCAAGGAAGAGATTTGTGATTCTGGTATGTCTGATATGATCCAAGCTTTATTGATACCTCCCGTGCTCAATTCACTTGGGTTAAGACCTTGTGCTCTTAACTTACCTTCAAATTCTGCTAGTTCTGCAACATCATTGCCAAGATCCGTTTCTGCTTCTACAAGATCCTTTTCAGTTGCAACACGGTGTTTAAACATATCTTGGATACGATTCAAATTTTTTCTAGAACGGTGGGCTTTGTTCTTGGAATGCACAAATCCTACATAAAGGTCGTTTAACTCTGATGATTCGAAGAGAACAATTCTATTTCCATTGCTCACGGATGGTGAAGCTACAGCAAGAATACGTGCCGGTGCCTCGAGGCTTACAAACTCACCACCACCACCTACTATAGCAGTTTTAATGATGCCGAGCCCTGGGCTATTTGCCTTGAACTCAATTCGTTTTCCTTGGTCGTAGGCGATTGCCTTTTCAGGATGGACGACTTTTTCTTTTGCTGGTTTGGAAAGTGCCCAAACTGTCAGTGAAATGAGTATCACCCCGATAGCAACAGAAAGGATGATTAAAGTTTTACGATTTAGAGATTTGATTAATTTTTTCATAGTTTAATCCTTGTTTGTCTTTTCGGAGCTACCATTTGAGGATTTTGTTGGTACATAAATTCTATAACCGACAGCATAGTTTACATTCTCGATAGCTTCCATTCGATCTGTTTGGAGTTTTAACATCTCCACTACACTTGATCGATATGTTTCAAAAAAATCGGCAAACTCCAGTATGGTGATGTATTTTTTTTCGTAACTCATGATCATATCAAGTGCAAGGTTTGCATAGTCCTTCAAATATGTATCAATAAACCTTCGGTACAATGCGTCTTTGATACGTGCGGATTGAAATGCAACCGAGACTTCATTTTCAACTTCAAGGATTCGATTTTTGAGTTCCTGTTTCCTTACGAGGATTGCTTTTTCTGCAGCTAAAATATTACCTTGGTTTCTATCAAAAATAGGTACATTCAACTGAGCTGTCACCCCCCAATAATTTTGGAAGGCTGTTCCACCTCTATTGTATGTGGGCCCGATCGCGAGGTCTGGAATTGCATTTGCATGTTGGAGTTCTAAATTTGCTTCTTCATATCTAAGGGTTTGTAAGGCAATTTTTAGGTCTGGTCTATGGTCTCTTGCGTAGTTTACTAAATCATCCAACTTACTATCATTGGGTTTTATTAAATCTAAATCTCTTTCATCTACCTTTGGTATAAAGGTGATATAGGCAGGTTTATATTTATCTTCGTTTAAAAGAACTTTCAATTCTGATTCTTTTTCATAGGTACGAATCGCGAGATCTTCTCTTTCTTTTTTGAGAAAGAAAAGGAGAGCCCTTAGCCTTAAGAGTTCTGCCTGTAAAATAGCACGACGCTTATAGGCTAACTCTGATGAGGATACTGTTTTTTCGATGGAAGCAATACTTTGGTCATAAAAGTTCAATGCCTTACGCATGAAATGAATTGTATAAAATGTTCTTCTTAACTTTGTAATCAGTGCACGAGACAGATCAAAGAACTCTTGTTCACTGATCTTTGCGTTTAATTCTGCTACCTTTACTCTTTTATCTATCTTTCCTCCGAGTAAAAATACCTGCTGGATTTGGAAGACGGACTGACCAGATCTTGTGGTATCAAAGTATCTTTGGGTAGGTTCTGCATAGATACTCTGGTCTATAAAGATGTTGGGATTTGCATATAATCCTGCCTGAACAACTCCTGCTTTCTTTGCATCCACCTGGAACTTGGCTGCGATCAAAAGGAGGTTGTTTTTCCAAAGCAATGTTTCTGCAGTTTCCATATCCAAGGATTGGTCTACATATCTGTCATTGGGAAATAAGGGAGAGCCCAATTGACCAGTGCCTTGGATGCTCAATTGTCGTTCCAAGGAATCAACCGCCCTTTCTGTAGGACTTTCCTCTTGGGCATAGGCAAGCTGATAGCCCAGAAAGAATATAAATAGTATAAATCGACGTAAATGCACGTAATCACCTAATGTTGTTTAGGTACGACGATAGAATCGTAATACCTTTTCATTCACCTGTCTCACAGGTGTTCATCAAAGCTAAGAATATAGTTTAGGTAAGATCGGGTGGGGGGAGATTTAAAAGTAAAAAGGAAAGTAAACTGATATGAATATGATCTTTTCTGTCATCAAAACTTGCGACATTGTAAATCGTTTCGAATTGTTCTTTTGGGCTGTCCCCCAAAACCAAATCGAGAAAGTCGCAACGGCTCCTAGCGAAGTTTGCAAAGTCTTCTCCGTCGATGGAAAAGGATGCATCAATTTGTGAGTTCGCCGCTTGTGAAGGACTGAAAAGAAATACCGAATCAAAGCCTCCATCCGCTTCAGTCGGAAGGAAAAGCATAAGGCTCAACAAAAAGGCCAAAGCTTTTGCGCTCGATTTTAGGTTCACGAGGTCACTCTCAGAAATAAATGTATAGAATCAATCTATTTTAAAAAAGGGACCGCCTTCGCGTTTGTACGCAAAGACGGTCAAAGGGTTATTGGCAAATGAGAAACAGACTGTACAAAAGTGATGATAAAAACTTCCTGTGTTCTAAATTGAAAGTAATTTAGAACACAGGTTAAATGGAGAGAGGAGTTAAACTGGTGGGGGCAGACTCAAATAGGAGTCTTGCAAGAGATAAGAACGATTCGAAGCAGTTTTGGGATCTAAAGCCGCCGTTTCCATTTCATGTGGAAATGCGAACTTTGCTTCGTTTTTAACTAGGGAATCGGAAATTTCTTTGTCTTTGGACTCTTCTTGGTCAACAGAGCCATATGACAGGCTGACCACTTGGCTAAGGCCTTGCCGATTCCCGATGGATCGTTTATAAGCGCCTGCCTTTAAGCGAACAAGCGTTTGGTCATTGGAAAGAAAGGAGGAACTTAGGCAAAGCGCTAAGAACGTTATCCCGAATCCTTGTATCCAAATCCGAACCATAGTTGTAGAATACCATGGTTTCGATTAAAATCTAGCATTTTTAGAGAGACTTGCTCAAAAATTAAGCAAAAATTGGGCATTCCGTCCTTCGGATCGCCGCCTACAGTACTTTCCCTGGGTTCATAATGCCTTTGGGGTCAAATACCGCCTTTATGCCCCTCATCGCTAGGATTTCTGCCTCAGAGCGGGAGAATTGCAGATAGTCTTTCTTGAGGAGCCCTATGCCATGCTCCGCTGAAATAGAACCCTTGTGCTTTTGAATGAGGGAAAACATTTCAGGGTCCACTGATTTGCATCTCTCGAAGAAGTCAGCATCGGAAAGTTCCTTCGGTTTTACAATATTGAGGTGCAAATTCCCATCCCCAATGTGTCCGAAGAGAGCGACTTCAAAGCCTTGGTACTTTGTTGCTAATAAAGCTTCCATATCAGCTAGGAAGGCTTCCATGTTACGCAAAGGTAAGGAGATGTCATTTTTGTGAACGGTATGGGCAAGGGAAAGGGACTCAGAGATTCCTTCTCGGTATTTCCAAAATGTTTCATTCTGCCTGGAGTTTTGGGCAATGGAACCATCTGTAATCAGTTCTTTTTCAGTAATGGTCTCTAGGATTCCAAAGAGTTTTTCTTCATCTGCCTCATCTTGGACTTCATATTCCATCAGCACATAATATTTGCTAGATTCAGGAAAAGGATCAGAAACAGATAAATGTTCCTTTACTTTTTTGAGGCAATAGTCCGTCAAAAACTCAAATGCAAGTAATGGCAAACTAAAGTTATGTGTTTCTTTGAAGATATCTAGAATGTTTTTGTATTCTGGAACAGCTAAAAAAATGACTCGAATGTCTTTGGGAGGTTTTGTTAATTTTACTACGCACTCAGTTATGATGCCGAGAGTCCCTTCTGAACCTATGAAAAGATGCTTTAAATCGTAGCCAGTATTATTTTTTAAGATTTCGCCATTAAAACGAAATATCTCACCTTTACCCGTAACAACTGTTAAACCAAGAATCCAATCTCTAATTAATCCATACTGAACAACTCGTACACCACCTGCATTGGTAGCTATATTTCCGCCTATATGGCTTGAACCTGTCGCAGCAAAATCTACTGGAAAATAAAATCCTCTCTCTTCTGCCTCTTTGTGTAGATTTTTTGTAATCATACCTGCTTGTACTTGTAAGGTGCCCAAAAATGGATCAAAGTCCAAAACCTTGTTCATCTTTGCAAGGGAAATCACAATCTCACCACTCTTTGCTACTGCACCTCCAGCATACCCAGTTCTTCCACCGGAAGGAACAATAGCAATGCCATTCTCATAGGCGTACTTTACAATCTTTTGAACGTCCTCGGTGTTTTCAGGGAAGAGTAAGATTTGGTATTTGGGGCTGTACACTTTGGTACGGTCTAGTCCGTAAGAATCAAAGGTATTTTGGTCAAGTTTACCATCTTCTCTGAAGAAAACCTTTTCTGAACCTATGAGTTTGGAGAGTTGGTCTGATGTTTCTTTTGCAATCATGTACTTGCCTATATTTCTACTAAATCAATTTGAGAGTTTACAGCCGGGTCATCATCGCCTGGACTCAGTCTTTGGTAAGAGCCGTCCGGCAATAATACACGTGCTTGTGTGTTATCTCTTAACAGTAACTCAAATATTTTATTGATTCTTTTTTTGTGTTTTTCTGCCAAGATTGGGAACATAACTTCGATTCTGCGCTGGAAATTCCTAGGCATACAATCTGCGGAAGCTAAGAAAACTTCAGAATTCCCTGCATTGTGAAAGTGGTATATCCTTGAATGTTCTAGGTAACGGCCTATGATAGAGCGGACTTCGATGTTCTCCGAAATTTTTGGAATCCCAGGTCGCAAACAACAAATTCCCCGGATAATGAGATCTATTTTAACACCGGCTTGCGAGGCCTCATACAACTTCAGAATGATATCTGGATCGACCAAGGAATTCATTTTGAAGATAATCCTCGCCTCCTTCTTTGCTTTTGCATTGTCCAGTTCCCTCTGGATCAATCGAATAAACTCTTCCTTTAAAAACTTAGGAGCCGCATAGATCCTTGTTAGTTTTGGCATTTTTCCTGAGCTTGTGATTGTATTGAATAAAATTGCCACATCTTCCGTGATTTCTTGGTTGGCAGTGAAAAGACTTAGATCCGTATAAAATCTGGCCGTGGTTGAGTTGTAATTTCCAGTGCCCAAATGTACATATCGATTTAACTTGTCGTCTTCTCTGCGTACGATGAGTAACATTTTACAGTGGATTTTCAATCCTACTACTCCATACACAACGTGGACACCAGAGTCTTCTAACTTTTTTGCCCAACGAATATTCCTTTCTTCGTCAAATCTAGCTTTAAGTTCAACGAGTACGGTGACCTGTTTGCCATTTTCGGCAGCCTCACCTAAATATTGTATAATGGGAGAATCACCCGATGTGCGGTATAGAGTCATTTTGATCGCTAATACCTTTGGGTCTTGGCTCGCGATCTTTAACATATCCTCGATTGATTTGAAACTTTCATAAGGATGGTGGAGTAGATGGTCAGCCTTTCTAATTTCTGAAAAGATTGATTCACTCTTTTTTAAAGCAAATCCTGCCTTCGGAGGTGGGAAGTTAAACTTTAGGTGACCAGTTTTACGTAATGATTGAAAGAACATTAAATCATTTAGGTTAAGCAAAGTTGGAATTTCCATCACTTGGAAATCATCGAGTTCGAGAAGATTTCTGAGCATATCCTTAATGTGACCTGCTCCACTATGCACATCCAAACGAATCGCATCACCCCACATACGATTCTTCAATTCATTCTTCATCGTTGTAAGCAAATCACCTATGTTTTGTTCTTCATTGATTGAGATATCAGCATCACGAACGATTTTGAATGTGTGGATTTGTTTTACATTCATACCATAAAAAAGATCGCTCAAATGAAGTTTAATGATTTCTTCTAGAGGAAAGTATCTACGTTCTTCGTTCTCATCTTTCTGCGGGAGTTGTAAGAAGCGAGGCAGTACGCTTGGAACTTGCACGATAGCAAATAGTTCTTTAACTTTATTTTTGTCATCGTCTGAATAAAGAGTGATACCTAAATTAAGAGTTCTATTTAAGATATGCGGGAAAGGATGTGATGGATCAATTGCTAGTGGGGTGAGAATGGATGATACTTCTCGTTTGTAATAATCTTTTACAAAGGATATATCCTCTCCTCGTAAATCAGTAGGATCTTGGACAATTACGATATGATTTTTTTTGAGCTCGGAAAGGATGTCATTTAAGCAAGCGTATTGTTCTTTGACAAGGTCTGCCACTTTTGCATATAGCTCAGTGATGATTTCAGAAGTCCGTTTTCCGTTTAAGCTTTGTTCTTCGATACCAGCTCGTTTTAAATTGAGAAGCCCAGCTACCCTGACCATAAAAAACTCATCTAAATTTGACTCTGTGATGCACAAAAATTTAAGCCTTTCCAGGAGAGGGTTTTTTTGGTCCTGAGCTTCTTCCAAAACGCGGAGATTGAAATCCAACCAGGAGAGTTCCCGATCAAAAAATAGATTTGGGTTGCCGATTTCAATTTTTTCAGGGGCCTTAGCTGTCATAATTCTAGAATTCGGGAAGGAAAAATTCTGTAAATTCCTAATCCTTTATGGAAATGCGACGACAATAGAGGGGGAAGAAAGGTAAGAAGATGCCAGCATACACAATGCCAGGTCTCATGACCGGCCAAAATACAAACGAAATCATCAAAAAATTGGTCGAGTTGGAGCGTCGCCCGGTTAAACGCTGGGAGACAGAAAATGAGTATGCAAAGGCCCAAGTCCAAGTCTGGAATGAAGTCAAAAACCTGACGGCAAACCTCCAGACAAAAACACGTGCTATTACTTCCTTCACCGCTCCTTTCGCGACGAAATCAGTTCTATCTTCCACAGAAGGTGTCATCACGGGAGAGGCATCGCGAGCTGCTAAATCGGCCGAAAGACCCATAGAGATTTTAGAATTGGCTTCAAAACACCAAATCTCAGGAGTTGAAGTTGACTCGGATGTAAGATTACCTGCAGGAAGTTTTTCGATTTTTTCGGGCAAACATTCGGAAACCATACAGTTTGCTGGTGGTTCACTCTCGGATTTAACAACAAGCATACGTAATGCGGCAAGTAGCATCGCAGATGCGACAGTTATCAAGGTCGATAAAGATTCTTCGCTACTTACCGTTTTAGCGGTGAAAACAGGTAAATTGAATGCCTTACAATTTTCAGACCCGAACGGTATCCTTCATCTTGCAGGGCTTGTAGGAGAGAACTCAAAAGAAGGGGAGATAGAAAGACGATCCCTTGTTTTGTCACAGGAAAAGGCACTTCCCTTTGAACCTACAAAATTCAAAGCTTCTTCTCAGGAAGGGAGTGCACCAAAGAAAAGTCCGGAGGGATTTAGTTTTGCCCCAGACTCAGCTTTTAGTTTTGAAACAGAAGCTATTGAAATCAAATCACGTTCCTACATTGAATTTAATCCGGTGGGGGAGACAAACCAGGTTTTAGAATTGGGCTTTGTCTTTGAAAGGGAAGGCAATTTGAGGACAAAGTTGTTCCCGATTGCCTTAAAAGATGGCAAGTACCAACTCCAAATTGGAGAGCTTGCAGAAGGTAAAACCTTAAAACGAATTATCATTGCCAACAGCGGTGCTTCCGATGTTCAAATCTCTCAGATAGAAATGGTCATTCCGCCTAAACCAGGTACAGCGGAGCCAAAAAAGACCTTACAAGAAGCGAAAGATGCGCGCTTTAAAATTGATGGAGTGGAACTAAGCCGTGAATCCAATGAAGGCATAACAGATGTGTTAGAGGGCATTTCATTCAATATGCATAAGGTAACTACTGAACCTGTTACCTTAAAAATCGCAGTTGACCATCAAAAAGGAATGGCATTGGTGAAAGAATGGGTCCAGGCATATAACGACTTAATGAAATTTACGAAAGAAGTAACGAGTGTTGATAAAAACTCGAAACTATCGGATTCCAAACCATCTGATAACAGTAAAGATTTAGATATCTCAAAGGAATTTTGGGACAATAAGGTTAAGTCTGGTATTTTAGCTGGAGAAAATGCTTTGATTCGATTGATTGCAAGCATGAAGACAGTTGCGAACTCTTATTACCCTGCTACCAAATCAGGTGGGTATCGTGTCTTGACGGATATTGGTATTTCGACAGGCGAAGTTGGTTCCAACTGGGAAAAAATCCAAGATGGGGTTCTTGTTATCAATGAAGAGAGACTTACTCAGGCACTCTCAGAAAACCCAGATGGACTTAGAGAGTTATTTGCATCTGATATGAATAATGATGCAAAGATGGAAGATGGAGTAGGGATTCGGCTTCTGGAAACCTTGAGACCGTACACACAGTACTCATCAGGAATCATTAGTAGTAAAATCAAATTGATTGAAGAGAATGTTGCTAGTAACAATAAAAAAATCAAAGAATTTGAATCGCATTTGGTTGGATATGAAGCGAAATTAAAGCAGAGATTCCTATATATGGAACAAGGCGTTGGAAAAAATAAATCCGTAGGAAATTATTTACAAAATAACATGTTTAGAGGGAACGGGCAGGAATAAAATGAATATCTTTATCAATGATCAAAAATTAGAAACTACGCTGAATGGGGAAACTAACATTGCTCAGGTTCTCGATGAAATCCAAACTTGGATTGAAGCAAATGGAAAGTATTTACGCTATTTTACGGTAAATGGTAGGGAACACAACCGAAAAGAATTGGAATCAATGGGTGTAGAAAACGCAGAGAGACTTGATTTTATCGTCGGTGAAGAATTAGATATTCTCGAAGACGGTCTTATAGAACTAGACATTTACGTAGACAAAGTCGGGTCTACATTAGTAGGTCGTGATTCTCTGACGGAAAAAGAGTCCAGAGACTTACAAGAAGGCGTACCTTGGATAGAATCCATGCTGCTTTCTACTAAAAACTTGCTTCATCTCAATTTTGCATCGATTCGACCTATGGGTAAGGGCAAAAACGTAGAAGAGATTTTGGAATCTTTGAAAGAGAAAGTTCAAAATCTAGAATCTGCACATCAAATTGAGCTTTTTTTAGAAGACCTACGTGATTTGAAATTATTCCTAATGGACCTTAGCTCAAGGTTGGCAGTTTTTCGATTGGAAGAAGAGGAATTGATTGGCATCATACAAAAGTTTATTGAAGATAAAGATAAAATCACAAAAGATTTTATGCTGGTGAATGAAAGTTTTCAGTCGGGAAAGGACTTCCTAGCAACGGAAATCATGACAGATGCTATGGGTAGACTGAATGCACTCATCTCAGCTTTGTTATCTCTCCAAGTTAAACATACGGAGATCGAATGGTCTTTGATCAAAGCTGGTGACAAAACTCTTTCGGAAGTCAGCAATGCATTAAACGATGGTTTGAACTCTGTGGCTGCAGCTATGGAAAAAAATGACATCGTTTACGCGGGTGATGTTTTGGAATACGAACTCCCTGATCTTTTGCAAAACTTGGTACCTTTATTGTCGCAAATCCTCACAAGGCTTTCCGGCAATCAGAAGGCTTAGTTTTTCTCAAAGCGGGAGCCTAGCCAAAAGAAAAAGCTGACTCCCCAAAGAACAGTCCCCCAGAGAAGGTTTATGTTCCAGCCAAAGGAGCGGGCATACATAGGGTCGCCCTGGGTAAGCAATCCATAGACGGCTAGTATGCTTCCAAGGGAAGAGAACAATACAAATAGTATATGAGAAAAGCGAAGCATTCGTAGATTTGAATCTCATATTTACACTTTTGACAAGTGGATTTTTTCTTTTTGTCCGAAAGGAATCGGCTGAACTGAGACAAATGGCATTATTTTTAGATCTTGATAATACTCTCATTCCCTCAAAAGAAGCTTATACTGAGGCTATACAATCTTTGAGTAAGGATTGGGAAGAACATCAATATGGGAAAAAAGAACAATTTATAGAACTCTATGACTTGGCAAGGTCAGAAATTAAGGGACGATTAAAGGAGCATTCTTCCAATCGTTTGCGCTTGTTATGCTTCCAAAATCTAATAGAATCTTTGTATGGATATTTCAACGCAAGCAACCTAGAATTATGCCTTTGGTTAGATGAAAGGTATTTTTTTCATTTTCTCAATGCACTTAAAAAGCAAATCCAGGAAAAACAAACATTTTCTTCCTTGTTTCATACAGTAGGAGAAATCTCCAAATCTGTACCGATTGTTCTATTGACAAATGAGACTTTGATGACTCAGTTAAAAAAAATAAAGGCAACATTCCCAAAAGATTTACGTTATACACTGGTTTGTTCAGAGTCGGTCGGTGTAGAAAAGCCTAGTCCCTATTTCTTTACCTACGCAATCACAAAGTCCAAAGCAAAACTCGCAGACTCTGTGATGATAGGCGATAATTTGAAAGACGACATTCTCGGTGCGGAAGCAGTGGGCTTGAGAGCTATACACATCAAATCTATATTGGGAGTGCCTGAAGGCAATTCCCAAAGCAAAGTCCAAAACAAAGAAGGATTGGTCTACGAATGTGAGTCTAGCCTATCTGCCCTTTCTCAGTTATTGGAAAACTTGAAAACAAAAGGATCACTTCTCTAGAGTCACAAAAAGTGTGTTGTTCCAATTGAGCTTACCAAAGCTCAAAAAGAAAATATATTTTGTGATATAATAATATGCTAACTTGATGTAGACTGCCATCTTACTTTTGAAGCCAGCAACTGACAAAATTGGTTTAAGCACGGAAAATTTTGGATTTTTAAACCCACATTGTTCGCCTAATTTTGCCAAAGTGTGCATCTTATAATTGTTTACATGGTCTTTTGCTTCAAGATAGTTTACCCCTTCTTTCATCCCTTTCCATTTAACTTTTAGGTTTGCCTTAAACAATTGAATCGGAAAGTTAGGGGTTTGTAAGAATAAAACTCCACCAGGTTTAAGGAGTGTATAGAGATATTTTAACAAATCATGAGGTTTTGGAATATGTTCTATGACATCCCACAGAGTGATTACGTCAAAAGTCTCCTTGCCAAGGCCTGAATTTTGGACGAGGCCTGCATGGACGGTTTCCATCTTGTTTATTTTGCGTGCATATTGTACGGCAGATTCGGATATTTCATATCCCACTGCTTTCCAACCTGGTTTTGCCTCGAGAACAGATTTTACAAAAAATCCCAGTCCGCAGCCAACATCCAGTAGACTGCCCTCCTTTTTGGTAAGAAATTTCTGAATAAAATCCTGATATACAGGTCTATGTGCATGGTCCCACCATTGGAGATCATATTCTTGGGATTCTTCTCCCCAGTAACCGTCGTAATGTTCTGCTTGTTCGTAGCTGGAATAAACATGTCCACAATTTTGGCATTGCCAGATAGGAACGCCATGTTCTACAAATACTTCTTTTGTTTGAGTGGAGCCACAGAGAATGCAATTTTTCATATAAAACCCTTATGTACGATTCTTTCTTCAATCCTAGGGTCAAATCAAATTTCTGGGGCATACTTACTTGCAGGAATCAGAGTCTAAAAAACATTAGTAGCATAGAGGCTTGGGTGAGAATGGCAAAAAGGCTGCAGTTTACCAAAATGGAAGGAATCGGTAACGATTACCTATATATTGATGCGACCAAAAATGATCTTCGACTGAGTACAGAAGAGATCCAAAAACTCTCTGATCGGAACTTTGGGGTTGGGGGAGACGGTGTTATTTTCATTCGCAAGTCGAATGTTGGTGAATTCCAAATGGATATGTACAATGCCGATGGTAGTTCCTCTGAGATGTGTGGGAATGGGATTCGTTGTGTAGGTAAGTACATCTATGACCATGGCCTCACCAAGAACCAGAAGCCGACCATTGAAACAGGCAAAGGCGTCCTTACTCTCAATTTGGAAACTGATTCGCAAGGCAAGGTGCAAATGGTCTCCGTAGACATGGGAGAGCCTATCCTCAAACCAGAACTCATCCCCCTTCGTTGGGAGGGTGATGGCCCCGTGGTCAGCCAAACTCTAGAAGTTGCGGGCAAACAATATCAATTTACGGCTGTTAGTATGGGAAATCCACACTGCATTATCTATGTCGACAATGCCGAAACCTTTCCTGTTCGAGAGATAGGCCCCCTCATTGAAAACCACCCTCTCTTCCCTAAGCGGGTGAATGTAGAATTCGTTCATCTCATCGGTGAGAACCATCTTTACCAAAGGACATGGGAAAGGGGTACAGGCGAAACTCTAGCCTGCGGAACAGGAGCCTGTGCCGTCATGGTAGCCTCCGTATTAAACCACAAAACGGGAAGAAAGGTGAAGATCGACCTTCGAGGAGGCCAATTAGAGGTGGAATGGAAAGAATCTGGAAGTGTCATAATGACGGGTCCAGCAAAAGAAGTTTTCCAAGGAGAGATTGAACTCTAGAACTTTTTCAGAAAGTCTGCTTTTTGTAAGTCTCCCATGCGCCGTTTGGTTTCCATAGAAACGGCTTTCATACCTTCTTCTAAAGGTAGGTGGATATAGTCTTGGTGTTTGATTACCTCACCAAACACCAAATTCACTTTTTTGTAAACGACTCTCTTTTTGATTTCGCAGACTTCCTTTGGCATACCCATAAATGCACGCACTAGCGGTGGGATGGGGTAGTCGGAAATGGTCTCTTCTTCAGGGATAAGCACGGAAGGAAGGATATCCACTTTGTTTCTGAGGCTAAAGGCAGCGAAGCCGTGGTGGAAATCCGCCAAAGGTGCGCTGAAATCATTTTTCACCATGTAATCATGGCCTTCAGGAAAGATGCCTAGCACATCTCCATTCTTAAACACCTGCTGTACCTTTTTGATACTTGCGATAGAGATATTGCCATCGATGGCCATGGGTATAGTGCCAGTCTTTTCTACTAGGTCTCGGAAGAGTGGGATCCGTGTTGTATATTCCGCCGCGATCCAAGAAATAAAGCGAGGGAAGGCATTCCCGATTACAAAGGGATCCATGTCACTTCTGTGGTTGCAGGTGAGGATGAGCTTACCCGAGGGGACAATATTGTGGTAACCATAGACATTGGTCGTGACCGCTAAATTGAAAAACGGAGTTACGAATTTTTTGATGGTTTCTACGTTTTTCTTTGCTTGGTCTACGATTTGTCCTTCCATCTCATTCCCCTATGATTTTCTTCCACCAAGACTTGGTTTCTTGGCTACCCGTTGGACCAAGGTTTGCTTTTTTGGGAGCTTCCTCCTCACGGCCTTCCGACACATCAAAAGGGGAAGAGGAGTCTTTTTTTCGTTTCACATTAGAATGTTGGGTTGGTAAACTGCGTTTGATTTCTTCCAATTCCCTTTGGGCTGCGGCGCTAGATTTTAAATAAGCTCGGATTTCGTCCCATTGTGGGTCATAGTCGTTGCCGTAAATTGCGTAATTCATAAGATCAATGCGATCAAAATCGGGCATGTTTTTTGGAATCCTTCCCTTCTTTCCGTAAATCTCAGACTACGCCAGCCTTTAATTCAATCTTATTTTTCTTTCTTTAGTTTGTTCTGCAGAGTAATTTTAGAGAGCGGACTTGAGATTGGGCTATCTGGATTCCGATGATCATAATGTGAAAGATAGAATCGAGTCCAAGAGACATAAGATCAAAAATAGAAACCAGAATCCTAGCCAATTCCCTGACAACGTAGTCCCGTTTCCCAGAATCCCGCTTCCCAATCCCTTGAAAATTTCAGGTCTGTATGAAGATTTGTTTTGCTCCCCGGAGGCAGAAGAGGAAGGCTAATCTAGAATGATCCGTAAATTGCTTTTGCTTCTCTTTTGTTTTGCCTTTTTCTCAAATACCCTTTGTTTACGTCTTTGGATCGTTTCTTCCAAGCACCGAAAGACCGAGGAAACTCGCGAAGTGAAAACATACCAAAGAACCAAGTCCTTTGCTAAGGCAAAACAATGGTTAGAATATAAATTAATCCCTGAAGGTTCAAAAATAGAAAAAGAAGACCTAGAAGCTGGGAGTTTATCAGGTGTGGGTCTCATTCGATGTTACGTTCCCTATGGGATAGGGGAAATAGATGCCAACGAACACGAGTTTAACTATAAAATTTACTTAAGAGAAGGGAGTGCTACCTTCACTGTAGAGAGAATTTTTTCTTTCATCAAAGATCCAAACGATATTGTATTAAACTATGGGCCAAAGAATGAGAGAGTGGCAAAGATAACAATCCGATCCTGTTTCAAACCACTCTTTGATGATTTTTTTGATTATATCAAATAACTAACGTCCGACGGGAGTGGCAGTTGCTGTGCCCGTGGAACCGAATGTAGTAGTGCCTGTGGAATAAGGGCTCAGGCCATATGTATCAAGGCTTTGTGTGTTGTTGGAATTCGTATTTTGGGAAGCATTTGTCGATTGAGAAGAGGAGGAGCCAGGGGCACCGCCTTCTTGTTCTAAGAGGTCTGTGATGTCCTTAGGATTTAGCAATTTGTCGGAACATTGCCCTAAGCAAAAAGCTAGAGCCAAAACCAAAATGGACTGATAGAATGCCTTCACAGCCAAAGCCTAGCTTTCTTCGCTTTCTTTGGCAAGCAATTAACCGTAGATATTCTCTTTTGTTAAACGGCCCTTGAGTTCGAATTCCCCGAGAAAGGCAACCTGCTTTCTTTCCCCTTCGGGAAGGCATTGGTACATCGCTTCAGTCAGGAGTAGCTGCTTGTTAAGACCTTTGCAAAGACCTTCCACGCGGGAGGCGGTGTTCACTGTATCTCCGATCACTGTAAACTCCATACGGTTTTGAGCTCCAATATTTCCGATCAAAACAGAACCTCGATGGATACCAATCCCCATTTTTAGAGAGGGAAGACCATCCCTCTCTAGTTCTTTGTTCAAAGATTCTAGATTGGATTGCATTTTCTTTGCGGTTCGGAAGGCAACGAGTTCTGGCTCATGTAAGGGGATGGGTGTACCAAATACAGCGAGTATAGCATCACCGATGAATTTATTGATGAATCCACCTTCCGATTCTATGGCGTCACTCATGGCTTGGAAGTATCGATTCAATAAATTGAGAACTGCTTCTGGGGAACGATTTTCAGACAATTGAGTAAAGTCCCTTAAATCTGAAAATAGAATGGTGGCATCCACAGTTTTTCCACCTAGTTCATGTTTGTTGTTGAGAAGATAGTCGCGAACCCTTGGGTCAACGATTCTACCAAAAGTATCTTTGATCCTTTCCTTTTCTTCTAAACCACGCACCATATCATTAAATGAGTCTGCTAGGATTGCTAACTCGTCTGTACTATTGACAATCACTTTTGTTTCAAACAATTGGTCTTTGATTTTGTAAGTAGCCTCTTCTAAAATTTTCAAAGGCTCTTGGATGCTTCGGGCATGCACCAAAACGATCCAAAAGGAAAAAAACAATAAAACAAAACAGAGTTGGAATAGTCGATCGGATTGCAATACGAACAAAATATCAGACAGTCTCTGGGAAGACCGATTCAGTAAACTGAAGAGCATGAGTGTAATGGGGAAAAAGGAGATGGAAAACCAAATGATTACAGATTTGGAAACCAATGAGAATCGACTTGTTTCCACATACTTACCTAAACCTCCTTCTGGGAAAAAACAAGGGATGAGAAATTTTTTTCCAAGATAGTCAACCGTGAAGAAAGTAAATGCAAAAACAAAAAATCCCCAAAATGCAAACACCAAAAAGGTCCGGTACACTGGGTCCATGTCGGGTACAGGTAAAAGCTGCATAGATCGGAAGACAGACAGTGTGGTGGCAGTCTCCCATCCTATAAGACCCAGCAAACTGATCATAAAAGGAGTGTTGATCAATCGTCTCCTAGCCACCTCTATTTCGCTAGGTGACAGTTCTTTCCCAAGTATATACCGCACCAGCGGATAACTATAGATCGAAATGAGTATACTCACTATCGGAAATGGACCCCAATTGATCATGACCATTAAAAGATCACGTGAAGACATGATAAAATTAAAAAGTGTTAAGTCAGCTTTAGGTAAAAAAGTGGACGAAGTGTAATCTCCAAAGAGTAGAGCGAAAAAATTTGCAGAAATAGGCACAAGAAAGTAAACGAGAATTGCACCTACCAAAATCTGATTTTGTTTCTCTTTTTCTATCATTAGATTGATTTGATTTCCTTTCTTCGGCGAAGGATCCGTCTTTGGATAGCCAAATGTTTTTTATCGCTTAGTGGATACAGTAAGAAAAGAAGTGCACCTAATACAAAAAAGAGTCCCACCAGTGGGCCAAAGATCAGTGAGAGACGAAACCCCAATTCTGGTATTTGTTCATTTGCTTCTGGCAAAAAGCCAATAAAATCCAATAAAAATCCCGAGATGGCGATACCGAAGGCTTGTGAGAATTTAACACCCATCTTCCAAAAGCCAAAATAGATGCCTTCTCTCTTTTCTTTGGATTTCCATTCGTCATAGTCTACAACATCAGTTAGGATAGAATCCATGATCAAAATAGAGCCTGCAAACACACCACCAAAGAATGCAACTATCAAGGGAGGTCTTAATTCTCCATAAGGAAACAGCGGATAGGCGATCATCGTCAATACACCTAAAAGAAAGATTCCCCAAAACGCGGGTATTTTTTTACCAACTTTTTTGGAGATCCAAACCCAAAAGGGAATGGATAGCATCAAGACTAGAAAAAATGGCAAAAGGATATTTAAAACCACATCTGACTCTTTTAGGCCGAGCCTGTATTGATAATAATAAAGAGCAATGGCGGTATTGAATGTCCTACCGATCGTTGCAATGATAAAGGCAATCAAAAGAGGTAGAAATACTTTATTTGACCATACCGATCTCATTGATTGAAAGAAATGAGATTTTTCTGTAGCTTGTATCAGAGATTCATCTCGTCCACGAGTTACCAAAAATGTTATGATAGAACTAAATGCAATCACAAGGGCAATGATCTCACTTGCGATTGCTCTCGAATATTTAACATTCTCAATATTGTTTTCATTTGACAGTGTCTGTAAAACAATTGCGGGAACTAACATACCGACTAACATACCAATGTTGCTAAAAAATAGTCGCCAGCCAAAGATTGAAGTTCTTTCATTCCTTTCAAATGTAAGCTCTCCACCTAATGCAATGTGAGGTACGGAGATGATGGTCATTGCTGTATTTACTAAAAGATAAGAGCAGAGTAAATAAGTAAATTTCCCAAATTGGGAACTAAGTGTTGTAGGTGAAAATAGGATTAAAATGGAAAGGGAAAGTAACAATCCACCAACTAGGATAAATGGCCGTCTACGCCCCCATCGGGAGGAAGTTCTATCAGAAAGATTTCCCATGAGAGGATCGCTGATTGCGTCCCAAATAACTGAGATAGATAATGCTATCCCTGCTAGGCTCGGACTGAGTCCAATTACATCGGTATAGAATTTTAGTAAATAAATTTGAGTGACAAATTGTACGGCTGTGATGCCGGTCTCAGCAAATGCATAGCCAGCTTTAGTTCTAAGAGGTAGGGTGTTTTTGTTCATTTTAAGGTAAGTACATATTGGACTTCCAAATCGATCGGTTCAGTAGAATTTATTGGAGGAGGGAGGCAAGTGCTTCCCAATCTTCCAAAGGCAGTCCGATGATTTTTAAGTCTTTGAGAATCGCTGCGGCCCTTTCGTTTTTTGCATTTTTTACGTAAAGATGAAATAAATGGACTAAGTATTTGCTTTTTTTGGGAGCTCGGTTTCTGATCGACTCTGCCAGTAAAAGTGCTTCAGAAAGTTTCCCGACTTTTTTGTAGACTTTGGATAGAAAATAACCAAACTCAAGGTCATCACGGTATACTTTCAAATAATCTTCGCCATACGATGCGGCAGAGCTAAGATCACCATACACATAAAAGAGTTTTGCCAGTTCCTTTTTGAGCCTTGGGCCTGCGTTTGACTCAGCCTCTACTAAGTTTTGTAAAATTCGGATCGAGTCATATGTTTTGCCTCGGTGGTAAAGTCGTTTTGCCTCTTTGTACAATTGTTTCCCATCCTTAGAAAACAATTCTTGTTTCCGAGTGACACCCATATATTCTAATCGGATCAAGGAAAAGTCATCAATGATGGTACCTACTTCAGATAGACCTTTGAATATTT
This sequence comes from Leptospira ryugenii, assembly GCF_003114855.1. Classification (NCBI taxonomy): domain Bacteria; kingdom Pseudomonadati; phylum Spirochaetota; class Leptospiria; order Leptospirales; family Leptospiraceae; genus Leptospira; species Leptospira ryugenii. The sequence continues at coordinate 72,310 of NZ_BFBB01000004.1, read as the reverse complement.
GAGAAAGGTTGGCCCCTTTTGATTCTACTTCTCGTAAAAATAATTTATCATCTAAATTGATTTCATTTTCTCCATCTGGCATGGCAATCAGGAGGTCGTCTTTTCCATCAGATCCCAAAAGGATGATGTCACCAGGATTGAGTTGGATTTTTGTCGCCTCAATTCTAGGGAGACTTCCCAAAGTTCCAAGTTTGAAGTACTGATTTTTTTGTTCTAAATAGCAAGCTTTGGCATCGCGGTAAAGAACTGGATACGGATGTTCAGCATTTAAGAAGTATAAGGTGCCAGTTTCTTCTTCTAGTAAGCCAATCACTGTAGAAACTAACATGGTGCCATCAAACGCCTCGAAAACTCTTTGCATCTCTTCAAATGAAGTGCTTAGCCATTGGTTTGGCGTAAGTTGTGAGAATGCTTCATTGATTCGAGTCCTTTGGACTAAAGATTGGAATACTGCACCGAAAACTAAGGCGCCACCAGCACCTTGCATTGATTTGCCCATAGCATCTGCATTGGCGACTAGGAGGTATTTTTTATCCTTTAAGAGGATGGAATGAGCAATGTTGATGTCACCACCTATATCATACTGATTGGACTTAAATTCAAATTGCTTTTTCTGTCGCAGGAAAAAATCGACTGTAACCTTCTCGCTTTGGACATCTTGGAATCCTAGGGGGTTTAGCAATTGGTAGGTTAAGTAGTAGTCCCCATCTTGCTGGAATTTTAATTTTCGAAGTTCTTGGAGGGATTGGTCTAATTCGAATGTTCTTAATTTAACTTTCTCTTCTAAACTTTCGTTTAAACCGATTATTTCGGCATACATCTCTCGAAGTTTTTGGATAACATCATTTAACACAAATGCCTGTTGGCCAAACTCATCGCCTGAGTTAGGTGTGATCACGATATCAAAATTTCCTTTTGCAACTTCATTCAAGGAACGATTTGTTTCATTTAATCCTTGTCTTACGGTATCTGCTACTACGTAAGAACAGACAATTAGAGGGATGATAAAGATGGAGGAAACAATCACGATTGGCACGAGTGGCTGCTCAACTCGAACTTCGCCACTTGAAACGGAATAGAGAATATATGATAAAACTGATACTGGTAATGCGGCCAATGAAAAAAACGAAATCAGTATTCTCTTAAAATAATCAAATCGAGGAATCTCATCCGGTTTTATTTCTATGTTTTTGATTTGGGGAAGAGTGAATAATGGCCTGAGAGAGTTTTCACTAATGAAATAATAGGTGACAAAAGATATGGGAGGAATCATCGCCAAGGTAAAAAAACCTGAGCGAATGACGGAAGGTGTGTACTCTACGATATATGTATAAAGACTGATGATCGGAATGACACCCGAAAACCAACGGATGACAATGATGAAGGCTTCGACAAGAGGGTATTTAAAAAGGTACAGTTTGACCGATTTTGCATAGTCCCGATCTCGGTAAGTATAGTCGATATTCGAACCTTTTTCTGGAACTTTGATTTTTTCGATTTTTGCAAAGAGGTTTTTGATGAGAAAATAACGAAGTACAGTTCCGAGTAGTCCAATACCAGTGGCAAAACCAATGCAGAGTCCGACAAAAATCATCCATTTTTCGGTCTCCATTTTTTGCGTAATGATCGCATAGTAGACGGCAAAGGGGACTGGAACCGTATGAGTAAAGGCTTCTAGTTTTAGAGTCAATTCCCAGAATAAGGAGTTACGATTCACAAATGCATCCAAGCCTTAGGTTTCTTATCGGCATTCAGTGATACCGAACTTAGAAGCCAAAAGCAAGAAGATTTCTTGTTTTTGACAAATTCATTTTTTTCGCTAGGGGATTGAAAAAGACCTCATTTCGGTTAAGATTAGGGTGCCATATTCTTTTCGAGGTCTTACGTGAAAAATCCAAAATTTTACTTTGTTTCTCTTTGTATCTTGTTGTTTTGTTCGTCCACGCTAGTCGCTACACCCGTTGACCTTTTTGAGGCAATGTCTTGGGAAAAGGTAGAGGATCTGAATGCAGGAATCAAAAAAGGAGGCAATGTAAATCAAATTGATCCTGATTATGAAATCTCGATACTGATGAAAGCAATCGAAACCACCAAACCAGAATTAGTGAAAGCACTCTTGGACGCAAAAGCGAACGTCAATCTCAAGATTCCTAAAACGCAAAAAACAGCGCTGATGCACTTCATGGAAAAGTACACAATGGTCTTAGAGAATGGTACTGGCGAAAACAGTGAGTATGTAGATGATGAAAATATGCTCTCAATATTCAAAATGTTAATTAAGGCTGGGGCGAGGGCAACGGATAAAGACGCTGATGGTAAATCTGTGTTGAGTTATGCGATCGACTCAACATATGTTCCTCAAAGTACATATATCATGAAACAGATCATTGCATTAAAAGCAGATCCCAACGAGATGTTCAGCAATGATATCAAAAAGTCTATCTGCTATTATGTTGCGGAAGATTCGACAGGGTATAAGTCCAATGCCTTTCGGATCTTTTTAGAGCAAAAATTATGTGATCCAAATAAAGTATACAAGGAAAAAAACCAGAGAACCAATACCTTATTGTACATCGCCGTCTCCAAGAATGATGTAGAGCTCGTAAAACTTCTCTTGGATGCAGGTGCCAATCCAAATATTGGTGCCTCCGATACAATGATGGATTACCTTCCCCTATTTTCAGCGATTTCGAATCGCGAAATTTTTACGACCCTCCTGAAGAAAAAAGCAAATCCAAATTCGGTAGAGAATGATATTCATATTATGGAACATGCTGCGAGAAATCTTCCCGATGATGAAGAAGGCGAAGCCCTCATTGATTTGTTGTTACAAATGGGGAGTGATATTAACCATCCTAAGTTGTTTGATGCCTACACAAATGATAACAAGGCAGTCTATGCAAGTCAAGTAGTGGGTAAAGAGAGGTTGGAAACGTATTTAGTTCGGAAAGGTGCTTTGGACAAAGAGAGATTGAAACTGAAAAAAGGGAAGAAGTAAAGGTGAGATTGGACTCCCACCTTTACGAGCGAGCTTAGTCTTCTTGCCAACCTATAGAATAGATGGAGCTGACCGTTATGGAAAAAAGAGTTTGGAACGCAACCCACACCCACCAAACATAATTGGCTGTTAGGTTAGTCAAATTGGTAAGCAAAAGAACCGGACCTACGTAGGCTGTAATTGCAAAAAGGAATCCAAACAAAATTCCCCCGACTAAACCTTCTGGGAGTTGTTGTTTGGAAAACACAAAGAGCAAAGCAAGAAAGAAACATTGGATCAAATCTCCAGCAATAGGACCGATCCAATATACTTCATGCATAGGTACGAAAACCGCTTTAAAATTTGGGTCAAAGTAAAACTTCGAAAAGAATAACATCCTCAGAGGAATTGCTACTACTTCCCAAAAGGCAAAGGCAAGTAGGAACCGAACTAAGATTCGGTTCCAAGTCTCGGTTTTTTGTACCTCTTTCATTTTACTTTCCTACGATGAACACGTAATTGGTGGTTGCCGATCCACCGATGTTCAACATCAATCCGTTTTTCGCTCCCTTTACTTGGTAGTCACCTGCAGTACCCGTGACTTGTTTGTAAAGGTCTAACATCATCCGAACGCCAGAGGCACCAACTGGGTGTCCAACTCCAATCAAACCTCCCGAAGGGTTTATTGGTTTTTTCCCTTTCAGGTCAATCGTACCTTCTTGGATAGCGATGTGTTCTTTTCCTGGTTCGGAAATTCCGAATGCTGAGATCGCAGCATATTCTGAGGAAGTGAAACAATCATGTGTTTCGAAGACATCAATGTCTTTCACATCCATGTCTGCTCTTTTGTATGCATCTTTCACAGTTTGGCGAGTCCAAGGGAGGATGTACTTTTCACCTACAGACTCATTCTTTTTTGCTTCAAAGGTAATAGGAGCAACTCTATGACCCCAACCTTTGATTCTTGGAATATCATCTATGTCTTTTCCATGCTTTTTAGCGTATTCTTTGGCATAACTCTTAGAGGCTAGTAAAGTAACCGCAGCACCATCTGTTACTTGTGAACAATCCGTAATGCATAAACGACCTCCTACTGCCATATTATTGGCGCCTCCGCGCGCAAGTGCATGTTCTTTGTTCATAAACCAAGAACGTGTTTGGGATTTTGGATTCAATTTGGCATTGGCATAATTGATTCTTGAAATTTCTGCCAGAGCGTCCATAAATACTTCCTCTTTTAGGTTGTATCTTTCCAGGATAACATCTGCTAGCTTTCCAAAAAGCTTTGGAAAGGGAAACTGAACACCTTTTGCTTCTTTTTCGTAATAAGCGGCTGTTCCTAAAAAGTCGCCACCAACGGAAGAGGAAACGGTTTTCATTACTTCGATACCTAAAACGATAGCTAAATCATAATCTTCAGCACGGATGTGAGTGACGGCGGCATCTAGAGCAACAGAACCAGATGCGCAAGCAGCTTCATACCTCGCTCCTGGGACTCCATAAAACGCAGGATCTACTTCTGTTAAAAATGCACCTAGGTGACCTTGGTTGGTATACTGTTCTGCATCAAAGTTTCCTACGAATACTGCCACTCGGTTTTCTTTGTTGAGAAGTTTGATCTCTTCATAGTCGATACCAGTTTTGTCCAATGCATCTTGCATGACCTCTCTCATCATCGAAAGGAAGGATTTTCCTTCTTTTGACCAGTTTCTCTGAAAGTCTGTTTGTTCTCCACCGAGAACGAATACTTTTTCACTCATAGAATTCTCCTACCTTAACCTTTGAAAAGAGACCTTGCGTCTAGTTTGTCACCTAACTCATAAAATCTTTTGTTAGGCTTTGCATCTGAAAGAAGTTTTGGAACAGGCAATTTTGCCGCTTCGATCAACTTAATTGTATCTTTTGGACCACCTAAAAAGTCTACAAATGCAGATGCTGGGACCCAATTAAATCCAAACCCCATTGCACCATCTGTATTCTCTTTTGTTTCTACTACTTCTCCAACTAAACTTAAGGAGTAGCTGATGTAGCGACTAATGAAGTAACGAGCAAGATCTGCCTCAAAACCAGTTGCTGTTTTGACAACTTCCATTGCACCTTTGTAGTTTGATTCTTTGATCATCGCTCTCGCTTGTTTGATAAATGCAATATCAAATTTTGGATAGGGGTCATAAGAACCAGTTTTGATGTTGTAAACGAATTTCTCTTTTTTGCCATCAGCAGTTTTGGTGACCTTTGTCAATCCACCACCGGATTTCATTCCTAGTTTGCCTTCATCAATTAACTTTTGCATATAAGAAGGGAGTTTGAATGTTGAATGGGCAGCATCTTTTGTATTATCATAGATATTGTCCACAATCGCTTTGTGCACATCCAAGCCGACGAAGTCTGCCGTTGCTAATGGTGCCATTGCTCTACCTGTGTAACCTGACATGATTTCATCTAAGAGGGCAATGCCTCCTTTGTCGGAATAGGTTTCTGCAAATTGTGCACACTCATTCATCAATTGGAATCCTATACGATTACCAGCGAATGCAGGAGTGTCATTTGTGTAGACGACAGCTCGTCCTAAAACCTTATCTAGATACTCACCTAGTTCTTTCGTGATTTTTTTATCATTTCCCGCATGTGTGACAAGTTCACAGAGAATCATTTTATATGGTGGGTTAAAGAAGTGGGTTCCATAGTAATACTTCTGGCCATCCTCATCAAAAGCTTTCGCCAATCGAGCAATGGAAAGACCTGATGAAACTGTGGAAACGATAGTCCCCGGACGTCTAGCTTTTGCTATACGGGCATTGATAGGTTCCTTGACCTCGTAACTTTCTGCAACTAATTCAAAAACCCAATCGGATTCCGAGACTGCCTTTTCTAAGTCGGCATCATAGGAACCGGGGATCATTCGGGAACGAATTGTATCTGTTTTGACCGAACCTACGGCAGCTTCGATACCTTGTTTGGCCTTTTCGACGTCTCTTGCGAGCATATGAACTTTGGCACTTCCAAATGCGGCGATAACACCAGCACTCCCAGCGCCCATTGCGCCATTTGCACCCAAAATCGTGACTGTTTTGATTTCTCTCATGAAATGATTTCCGAATCTAATTTTTACTTACCTTTCTAGAAAGGCAAGGTGACAGGAAAATCGTTTTTTTTGACAGTTTTGTTACAAAAGTGCCTCTCCCCACCCTGATTGGGTGGGGAGCTGGACCCGCCACCCAATGCGGCCTATCTACCACAGCTTCCCCTCATTGGCTAGCCTCTATCCTCAGTTCATCTTTTTTTTTGCATTTTGTTCGCGGTTTTACAGTTTGATAAAACCTTCTCTAAGACTTTTGCAATTTGTGGTGGTAGTAAACAAGCTGTAAATCGGGGCAAACTAGTAGTGTCTCGTCTTCCCGAATCCTGAACAAATTGTTAGGTAAGTAGCCCTGCTATAATTCCGATAGAACTTTGCTTAAAAAATCAAAGAATAGGATCGGGGCATACCTTTCTTAATAAACAGCTAACACAATATTTCCCAGAAAAAATGGAGTTAAAATAGCTTTCGATTTCACGAATGATTTTTGGGTCATCGCTGATAATTCCCGCTTCAAAATTTCTCTTATGTTCGCTTTTGGCTCCCATACCAGCACCTGTTAGGTTGGCAGAGCCGATATATGCAATTTTTCTATCAAGGATAATTGTTTTCAGATGCACCCTAGGACAAAGGGCTCTTTTGAATGATTTGCTCTTTAATAGGAGAGGGAAACGATCAAACTCAGCACGGAAGCGTTGGCCTGGTTCTTTAGCGTGTAATAGTTTAACTTCCACTCCACGTTCCAATGCCTCAGACAGAATAGAGAGAAAAGGAACAAATGAGGAGCCTTTCTTAATATGCAAATTTTTTATATCCGCTGTCGCAATCCATATGGAAGTTTGGGAAAGAGGAATACGTTTTGTTAAGAAATCCTCATAAAAATCACTTCCTAGAGATAAGCGCATATTATTTATGATCGGACGAGAAGTTCCCTTTCATCTTTTTTTTTGAATCGATTTTGAATCGGAAACGATGAATTCTGGAATATAGAAATAGTTCATATACAGAGGTGAACGTTTATGAATCTCACAATGCTTTTATTTGATGATGTAACGATCCTTGACTTCATCGGACCGTATCAAGTATTTTCAAAAATCAAGAACTGGAAACTTTCTTTTGTTTCTTGGAACCAGGAGAGCATTGTCTGCGAAGGAGGCTTACAGATTTCTGGACTTAGATCCATCAAGGAAATCAAAGAATCCGATTTACTGTTTGTACCGGGAGGCACCGGTATCAATGCAATTCTAACAAATCCTGACTATTTAAAAGAAATCAAACGTGTCGGAGAGAATTCAAAGTATATAACATCCGTTTGTACAGGCTCTCTTGTCTTGGGTGCAGCTGGTTTATTGACTGGGTATAAGGCAAGTTCCCATTGGCGGTCCTTGCATTTTTTGGAACGATTTGGTGCTATCCCATGTGAAGATCGAGTCGTGATTGATCGCAATCGGATCACGGGAGGCGGTATAACGGCAGGAATTGATTTTGGTTTGAAGTTAGTGCAATGGACCTTGGGAGATGAACGAGCAAAAGAACTAGAATTATGGCTAGAATATAATCCAGAACCTCCCTTTGGAACTGGGCACCCGCGCCTTGCTGAGACCAAACTCTTAGAAAAAACATTGGAAGATACGCAAGCAGCCATCAATCTCCGAGAGGAGATCATCCAAAAGATAGTGCCTTGGAAAAAGGAGTGAATGTTCTTTCTTTCTTTGTGCTGCAAAACTAATTGCAACTTGAGTTGGGTTCATATGCGCCGTAGGCTCTGTTTCCAGAAGGGCGGCTAGCTCCTGTAAAGTCGACTGTAACAAGATTTGTTGGTGAACCTGTTGAGATGGTAGCCGGAGTCGAGGAAGAAAGACAGTACTTACCATTTGCACTATCAAAGAATTGAGGATTTACAGGATTTGGGAGAGCCGTACCAATTGGTGAGGCGATTTGGTTTGTACAACCTGCATTGGAAAAAGTTCCTCCCATAGCAGCGCACCATTCCGTCTTCGCATTGTTAGCGCTATCTTGGTCAAAGTAAAAAGAGCTAGGACAATCAAATAGAGCATTCGAAGCAAAACTCTGTGGGCCAAAACCAGCCGCATCTTCGTATACACAATGTCGATTGGTGGCACCACTTTCTGTGATAATAAGGTTATAGCCCACGTCCACTGAATTGGATCCTGAAAACTGAATTCCATAGGTATTGGATCCATTCCCTCGACCGATGATGGTATTGTGGTAAAATTGGGTAGAACCGCCCGAAATTTTAATCGCTGCACTCGGTCCCGTTTGCTCTCTTCCTGCTATTACGACATTAGAGAGAAAACGATTTCCTAAATTGATGTCAACGGTTGCATTGCCCGATGAATTTGAATTTCCGCCCTCAAACCGATTGCGTTGGATCAGAATGTTAGATGATGGTGCGCCCCATAGAGCAAACACAAGGTTACCGCTACCACCAACGATGGTATTTCCTATGATCCCTGCGCCTCCCGTCGCACCTATCCGAAGTCCAACAGAGATGCCAAATCCTGATTGTGAGGAGCCTGTATTCACTTTGTTATTTTGAAAATTGATAAAGGAACTGATTCCCGTATTTACCTTCAGTCCAAAGTTGCTACCATTTGCTGTCGCCGAAGTATCGCCTCCAGAGATGGTATTTGATAAAATATCAACATCTGTTGTATTATTGCCTGTGATGTATATACCTCTAGTCTCACAAGTACCGACAGTACATGTGCCAGGATTTAATTCGTTCCCTGTAATGGAAAATTTACTATTTAGACCTGGGACATTTAGGTGGACTGCAGAGACTAGACAGGCATTTCCCGTGCAAGTTGTACCTCTTACCGTATTATTGGAAAAGGTCATATCAGGTGAAGTGTTGGAAGCTGTTGGAAAAAAGCCATTGATCGACGCATTTGCTCCAGTACCATTGCCTAGTGTAATGTTATTTTTATGAATTGAGCTTGCGCCTCCTGTTGAGCCCGTACCAATCGCATTCGCAATGCATGATACTCCAGCGCATGTTCCCATCGTAATTGTGTTCGATTCTATTTTTGAAAAAGCTATCCCTGTAGAATTGATGTAGATTCCATTCCATGAAGTTCCTGAATAGGTACCGGTTTGTATAATTTGATTTGATAAAAACTCTCCGCTATTCACAGAATCAGAAAAAGCACCGTAAGGAAAACCTGGATTTTGGATTTCTATACGATTGGATCGAAAGACGATTCCTGTCCCAGTGATAGAAGTATAAAAAATTGCAGATGAAAAACCACTACCTGTTGTTGGAGGTTTGATATGAAATCCATTGATTTCCGTTGCCTCCTTTTCAAGATTTCCGGAGATTGTGAAGGTAGAAATGGGAGTGGATATACCTCCCCCCGTTGAGCTCCGGGAGTCAGCGAGGATTGTTGGATCATATTGATTTGAAAGAGGATCAGCATTTCGTGTTAAAAAATCATTCGAATAACTCCCAAATAATGAAATGCGATTGGCAACTGTTATACTTGTTGATATGGAATAGTTTCCTTTCGAAACAAGGACAATGCACGTACTCCCCGAATTGGAACAATCGCCGGAGCCTGTTAAACGAGAAATTCCTGTTTGGATCGATGCCAATGGCTCACTTTCTGTTAATCCTGAATTTGAGTCATTTCCATTGTTTGCGACGAATCGAAAGCCATCAGCAAAACTATAACGTACGAGAAATGGATTTTCCGTCGCATTTCCATTGTCTGCTCTGCAAAAGATTCCAAGTTCTTTTTCAATGCCTCCAGTCCACTTGGAAACAGGTGTTAACACAATTTTGGTAGAAGTTTCCGATAACCGTTCATATTGTATTCTATACGCATCATTAGATAGTTGAGAGCTAAAGGAACATCTGCCCGGGCTGATGTATTGATCAAAACCAAACTCTAGTCGACTATCTCGTTTCAACATTTTCCCCGCGGGAAAGAGGGGAAAGACGTTTACAGTCGCGCTTCGAGTATAGGACAAACAGGAGTTGGCACTTACCCCAATATTGAGAGCTAGGAGCAAAAATTTGGTTTGTTGGTTATTTGTAGAATTTGGGTCGCAGAAGTTCCCAAGATCTGGTTTTGCACATTGAACGATCAAGGGGAAAGCGCAAACCAGGAATAGGGTATTTAGAATTTTTCGCATAAGAACTCTGGAACAAATTGGAATATTCTTTACATGAGAAAATTAAAATCTTTTGAATCGGGATATTATGGTCCTGTTTGCTTAAAAAAAATCAATGAGATTTTTTGAGTAAATAGAAAAAGGATATTAGGATAGTCTAATCGTAAAGGTCCCATTTCCGATCTTAGGAATCCTTTACGATGAACCTGTATCCACTTTTTCGTTCAATCATTAAACTTCTATTTCTTATAGTAATATTTTCCCTCCCTTCACAACTCCAGCTGAAAGCATCAACGTCTGCTTTCCAAACAAAACAATGGCTAGTTGAGCTTCAGGGTGGTTCCTTAGTAAGTAAAGTTTCTGATGATGCCTCACCTGAAAGATTTACAAATCTTTTTTTCTTATATGATGTGGTCCCACTGCTCAATTCACCGAATATCGAACGAAAAAATTTAGGTCTAAGCAAATCCATTGATTACCAGGAATCACAAATTCAGAATTTCAATGCAAGATTAGGCGTAGAGTACGCCATTTTACCTTGGTTAGGTTTAGGGGGGAGTCTCACTAGATCCAATACTGTTGTGACAAATGTTTTACCGGGAGATTATCTGATCCTTGCATCCTTCGGTATTCCCATTCCAAATCCCAGAGATGACTCTCCGGAACTCAGTAACTATGCGACATTCATTTCTAGAACTTTAAATGCTAGCATTACGTCGAAGGAGCTAGAGCTGAGTTTACACCTTCCTTTAGGCAATTTTGATTTCTATACTCGAGGAGGGCTTGGCCAAATCTGGGAAGGTGGAAGAGGACGGAAGGAATCTGTATCAATCGGAACAAGATATGTATATGAGCAAATTTTGGTTTCTCTAGAAGTTTATCGGTCTTCTCTTTTTTCGGATTTGGGTAGAACAGATTTTTTAAAAGAAGAGGGCATTCGCATTGGATTGGGGTTTCGGATTTTGCCCCATTGAACCGAGAGTTTCGAACAAAGCCCATAAGAACTCTAGCATGTTTTTTGATATGGACGAAAAATAGAGCGAAGCCAAATCTTTTTAACCTAAATCTATTAATTTGCTGCTTGAAATCCTATAACAGCAGGCGAGGAAATAAATTGCACAAAACCTATGAAATTGTTTGTGGATAATTTGAAAATTACGTAGTTATCCTAAACAAAATTCCTTGATTTCTCTTTCATTCAGGATTTTTTTCATATATGCGAAGTTTAATCATAAATCATTTTCACATCTTCATATTACCTTTCCTTTTCTCTTTTGCAATGAACTGCACATTAGATTTGGATAATCCTGGGGATCCTAATTCCCGCTCATTTTGGTCTACTGTCTTGTTGAACTGCGCCTCGGGACGATGCGAAGTTCCATTCGCTACCTTGTCTTGGCAAGAAGTACATCGAAAGCCTACTGGAAACTTTAAGAATGGTGGTCTATTTTTAACTGACCAAATTGGATTTATCATTGGCCAAAGTGGTTTAGTAATGCGAACTGCAGACGGCGGTGCAAATTGGAGGAGGCTTGTTGCAGGAGATCGTGACCATAATATAAATACGATCGAGAGCCATCCGTTTACCCGGAATTTATTTATTGGTGGAGGAAACGAAACCTATACCTCAAGTTACTTTCAATTCTCCGAGGACTCTGGCAGAACTTGGAAGCAAATCCCATTGGATACTACAGTAGGTGCCATAACTGCTTTACAGTTTTTAAAAAATTCAGGTCAGGGATTTTTGGCATTTGCAGTCGCAGATCCAGCAAGATCCTTCTTTTATGCTTCTGATGAGCAAGGAAAAAATTGGCAAAGATATTCGGAGGTTAATTTTTTAGTTTCAGGTTTTAAAGGATTTGAAAATGGACAGTTTTATGCTTGGGGTACAAATAATACGCAAACTCAATCCTATTTTGTATATAGTAATGATTTTGGGAAGACTTGGACAAGTAGACCATTTAACACTGGTATGGATGCCTCAAGGTTAATTGTATCTTTTGTGTCAACGGAAATCGGTTTTATCTCCGGAATTGTCTCCTCCTCACCTGTCGTTCGCAAAACTACCGATGGCGGACAAACCTATGCAACAGTAAATCTTCCCAGTGACATAGACTCAGCTTCTCAGCCGATCATAGATTTTTTAGACGATCAAACTGGATTTATGATTTCATCTGGAATAGCTCCAAACTACTATCCCTTTATAGATAAAACCACCGACGGTGGAAATAGTTGGCGCAGGACATATTCACCTAATATACCCTCTGTAAATGTATCTAACGCGGGTTTTATCAAGAAGAATAGAAATGATCTAGTGTGTTATATAGATTCTAGTTTTGGTCCAAATTTAATCCAATCTTCCGATGGAGGGGAGTCCTGGTCAGCAAGAGGAGAGGGTGAAAATTCTCAATTTGGGCGAGTTACTATGGTATCAGACACTGTCGGTTATACAAGCGGTGGATTTACGAATGCACCTAGAATCGTATTGAAAACAACTGATGGTGGAAATTCGTGGCAGACTGTTTTTCGATCAGTAACAGGTCTATTTCGCTCAATATATGCAAATCCGAATGGTCTTGTCTGGTCGGTCGGCAATCAACGAATGGCTGTCTATTCAACAAATGGAGGTTTAGATTGGAATGTTCCAGCAAGCTTTGGTTCAATAGCGGCAAGTAGCGAGTTTCGGGGAGTCGCGGCAAACCAATCAGGAGTCGTACTATTAGCTGTTCGAGTCGGCTCTACTGGAAATATATCTAGATCAACGGATTCTGGAGTTACTTGGAATATCGCTTTCCCAATCAATGCAAACATGACGGATGTAAAATTCATAGATGAAACAACTGCGATCGCTGTGTCTGGTTTAACCTCTGCGACGAATTTTTCAGCGCACGGCGTATACTTATCTACTGATTCCGGTGCCAATTGGACACAAGTCCCATCTATGGCTGGAGTCAATTTGTATGACATCCATGTACTAAATGCGAATACTATTTTTGTTGGATCAGGTGCTTCAAACTCCACATCACCAGTCGATTCAGCTTACATCTCAACTGATAGAGGACAATCTTGGAGAAAGATTTTTGAGAAAAATGCAAAATCTACTTTTAATACATCGGTTTTATTTCTGGACGAAAGGAACGGTATAGTTTCAGGAACTTCCGGGACTTGGCGTACATCGGATCAAGGTCAAAATTGGATCCGCGAGCTTCCCATGTCGGATAACTCATTCATAGGATTAACAAGCAACCCATCTAAAAATAAGATCATTGGAGTTGGTGGTTCAGGGACCATACAAATGAGGAATTGGCCATGATTCCGAATAGAGTTCAACAATTATAACAATGTCTTTAAACGATTGTTGAAATCTTTTTTATTCGATCCGAGGGAGGCAAAGAACTCATGATCGAAAGTTTCAACCTCGCGAACGGCCTGTTTTGCAATTTTTTCACCATCAATGCTTAAGAGGATAGATTTTGCTCTCGTATCAGTACTATGTTCACTTCGTTGGATATATCCTTTTTTTTCTAATGTTCGCAATACGGAAGAAGTTGTCATAGGATCTATTTTTGTATGTTCAGAAATCAGGACTTGAGTGACCTCTTCATTTTGAGAATTTAGCCAAAGTAAACTTGCGAGCAAAACAAACTGCGAATGTGTTAAACCAAGTGGCTCTAATCGATGCCTGATTTCTCTTTGCCAGATACTAATTACTTGCCAGAGTAAAAAGCCAGTACTGTCCTCTGCCTTTTTTACTCGGAAAGTACGATCGGCACTAGCTTGATTTGATTTTCTTTGCTTCAATGATCTGTGCCTCGATGTCTTCAGGTAAATGGGAAACAATATCTTTCATAACGATATGGTTCCAAAACGAACTTAAAATGCCTGAAATACTCATGGTTATTGTTATCTTGAGTCCTTCCTTCGTTTGTTCATAAAAATGCTCCCCATACATCTTTGCAAAGGGAAAACGAGTTAAATCTTTAAAATATTCTGATGGTTTTACATCCACCAATAGAATTTTTACCTTTGGCCCATTTGTAGGCTGAATGGTAAAAAAATTTCCTGCTTTAAATTCGCCGTCGATTTTGGCAAACTTCAAAGTTTTATCCCATTCAGTCCATTTGTTTATATTACTCACAACTTTCCAAATCTCTTCTGCGCCAATTTCCTTTGTGATGTAAGAATATGATTTTGATATCATTTGCTTCCTCTTGATTATAGTATGTACACATATTATCATTATACATACTATAATCAAGTAAAAATTTTCCTAAAGCTCGAGATGTTTTCTTTTTTTAAGCCGAACAACGATCAGGAGAGTCGGTAAAAGAATATTCAAATCCCTCGATTTTAAGGCTGTTTTGTTTCCAGGTTGCCTTTATTCTTTTTGTTTGTTTGGGAAAACTTTTTGGGACTTTCTGGAAATCTAGCTCTATCACTTGGTCTGAAATCCATACATAAGTCCCTGCGAATTTTGGCCTTTCTAGGGCACCATCATTTTCTCTAAATTGAACCATGGAAAATGTAAAGCGCCCATTTGCCTCAAACACGATGGAAGAAACTGGTCCGTAGGCTCCTGGACTCGGACCATACCAATGGATCTTTGTAAAGATTTCTTGTTTGGGCAAACCGGCAATGGTATTGAATCTATATGTCGAACGGAGTAAGGAAAGATCTTTATCCTTTAGCATTAAGCTACGATATGATGGTTTAGCTTCCACAGCCGTTTGCAATAGCGTATAAATTGTATCTTCATTGCTAAGCTCTTCACATTCATTTAATCGTATGGAATATAGGCAGGCCAAATTATAGTTAGCATAGGGATCTTTGGGATTTATTTTTAAACTCTCCAAAAACCATTTTTCTGCTTCAGCCCAATCTTTTTTATAAAAGGCCTCAATTGCTTTCTGGTTTTGAGGTGTAAGCGTTTCTGAATAGAGGAAGGGGAAACCCAACGAAAAAAAGGCGGAAGTCCATATTAGGAATAGTAAGTTTTTAAAAGTATTACTCATCATTTGGATACAATGAATAAATTTTGAAAGCAGTGGAAATCAAATTTTTCAATTGAATATTAAACGGCGATAGAGAGAATTTTTCTGAATGAAAATGTTTAGATTCTATATCTGTAGCCTACTTTTAATTTACCTTTGGGTGCCACAAGGATTGTTTGCCATGGATGTGAAGCCAAATTTTAAATGGTATGAAAAGGTTTTACTCTATCCCATTTTGATTCCTTTTTTTGCGGTGAAGGACTTTGTTTCAAAAATTGAAAATGATTCTTTCCGTACAAGGCTGCACCAAGTTGTGATAGGGAAGGGCAATGAGGAGAAAATAAAGTCCATATTGAAGTCGGGGGCAAATCCCAATGCAAAGGATCGGGATGGTAGAACTGCCTTACACCTGGCTGCACTGAACCATCGTTTTGAATACATCCCACTCTTGGTATCTTTAGGTGTGGACCCAAGGCAAAAAGATGATGAGAAAGCTACGGTTTTACATTATATGTCTGAGGTAAAGGATTCAGAAATCCTAAACTCAGTTTTGACTTCAGCCATTAATCTAAATGATAAAACAGATTTAACCGAACAAACGGTTCTGCATCTATTTGTCAAAAATGGAGATCCAAAGATGGTGAAAATTCTTTTGGCAAAAGGAGCAAAACAATCGATAGATGTAAAAGATTATTTGGGCAATACTGCTCTCCATTATTCAATGTCAAGCATGCACCCTCAAAAACTTGAAGTCACCAAATTACTGATTGCTGCAGGTGCAAATACCCTTTCCCAGAATCGAAAAAGCCAAACTGCTTACGATTTGGGATTAGAGTTACAAAAAGATCCCTTGATTGACCAAAATATTCTCAAACAACAATTAAGACTCTTTTAGCTTATGAAATCGTTTCGATTTATTTATTTGCTCCATGGTATTGTTGTGATCTTAGTTTCTTTATTTGCGGTATTTTTGATCGGCAAGTTGCAATGGGAATCTTCAGAAAAAGACTTTTCACCCAAAGCCATGCAACTTGATTCCAAATCTTTGGAAAAGATATCCTTATCAATTGAATATGCGATTCGCGTTCAAAATTATAAATCTCTCGAAAGAGTTTTGCGGCAATATGAAAATTCAATTGGAGTTATTGTTGTTTCACTTTCCAATTCTAATAGTTTCGAGAGCCACCAGGATTTCAAGACTGCAAAATATGCCAAAAGGTTATGGGAGGCTTCTATCCAGTTGGACGCAGCCATCTACGATTATTCTATCTATCAAATGGAAAGAAAAGCATGGAAGAGGGAATATCTTTCCTGGTTAAAGTATATGTTTGATACCTTAAAAAGAAAAAATCACCATAGGTTTTATCTAACATACTATTTTCTCTTGAGTTTGATCACCTTAGCAGGTCTTGATTTTCTGATTTTTAAATTCAAGCTTGTCAAGTGAGCTAGTCCTGTCATCCCTAGCCTATGTCTTCTGCTCTCAAGGATATCTATTCAAAGGAGATGATTACCTTTATCACTGAATCATTGAAAGAAACATATCCGAAATTAGATGCCAAATCTATGGTCTCTTTCATCACAAAAAATGGATGGCAAGGCCTAGAACTAAAGGATAGAATCCATAGGATTTGTTTAGCATTCATAGAATTTCTTCCAAAGGCATTTGAGAAAAGAAATCTGCTCCTTATCCAGTACATAGAAAAACTCCGCCAAAAAGGAGTCCCAGACTTTAACTTTCCACATATCTATTTACCAGAGATTGTATCAGAGACAGGAGTATCCGAATTTGAATCTAGTATGAAAATTTTAGAAGAGATCACGGTATTCACATCTGCTGAGTTTGCGATCCGCCGTTTCTACCAAGAAGATTTTTTAGGAACTGTTCAGCAAATGAAAGAATGGGCGAAGCATAAAAATCCATACGTGCGAAGGCTTGCAAGTGAAGGTTCTAGACCCTTTCTTCCCTGGGGAATCGGGATCCAAAAGATCAAAGCAAATCCAGAAATCCATCTACCCATTCTAGAAAGAAATTGGAACGACTCAGATGAAACTGTTAGGCGAAGTGTTGCCAATCACTTAAATGATATATCCAAACTTCAGCCTGACCTCACCAAAGACTTTTGTCTGTCTCGCTTAGGAATCTCAGAGGAAGGAGATAAAATATTGAGGCATGCACTGAGGACCCTACTCAAGAGAGGTGATAGAGAAGTGCTTTCCAGGTTTTTATTTAACACTTCCTGGAAACCTAAAGACCTTTATTTTCAGTTTAAACAAAAATCAATCCATATCGGTGAATCCATTTCTTTTCTCATTCGCTTTCAAAATACTTCCAAACAAAAAGAAAAAATCAGGATCGAATACAAAATCAAATTCCTTTTAGCAAATGGTAAGTATGGCGAGAAGGTATTCCAAATCGGGGAAACGACTCTGGACCCAAATAATTCGCTTGAGAAAACCAAGAGCCATTCCTTTCGTCCCATCACCACCCGAGTTTATTACCCAGGAAAACATAGCATTCACATCATTCTGAATGGAAATCAAGTAGCCACTGGAGAGTTTTATTTGAAAGCAAAAGCCAAAAAAAAGGGAAATTCATGATAAAAAATGCAATAGTAACGGGTGCTAGCGGAGGTCTTGGTTCTGCAATTGTGAAACTTCTTTTAGGCCAAGGTTACCAAGTGTACGGTTGTGGTCGCTCTCAGATACAAGGCTTTTCACATCCTTCCTTTCATTTCCAAATTTTGGACTTAACTGACCAAAAAAAGGTAATGGATTGGGTAAACTTTTTGAAAAGTCTGGGTGGCATTGATGTTTTGGTCCACAATGCGGGTACTGCACATTTTTCACCATTGGAAGAAATCCCTGATGTTCAACTAAAAGAGATGATCGCTGTAAACTTTCAGGCTCCCATTGCCATTACACAGCAGTTAACACGTTCTTTGAAAGAAAAGAAAGGCCATATAATTTTTGTATCCTCGATTGCAGCAGTGCAAGTATCACCTTGGGGTTCCATATATGCAGCTACAAAGGCAGGGCTATTGCACTTTGCACGAGAAATTTTTGCTGAACTTAGAAAGTATGATGTAAAGGTGAGTAGCATCCTTCCGGAAATGATCGATACAAAGTTTTACGAAACAAAGAACTTTGGTATCGAGGACTCTGATCCTATCTCATATTTGAGCACAGAAGACGTCTGTAAGGCGATTGGATTTTTGCTTTCTCAAAGTGAAGCCTCTGTGGTTTCAGAGATCACCTTGCAATCGCAGCACCTTAAAATCAAAAGAAAAAAAAGATCATTCTGAGTTCGGTATCACATCGTCCACAGAGATCATTGGTATGGAATCAGGGTCTACTGCGGGGGAATCCTTCATAGGATTTTCGGTGACTTTTCCAGATTTAGCGTCGTCTTTAGCCCGTTTGATGGCTCTGATCTTAGAATCAGTTTCATAAAGTCGCTCAATGACGCGTTTCAAAAGCAAAAAAAGAAATTCCGGAGCTTCCTGGCTCATTTTAACAAAGGAGTTGCGGTTGATCACACCAATCTTTGCCGAATCCGAAACAGTGACAATAGATGCTGCGCGTGGGCTGTTGTTGATAATCGCCATTTCTCCAAAAAACTCACCCGGCAAAATACTCCGTAGTTTGGTATGTTTCCCTTCTATATGTTTATAGATATCCAACTGTCCTTCAAATAAAAAGAACATTGCTCCATTTGAGGGGACTCCTTCTTTAAATAGAACTTCACCCCGTTTCAGGGTGACCATGGAAAGTTTTGCGAGTGATTCTTTAAGTCCCATCTAGTAAATCTTTTAACTTTTGTTCGGCTTCTAAAAGCCTTTCTACATATGTTTGCAATAATGCATACACAAACATGGGATTGGTGGTCGCTATTTTAATGAGGTTTTGTTTGTCTAGAATACCCAATTGGGCGCGGTCTGACTCGATAAAGACTGTCATGGACCTCGGGTGAGCGGAAATCAATGCGATTTCACCGAAAAACTCTCCGGTGCTCAGTTTTCTCACTTCATGGAAATTTCCTTGGTCGGGAGCTCCCATACCTACGGACAAGACACCGTTCAAAATGAAGTACATCTTTTCATTGGAGGCATCACCTTCTCGAACGATGATCTCCCCTTTTTTGTACAGTTTGGTCGGAACCGTATTTACAAAATCGAAAATGTTGATCGTGTTTTCTTTTTTTACAGCCATCGAATCTAACAAGGATAAAGCACAAACAGAAAGAGAACCAAAAGGATAAACTAACCGCTTGTTTCTAGTATACTCTGAGAATCCACCTTACGATTGAAACCTTTTTCTCAGAGAAACCAAGCTTTTCCTGGGGGCTGTGTGTCTTTTTTTGCTCGTAACCTTATGGGGATAGCTCGATCTCCTCATTTAGGGAAAGTACTCATTCGCATTCTGGCCTGCGATTTAATCCTCTTCCTCTGGTAACAGAGGCGTTAAAAAATATGAAATAAATTCTAGTTTGCCTCGCATCGAAGACTTCTCATAGATAGCCGCCGTTTGGTTCTCAATGGTCCTTAGGCTCTTTTGTCTGACCCCAGCAATCTGTTGGTGGGAGAATCCGCGTAGGAGTAGTACTGCGATTTCCTTTTCAGCATCAGTAAGTTTCCATTTCTCTAATTGGACTTTTACCTCTTGCCAAAAACTATTCTCAGGATTATGGAGGATGCGATTTGTACGCTTGAGATCTTCGATCAAATTTTGAGCTTGTTCATTCTCTTGTGCTTCGGTTTTCAACTCACGATAGAGAATGGAGATGGCAAGGAAAGATGAAACCGCTATAAAGGATTCAAATGTAGCAATCAGAATGCGGTATCTGTCAAAAATATCGGGTGGGTTGGTCAGTGTGTAAATCTCTTCGATGATCCAAAGAACCAAAGTGATAAAGTAAAGCCATATGAAGAGAATGCGAAGAGTTCTAGTGTCCATTTTCCCTCCTCCAACTTATAATTTTCTCACATAAGTTCAAGGAGAATATAGTAGTTTCCCACAATTGTGGTTCACCTCTATGGAAGCTTGCCAATTTTCCTGCGATGATGGTGGCATGAGCGCACAGAAATACAGCATTTTCTTCCTTCTCTTCTTTCTGGCGAATTGCCAGTCAGCCTACGTGTATAAGAACGAAAGAACACAGAATCTCTACTACCAGGTAGCGATCAATAACCAATCGATGGTACGAGAACTCCTCCAACAAGGCTATGATGTGAATCGGCCTGAAGACACATTTGAGAGGCTTACTCCCTTGATGATCGCGGCAAAAGAGGGATACGCTGATATGGCCTACCTTTTGATTTCCTATAACGCAAATGTGAACGCAAAGACGAGAAATGGCCACACAGCACTCATGATGGCGTCTTATAATCGCTATCCGAAAGTTGTGAAAGTTTTACTAGAAGCTGGTGCTGATCCGAATATTAGCTCGGATGAAGGCCATACTGCTCTCACCGAGGTCACCCACGCCGAGAGCCATGAAATCATTGAGCTATTGAAAGCAAAGGGGGCAAGGTGATGAAACTTAAATTACTATTTCTATTTTTTGTATGGCTGGCGTTTGAGAATTGTTCAAATACAGGATCGAGGTCGGAATCAAGATGCAATAACCAATGTTTAGCGGACCAGGCACTCTGTGTTTTACTTACGAATCAATCCAATCAAAGCACAAAAGTCAGTCCTTCCTACTCACCCGTATGTGCCTTCTTTTATATGACCTGCACCAATTCTTGTAAAAAGAGCTATGTATCGAGTGGCTCTCGCGGAGGAAGATCGTCGGGTGGTAGTTCTGGCGGCGGTGGCCGTAGGGGTTCTTCCGGTGGGGGAGGTGGGGGTCGAGGTTCCTCTGGTGGTGGCGGTGGTGGATCTTCTGGAGGCGGCGGTGGACATGGTGGAGGTGGCCATTAAGCTAAGATGGTTTTGGTTTCGGAATTGACTTCCTACCGAGTCTCATTAGTTTCCTTTCAACTGAGAGAATTATGGAAGTCAAAAACTTTATCTCGTATGACCTAGATTATCCGTTTTTGTGGGGAGTGGATCTTACACTACCTCTGGTCTTAAGGATGGCGCTCAACATAGAAGGTGTTGATATCTCAAAAGAGGACCGCGAAACCTTACGAAGCCTTTCTCAAGAAAGGCTTTTGTATTTCAGTAACCATCCGAGTACAATCGAGCCACCTGTTGCGTATTATGTGGCCAATGCAATGGGATCGAGATTTTTTTATATGGCTTCTCGAAACGTATTCAATTGGGGCTTTGGGCTAGTGGGAGCCATTATCAAAAAAGTAGGTGCCTTTTCTGTTTTGTCCGGTGGTGCTGATAAAGAATCGGTAAAAACAGCAAGAAGTGTATTGGCAAAGCCGGCAGGAAAACTTGTAATTTACCCCGAGGGGATGTGTTCGGGTGAAAACGATACATTACTTCCCTTCATGTCTGGTATTGCACAGATCGGATTTTGGGGTTTGGAAGATGCACTCAAAAAGGATCCCAAGGCTGATATAAAAATCCTTCCTGCCTTTGTGAAATATATTTACTCAGGTACACAAAATGAATTGAGAAAAGAGATTCACACCTCTCTTTCTCGTATCGAACGCACACTTAGCATTGAACCGGGAAATAAAAATCTTCTAAGAAGATTTTTAACCATTGGGCGTGTGCTCATGGAAGATGCCGAAAGAGAGTACGGATTGTCCAAAAATGTAGATAAAGACTATAGCTTTCGAGTCGGTGCCATTCGCCATGCCGCTTTGAACCGAGCAGCAAAGGCTTTGGGAATGCCTGTATCTGAAGAAAAAGATGCCATTGCAAAAATCCGCGAGGTATTCACTGTATTGGATGCTCTGCATTCCGGATTTGGAAAGGCACCTAAACAAGTGAGCAAAGCCGAATTGGTCTTTATCCAAAAGGATGTAGACCGCGCTTATCTTTTCCTTGTAATTAAACCAGAAAATTTGCTCATGTATCCAAGCGCGGAACGGATGATCGAGTGGTTGTATCGATTTGAAAACCTGATCTACGGTATGACGAGCCCGAGGCTTAGAAGAGCTAGAGTCTTATTTGCAAAACCATTTGGCTTAAAAGAATATTATGAATCATATAAGAACCAAAAAAAACAAACGGTGGATGAGATTACGCAGCGATTGAGGAAAGATTTGGAATCACTATTGGAACAAGGCATCCCTCTCAGCCCAGCATTGGTAGAGCCGTTTGACGTGGGAGAGGAAGTTTCCCTCGACCCTTTTTCTTCTTAAGCACTTTGTTTGAAGATTATCTTTGCTCCAATTTGAAGGTTTTTGTATAGATTTAAGAATGTTTCATTGGGAGTGATGCCTTCTTTGTCCAAAGAAAACTCTGGTCGAAGGCGCTTTAAGAAATACATTCCCATCTCACCTTTGTTCTTTGCAGTGACCTGTCCACGGTATTCACATTCAAAAAAACGTTTTACTTTTTCGTAGGTAACTTCTGAAAGATTGATCTCGCCTGCCAATGAGGAACTTTCCATTCTGCTGGCAATGTTTACGGTATCACCCCAAACATCATAAGCAAATTTTGTTTTGCCCACAACGCCTGCTACGATCGGACCGGTATGGATGCCAATACGGATTTCCCAAAAATCCTTACCTTGTAATTGTTTTCCCATTTTGACAAAGTTCATAAATGATCGAACTTCCAGGGCAAAGAGACAAGCGTCTACAGGATGTGTGAAATTGCCTTGTGGGATTCCACCTGCAGCCATATAAGAATCGCCAATGGTCTTTAATTTTTCAAAAGTATGCCGAATCGCAATCTCATCAAATTGAGAGAAAATCGTATCTAGTTGTTGGATCAATTCTTCGGGTGTCAGCTTCTCTGCGGACTGAGTAAAATTTTTGAAGTCTGTAAAGACGATCGTAGCGGAATCATATTCCATCGGAACCACAACACCTGTTTCCAAAAGTTCACTCGCAAGCTCTGTTGGTAAAATATTCCGTAACATCAGCTCTGATTTTTTTTGTTCTTGTTCCAAGTCATGGATGAGATTGGCATTATGAATCGCACCAGAGATTTGTTCCGCAAAGGAACACAAATCTTTGAACTCTTCCCTTGTCCAATCTAGTTCTCGTGTAAGTCTCGTTATACATAGAATGCCAATGCAATGATTTTGAATTACAAGTGGGATTTGAGCAAAAGACTCGAGGTGAAATGTTTCGATGATTGTGCGGTCATACTCTCCAAGTTTACTCAGATCTTTTTGCGGATTTTTGATGAAGATTGGCTTCTTTTTGAGGAAGGTACGGTGTAAAGTTCCATAGGATTTATTTAGATTAACTTCAAAGTTTTTGAAGAAATTGTTGACCAATAAACCTTTGTTAAATACCTCTTTTGAGGGCAATAGCGGTTTGAGGTAGTGATTTTTTTTATCATAAATCAAAAGAAATGCTAACTCGACTCTATGTGAATTTTTTAAAAATTGCAAAACTTCGATTAGGATATCATCTAAATTTGAGAAGGAATTGATTTTCCGTATAAATCGATTTAAGGAATCTAACTTTTCCCTATTTTGTTCGATCAATGATTTTTCGTATTCAATTCTCCGATTCTTTTCTTGTAATTCATCCATCAAAAATGCGGTATCGATCGAACCTGCAATATAGTCTCCTATGATCTTTAGCTGGTTGATTTCTTGGTCGCTTAATTTTAGGTTCCCAGAATAGTCTAACAAATCTAATGTACCAATAAACTTCTGACGAATGAATAAGGGTATGATTAAAAGAGATCTTAAGTTGACAGAGATTTTATTTTCTAACTCTACTCCCGTAGTTTTGTATTTATCTAAGTCAGGAATAAAGAAAGGTCTTTTCCGTTTCCATGAATAAGTATGCGCATAAGTAGTTGTATATTCGTTTCGAATTGGAATTGTGCGTGATCGAATTTCCTCTTTCGCTATGTCGGACAAATTGTTCGGAAAATTGCTTGCATAAAAATGGAGCTCTTCTTCTTTTTCTGAAAGAATGTAGAGAACATAATGTGGTATTTTGTATTTTTCTAAAAAGTAAGTCTCTAGAACTTTCAGCATAGCCAAGGTATCTTTTTGAGAATTCACTTCTCGTAGAAGAGAGTCCAAATCTGTGATTTGAGAATAAGACTTATAGAGTTTATCCGAGAAATCTTGTGCTTTTTTTGCCTCCTCTTTTAGTAAATGTTCTTTTTGGTCTATTGAGTTTTTGATTGCAAAAAGATGTTCTTCTAATGTCTTCTTCTCTCTTTCTAATGATTTCGAGCGCCAAACAAAATAGCCCAAGACTATTAAAACGAGTAGGATAAGGGAAACCGTGCAGATTAAAAAAAGTAGCTCGTTCATCTATTTGGAAAGGATCCTTGCTCCTCGTTTTTGCTGCGTATAGAATTTGTCGAATTGTTCATTTGGCAAAGATGTACTAGGATCTACTAATTCATCTTTTAATGATATCAATTCGTATACGCGAATGGTTTCTCCTTCATATGTAATGATCTCCGACAGCTCTTCAAAACGAAAAAATGATTTTGCTTTCTCCATAGTTGCTTCTGAAACATGGATTCTTGGTATTGATGCAGCCCTACGGATTGCTTGTGTTTGGGTAACAGTTTTTCCCCAAACATCATAACTAAATTTCGATTTTCCAATCACACCTGCGACGACTGGCCCAGTATGAATGGCAATCATAACACCAGAGGGTTGGAAAGAAATTTCAGTATTGTTTTTGATCAATTCTTCAACGGCCTCTCTGATGGATAATGCCGCCAAACATACATCAATCGGGTGAGTGAAATTGCCAACAGGAAGTCCTCCTGCTGCCACAAACATATCCCCTGTCATTTTTAACTTTTCTAAATTGTATTTGTAGATCACTTCGTCGAAGCGGGAAAAGTAAAGATCCAATCCTTCGATCAATTCTTCTGGAGTCAGGACCCCTGTCATTTGGGAGAAACCAGGAAACCCTGTAATCAACATACTTACATTTTCATATTCAACTGGATTGACTTTTCCTTTTTCGTGCAATTCGTTCGCTACATTTTTGGGAAGAATATTGAGTAGTAGGGATTCCGAACGTTTTCTTTCTTCTTCGATTTTATTTAATAAAAACGAATTATTGATGGCACTGGCAATGTGTTCTGAAACCCCGATGATGGAATCAATTTCTTCTTTGTTGAGGACTTTGTTTTCATCCATGATACCAAAAATAGCCATGGCAACGACAGCATCATTGTTGATCAATGGTGAGATAAGGAGCGACTTTGTTTTTGATCTTTCTATCACTTCTTTGTCGATAGCAAATGGTATAGACTTCGGAACATGTCTCATATAAAAGTATTTCTTGCGAAGGTAACATTGGTAAACAAAGCCACCTTCTTTTTCCAACGGGAAGGTGAGTTGTTTAAAAAACTCAACCGTAGAATCGTCGATCAAAGTGAAACCTGAGTGATTTAAATAACGAAACTGCGAATCGTTTTGATCCAAATAAAATAATACACAATTTTCGATTTCATAATTTTGTTTTATGAAGCCAAAAATTTCCGCAAGGATTCCTTCTAAGTGTGTGAGCGAGTTGATCCTCTTTGCAAATTCATTTAATTTTTGGATTTCGGCTTTCGCGCGATCTGACTTTCGTTTTGCTAAATTTGCACTTTGTAATAGGATGGAGTTTAAGACTGCGCCTGCGATCTGGTCGCAAAATCCTACGATACGCTTTTGTAAATCGGATTGGAGTTTGTTTTCCTTTTGGAAAGAAGTGAAATACACCATGCCAATCACTTGGTTTTGGACAACAAGGGGCACAATAAAGAAAGGATTGTTTGGGAACACTCTATACACATCTCTTTCCAAGCGCGAGGTTGGTTTACCTCTTTTTGTACTGACCAAATAAGCCCTCTGCTTTTGGAAGATGCGGTAAACGATTCCACTTTCTTTGTTTAAGACAAGCCGAAGTTCTTTTGCAAACTTGATTTGCTCCTCGCTAACATCCCTTGGTTCTTTGATCTTGTATGAGTACAATTCCTTTTTTGTTTCGTCAACTAACTGTAGCAATACGCCAGCTATTTTAAAATTCTTTTCAATATAATCAAACATCTCTTCGATGACGTGGGAAAGGTCAGATTTTGTATTTATCGTTTTTGTAAAATCATTGAGTATGGAGATTTCATTTTTTGCATCTTCCATTTGTATTTTTGTGATTTCGGCAAAATTTCGCTCTCGGTTTAAATTCTCAATTAGGATGGAATTCCCAACGGAAGTCGCAATGGCTTCTGCAATGCTCTTGGTAATTTCTAAATTTTCATTGGAGAAAATGTCCTTCTCCTCATGTTTGAAGATTGCTAATAGAGCAATCACTCTACCTTGGGAGAGTAGTGGAAGAAGGATCCCTGGTTTTTTTCCAACGATGGACAAAATCCTTTCATTAGAATCAAAAAATTGAGCTTCCTTCACTCGTTTGAAGACAAATGGCCTCTTCCTCTGGTAGACAGAAAACAATATACCTGCCCTATCATCTAAAGGAAGAGGAACAGATTGTATCTTCTCTAACATTGACTCGTTGGAATCTGAATCTAATACCGCTTTCTGCAAAACAAAACGCTTTTGAATCGGATCTACCAAAAAAAGGAGTAATGTACTCGAATCTATTTCAGCACGTAAGTAGTGATGGGCTTTTTCCAAGATTGCTTCCAATCGTATAGTCGAGTTGATAGTCCTTGCAAATTCATTTAGTTGTTCAATTTTGGAGCGAGAGGATTCTAGTTCTTTGGTTCTTTCTACAATCAAATCCTCCAATCCTCCTTTCAAAGAGTTCAATTGTTGGTTGGAAATCTCCAGATTGCTTTTGAGTCCTTCAATATCTCGATAGGCTCTGGTAAAATCATAGGACAGAATGTAACCTTGGAATAAAATGAACCCTAAAAAGCCAAAAGGGATAAGATTCATAGTATTGATAATGTTATTTTGATAGAAAGTATCATTTAACACAGTTGTGAAAATGAATAAAAATCCGATTAATGATAAAACGGACTTTGTCTTACTATATGGAAATGCCTGGAAAATCGCAATCATAGTCCGAAGGCAAATAGTTATCAAAAGGACCTGATAATAGAGTGCTAGGCTTGAAAAGGAAGCTACATCGCCAACCAATGAAGCAATAAATGGTGTTAGAGTAAAAATGAAAAAATAAGTGCTACGTTTGCCCATACTCATGGGAAAGACCAAATGGTAAAAATAAGCGAAGACTCCAGTAGCAATATAGGCTGTTGAAAATTCCAAACGGATGAGAAGGTCCATGGAGATATTGGGAAGGATGGCCGTAAGAAAACGCTCCCCAGTTGTCAAAAGCCGTAAGACTAGAAAGAAGCTGAAGAGAGAGATGAGTAAACTTGGTTTGTCTTCTCGTCGCATCAAGTAAAGTCCCAAATGATACAGTGCCCAAAGAAAAATACTTCCTGCAACGAACGAAATGATCTGGTACTTTTTATTGAGTTTCGCGGAGATTTGGCTTTGCTCTCCAATCTCAGAGCTTTCCCAGAAGCCTCCTTTGGAATAATGGAAATTGGATATCTCGACGATAAACTCGGCCTGTTCGCCTAATTTTGGCAAGTCCCCCGTATATGGTTTGTAAGATGGTTCGGCCTGGGCTGGTTCAGGAGAAAAACGACCTTCCTCATGTAAGAGTTTACCATCCAACCAAAATCGATAAGAAGAAGACAAGTCCAAGTTGTGCACCGCAAGTTGTGGGAGTTTTGGCGGCAGAAGCACTTTTAACTTGTATGTAGCATAGCCAAATCCTGGAAGAGGTTTGCCTTGGTACATTTGCCCCTTCCAGGCTCCGGGAACCGGAAGAAACACTTTGGGTAAGGATTGTTGCAGGTCCTCACTAAATTGAACTCCATCTTTTGTTTCTTGCCAATAAAATTGCCAATCTCCATCTAGAAGTACATTTCCATCTCTTTCAAAGTCCCAATCACGCAAATCCAAAACTCCATTTTTTGCGGTGGGCATGTCTCTTCTTGTATCCATGATTCCACAACTGATAGCTGTTACAATGAGTAGGAAATATGGAAGAAACGTTTTGGATTTCATGGATGCATCAAAAAAATACAATTCATTCAAAATTGAAAAGTCGAAAAAAGACTAGGTCAAAAAATTGGTGTATGTTCCTTCCCGCCTCCTTTCAAAGTAAAGATCCGAACTTTCCCTGGAAGCTCATCCAGGAGAATCCCTTTGGGACATTGGTCAATTTTGATGGCAATTCCTTGCTTGGGACACATATTCCCTTCCTGATATCTCCCGATCGTCGTTATTTATACGCCCACCTAGCAAAAGCAAACCCACAATGGCAGACACTTTCTGAGAGAGAAGGAATGGCCATTTTTTTAGGACCGCACCATTACATTTCTCCCACATGGTATGAAACTCCGCAAACCGTACCCACTTGGAACTACATGGCAGTTCATGTGTACGGTCACCTTACGCTTGTTTCTGATCTCAAGGAGGTACTCCAAAGTTTGTTAGATTTAGTAGATGAGTTTGAGGGAAAGAACTCTTCGTATCATCTCTCAAATCTAGAAGATTCAACCCTTCAGAAATTGACTATGGGCATTGTTGCCATCCGAATGGAAATTACTAAAGTTGATGCAAAAGCAAAACTTAGCCAAAACCACCCCGAAGAAAGGAAAAGACGTGTAATCGAAGCTTTGCAATCGATCGGAACCGAGAATGCCGTACACATTGCAAAAGCTATGGAATCTGCCTTACTTGGTTTGATTTGAAAGATTTTTGGATTTTTGTTTATGAAAGATCAATAGATAAAGACCGCCAATAATCAAAAAAGTACCAAAAAATTTCTGGACCGAGACTGCCTCTCCTAGGAATAAAATTCCAATAAACAATAAAACTACCGGTTCGATCAGTAGAATCGCATTGAGTTTGCTAATCGGAAGATGGTTATGTGCTTCAAAGAAAAATGCTCTTCCCAAAAAAAATCCAAAAAGGGAAAAGAGACCCAAAGATAGAGCCACTGGGATGGGAATCTCATGCCAGGAATTTTGCGATATGATATAACAAGCAAAAATCAAAGTCAATATTCCCAAACGCAGATAGGCAAAACAAATCCCATCTATTTTTGGGATGTATCTTTTGATCAAATAGCTTTGCGATGCAAAGAAAAATGCCGAAATTAACATAATGACAGCAGAGGAAAATTGAATCTGCCCTTGTAGCGAGGAAATGACAACGATACCAATAATCGCGAGTAAGATACCAAATACCTCGAAAGATCTTAACCTATCACCTAATAGAAGTACTCCGAGGAGAACATTGTACAAAACGGTCATCTTTATGAGTAGAGCGGAAGGCCCTAAGTCGGATATCCTAAGTCCATAATAATATAGTAAAATACCAATAGAATTCAGGGAAGTTCCGATCAACAAAATCAATCCATCTGACTGTATAGTGCGCAGTAAGCGAGCACGATTGACTTTTTTTGCAAGGAAAAAAGGACTTACAAAATGAAAAGAAATCGAAACCCCATAGAAAGCAGCGATCTCAGGAGCCAAATGGTACAAACGAAAGACTTGTTTGAAACCTATGACTTCAATCGAGAAGAATAAACCAGTAAGGAATATATACAAATAACCTTTTTTATGGTCACCAGTCAATGTCTGAGATTCCTTTTGTTCTTAAGTATTCATTTGTTTTACTAAAGTGTCGATTCCCAAAAAATCCTCTATGCGCCGAGAGAGGAGAGGGGTGGGGGGACTTCAGAATCAAATGTTGTTTTGTATCAATGAGTGCTTCTTTTTTTTGTGCAAAGCTTCCCCAAAGAATAAAGACAAGATTTTGCCTTTCACTTGAGAGCTTTTGGATAACAGCATCTGTAAAAATTTCCCATCCTTTGTTTTGGTGGGAACCTGCCTGGTTCTCCACAACAGTTAAACTAGCATTCAAAAGCAGAACACCTTGTCTTGCCCATCTACTTAGATCACCAGATTTTGGTATGGGTTTTCCCAGATCGCTCTCAATTTCTTTGAATATATTTTGGAGAGATGGAGGGAAAATAATTCCATCGTTTACGGAAAAACACAGACCATGTGCCTGTCCTTTCCCATGATAAGGGTCTTGGCCAAGAATTACAACTTTGACAGCTTTGACAGGGCAAAGATCAAATGCAGCAAATATTTGTTTGGCGGGAGGAAAAATAACTTTGGCTCTATACTCTGATCGGATAAATTCTCGGAGTTCCATAAAATAAGATTTTGTAAACTCTTCTTGTAAAAATTCCTTCCAAGAGGATTCGATTTGAACTTCTTTTTCACTCATCTTTTACTACAGATTGGAAAAATAAGACTCTAAGGTCAATGCCACCATGAGTCACATGGATGGTTTTTAAGTTCCAATCCTTCCATTCCCGCATTAGTTTGGACCACTGCTCTTCGCTCGCACATAATATAAAACCAAGAATTTCTATCTTTGCGTTAAGATGCAAATTTTGGCATTCTTTTTGTAGCAACTTTACTTGTTTGCCTATCATTTCATAGATCTGGCTATTCGGTGCTCCTACTCCTTGCTTTCGGAGACCATACGGAGGATTTAGTGGAAGTAAAATTCTAATTTCAGTTTGCTCCAAATCTTTACGAAGTAGAGGGACAAGGCTCTCGAAAGAAAGTTTGAAAAAATCTTTTGTCTCTATGTGCCAGGGTATTGAGGTGGCCCAATGCTTTTCCCAATTTTTCTTTTCTTTTTTTAAATAGGTCAAAATCGCTGGGTCAGTGTCATACCATATCTGCGTACTCAAAGTAGATGAGAGATGATTTCTTTTTTTTAGGATGAAATCTTTTGTTTTGGCAGGATATATGCTCATCTCGGGAAATAAAAATTTTTTAGGTAATTCTGAACGAATTGTCTGTCTTTCCCTTAAGAAAAATTCAGTACCAAATGTCCCAGTACCTATAAATGGTACTAACAAGGAACTCGGTAATTGGGTTTTAGTTGGAAAGGTATGGTCTAAAAATTCAAAAAAAGAACAGGCAAAATCTTCTGATATAGGTGCAGAGCTAGAAAAACTTTCCTTCAGTCCTCTTAGGTAAGAAGGATCACCAAACAATGATAAACCAACAGTAGCCTCTTTTTCAAAGTAATAGATAGACAGTTTAGACTTTATATCAGAATAAAATTTTTGGTTTCTTTTGGGAAAAAGGGATTCTATCATCGGACTCACTAAACCAGGAATCCTTTCATTTGCCGTCTCCCATTGAAAATCCGGGTCATCGGAAAAGTCTAATTTAGCGAGAATTAGTCGAATATCGCGAATCCAAAAACAAGTCTCATACAAAAATGTAATGTAATGAGCGCTAGTCTGTTCTAGTTTTACTTTTTCTTTAAAAATACGAATGTTAGGTTTTATTTGGTTTGGAAGAAAAAATTGTGACAGTTTTTCTGTGAGAAGTTGTGAGCCAAATGTATGTAATCCTGGTGGAAAGTATATTTCCCAACTAAGACTCGTACCGGACTCTGGTTTTTTGATCTTATACTTCCAAATCATGTTTTCCTTGTCTTCTCTGTTCCAGAAAAAAGATTGATCTAAAGAGGAATCTCATTGCCAGCAGAGTTTTTTTTAATCCTAGCCGCTCTATTCTGGGGAGGCACCTTTGTCGCTATAAAACTTGCGCTGGTATCCGTGCCGCCTTTTTTGTTTATTTCCATTCGATTTTGGTTTGCTGGTATGGCAATCCTTCTCTTGTACCGAAAGGTTCTCTTTCGAAAAGACATTTGGAAAAGATCAAACATTCTGCCTGCTTTGATGACGGGAACTTCCGCCTTGCTTGGTTATGCCTTTCAAACCATAGGACTCTTGGACACAACAGCTACCCAATCAGGTTTTATTACCGGAGCTTATGTGATCTTTGTGCCCATCTTACAGATGGTTTGGGAACGGCAATTCCCATCGCTTAGAATTTGGTCTGCCGTTTTCATCGTCTTTCTTGGCTTGTTTTTGATTTCTCAAAACCACCAAGAGAATTCTCTTAGTTTGGTAAATTACACTTTGTCTAGAGGTGATCTTTACACTTTAATCGCTGCATTTTTCTTTGCTGTCTATATCATCTTGATCGATATCTATAGCCCTAAGGTGCCTGGACCCATCCTTGTGTCTATGGAGATCTTTCTAATTGCGATATTGTCGAGTTTTGCATTGCCATTTGAGCAAAACATCGGAAAGTCTTGGGAGAAAACAAATTTGGATCTCTATTTTTGGGTAGGAGTTGTGTATACTTCTCTTTTTGCAACTATCTTTACTTTGCAGATCCAAGTGAAGTTCCAGAAAGCCGTGTCACCTACCAAGGCAAGTATTCTCTTTGCCTTAGAACCAGTCTTTTCGTTTATGTACGCTTATCTGCTATTAGGTGAAACTTTGGGCATCTATGGAATTTTAGGAAGTGTGATGATCTTTTTAGGTATTATCATCACAGCATTTAAATAACCTGATTTTCCTTAAGCGATTCATATA
Source organism: Leptospira ryugenii (assembly GCF_003114855.1). Lineage (NCBI taxonomy): Bacteria > Pseudomonadati > Spirochaetota > Leptospiria > Leptospirales > Leptospiraceae > Leptospira > Leptospira ryugenii. The sequence continues at coordinate 39,604 of NZ_BFBB01000004.1, read as the reverse complement.
AGATACCTATCGTAACTTTTAAGATTGAAATGACAGGTATCGCAAGCAGCATTCCAAAGATCCCAAAAAAGTTACCACCAACTGCGATACCGATTAAGATTGCTAAGGGGTGTAAGGATACTGCATTTGCGATCACAACTGGTTGCACGATAGCATTGTCAACAAGTTGGGCAAAACCCACAACGCCAACTATGGATCCTAAACCTGGGCTGGCCTCTGGAAAGAGGATGGCGAACAAGAGTGGAGGGATCATTCCAAGGAGCGGTCCTATATAGGGTATGGAGTTCGCTATACCTAAGAAAAATCCAAAGAGAAAGAAGTGGTCAAAGCCTATAAGATAAAATCCCGTGGAGGCAACGACAGCCATGATTCCACACTGGATGGCCAAACTTTTTAGGTAGCTTGTGATTTGTTGGTTGGTTTTATAAAAAACCATTAGAAACATTTCAAAGAAACGGTTGGGGATTAAACTTATGATAGATTTATAAATGAGATTTGCATCTAAGAGCAGAAAAAAACTAATTATAGGAATGATGATGATCCAACTGATAAAGGTGGGTATCATGACAACCAATTCCTGTAAAAATATTTCTAGTTTTGCAGTCGCAAGTTTTGCAATGTCCTCAGGTTTTATGATCTTTTTCCAAAGCTCTGGATTTTTTGAAAGGATGGGTAATTTATCAAAGTCAATCAATTGGAAGTTTGGGTCATCCATCTTCTGAGACCATTCGGCGATGATGGGTTGCGATGCTTCAAAGAGATCTGGTAGATAATATCCAACAAACCAATACGCAAATCCAATTAACACCGAGAAGATGCTAAGAATGGTCATCCAACGCGGAATGCCTCTTGATTCTAAATGGTCTACGATGGGATGAAACAGATAAAAGTGAATCCCTGATATCAAGATCGGTATCGCTAGGAATTTGATTCCGATGATTCCTATAAGGATAGTGATGATCACTAAAGCAAAGAAGGCAAAGCGTAAGATGAGCTCAGAGATTTGTGAGGTTTTCATTTAGCCATCTTCTCTTTTTTATTTTTGAAGTAGGCAGCTTCCAATGTATCATTTGTCTTTCGCAATCGATCTGCAATGATACTTGCGAAACTCAAAAGAAGCTCGTTCCCAACTCTTGGTTTTGTCTCTAAAAGTGTCTTCAACTCTGGTTGGAAAAAACCCAATAAAATGCTATCTGTGCTCGCAACCGCTGTGGCAGACCTTGGGATGTCCTGGAAGAGAGCAAGTTCTCCAAAGAAAGCACCCTTTTCTAATTCTGCTAATTTTAAGGTGATGCCTTCTCTTTGTGAGAAGATCTCTACCTTTCCACTCACAATGAGATAAACTCCAGTACCGGCTTGGCTTTGGAAAAAAATAGTTTCGCCCGCATAGTACTTTCGTTTGTGGATGAGCCTTGCCACTTCGCGTAAGGTCCTTCTTGACATGCCTTGAAAGATGGCAGTCTCTCGCAAAAAAGCAGAGATTTCTGTGATGGGATTGTCATCCCGTTTTAAAATTGATTTCCAAAGTGGCAGTTGCATAAGGCCTCTTCTATATAAATCGGATAGACGGGTGCGAGAATTAATAAAACTTGAGCTTGTGAATCCAGCTTTCTTCGTCACTGGCACCGGAACGGATGTAGGGAAGACCTTTTTTTCCTCTTTATTTATGGCAAAGTATGGCATCTCCCATGACTACCGCTATTGGAAACCAATCCAGACAGGTAGCTCGGGCTCCCGCGACAGAGATTTGGTCCAAACTGCAAGTTTATTGCCAGAGGAAAGGTTTCTCCCCTCTCTATACGAATTCGAACACCCTTCGAGCCCGCACTTTGCCTCTGCGAAAGAAGGAAGAAAGATTGAGATAGCTTCCCTCACTCAGAAAATCCTGGTGCAGGTGAAAGAGGCGGTACTACTGGAAGGTGCGGGAGGGATCTTTGTGCCGATCACAGAGGAAGTTTTATTTTGGGATCTCATCCGAAGGATCAATGTTCCCGTTGTCCTCGTCAATTCTTCCCAATTGGGCACAATCAACCATACCCTATTGAGCTTGGAAGCGCTTTTGCAAAGATTTATACCAGTGGTTGGTTTTTATACAGTTGGTACTAAAAATGAGCTTTTAGAAGACAACATTAGGATCATACAAAAGTTTGGTGGTGTTCCTAATCTTGGATTTACAGAGTATCCTAAAGAGTATTTAATGGGAAAGCATTTTGTTGAATACGCAAACACACATTTTGATCCAAACTATGAATTAATCCATTCCTTGTTATCAATGGGAGACGTCTCTGAAACCTTCTGAATCAGCGACTTGGATACCCCTAACATTACAGGGTTCAGAGGAGGATTTATTTTATGTTAAGCGGGCAAAAGATGAATTTTTATATGACAAGGAAGATACAGCATTTATAGACGCAATCTCCTCCTGGTGGACATCGATACATGGTCATTGCCATCCTCAGATCCAGGCTGCCATAGAAAAGCAAATACAGCACCTTGATCATGTTATGTTGGCGGGTTTTTTGCATGATCCCGTAGAAAAACTCTCTGAGAGTCTACTTTCTCTAACAAACCATTCTTTTCAAAAAGTTTTTTATTCTGACAACGGTTCCAATGCCGTAGAGATTGCTTTAAAACTTGCGATCCAATACTTTAAGAATGCAGATCAAAATTCTCAAAAGAATGGATTTTTTATTTTTTCTAGTGCCTACCATGGAGATAGCATTGGAGCAATGAATGTCTCTGGACTCAACTATTTCAATCGGATTTTTTCTTCTCTACGATTTCCGACAAAAGAGTTCCAGGCACCCAATTGTATAAACTGCCCATTGCAAAAAACGCCTAATTCTTGCAATGTGGAATGCTTGGACCCTTTTGCTGAATTTCTCCCAACAAACTCTGAATCATTCGCCGCTGTCATCATTGAACCTTTGGTTTTTGGTGCGAACGGAATGATTTTTTATGAGCCAAAGTTTTTAGAACGCTTACAAACACTTTGCAAAACCCACGATATCCTTTTGATTTATGATGAAGTATTTACGGGAATGGGCAGATTGGGGAATGGTTTTGCTTACCAAGAGACCCAAACTTGTCCAGATCTTTTGGTCACCGCCAAAGGGCTGACAGGTGGTGCACTTCCCTTGGCAGCAACATTGGTTAGCCATTCCATCTACCAAAGGTTTCTCAATAAAGACCCGTATTTAAGTTTCTTTCATGCACATACAATGACGGGAAATCCAATATCATGTAGCGCCAGTTTGGCGAGTGTTGGGCTTTGGAAAGACGGTGGAAAGAAGAGGGTGAAACAATTGGAGTCCAATCTGAAGGAGATCAAGTCCGAATTGGTGAGTCTCTTCCCAGACCTAGTCCTCCATGCTCGTGTGAAAGGGAGTTTGTTTGCTTTTGATCTCCCTATGGAAATAGGCGAGGATGAATACCTAAATCCTGTTGGGAAACGATTCAAAGAGAAGGCCTTCCAAAAACAAGTACTCCTTAGGCCCTTAGGCAATACGATTTATGTATGTCCACCTTATACAACCAGTAAGCAGTCTCTTCTCCAAATCCAGGAGGCTTTGGCATTTGCCTTAAAATCTCTTTGATTTCTTCATTTACAATTCTTTCCGTTTCGGAAGCCTAGCTATCATGATCGCTTCCGAGACCACTTCTACTAGCTCAACAGTTCCTTCTTGCATCAATCCTGCTGAGGCTTTGGCTTTGCTGACTGACAAAAGCCCCATTTTAGGCTTAGTGAATCGTGCAAGTGAAGAACGGTTTCGTTACTTTGGGAATGCAGTTCGCATCCATATCCTAGACAATATCAAAAATGGCTACTGCCCCGAGGATTGCGGTTATTGTGCCCAAAGAAAAGGCGGGGATTCTGGTATTCAGGAGTATTCTTTAAAATCCGAAGAGGAAATTTGGGAAGATGCCAAAAAGGCAAAGGAAAATGGAGCCTATCGTTTTTGTATGGTAACTTCTGGCAGGGGGCCCACAGATAAGGCTGTAGATCGTTTGGCTTCTACCATCCAAAAAATAAACTCAGAGTTGGGGCTAAAGGTCTGCCTTTCTGCAGGGATTCTGGACGAAAAAAAAGCAAGGGTCTTGAAAGATGCCGGCCTTGATCGTTACAACCACAACCTAAATACATCAGAAGCCAATTACAATGAGATCTGTTCTACACATACATTTCGCGACCGACTAACAACTTTAGAAGCGGCATCGAGTGCAAATATTGGACTCTGTTCTGGTTTGATCGTGGGAATGGGGGAGACTGCCTCAGACATAGTCTCTGTTGCCTTTGAATTGAAACGACTCGGAGTCATTTCAATTCCTGTTAATTTCTTTATCCCTATCAAAGGCCATGCGGTAACAGCTTCGCCTCTGACACCAGAGTACTGCCTTCGCATACTGTCTGTTTTTCGTTTGGTGAACCCAGACTCTGAGATTCGGATTGGAGCTGGAAGAGAAGGCCACCTTGGAAATCTCCAGGCCATGGCCTTATATGTTGCCAATTCCCTATTTGCGGAAGGATATCTAAATGTAAAGGGGAGTGAAGCATGGCAAACGCTACAACTCATCAAAGACTGTGGTATGGTTCCAGAGTTTTCAGAAGGCATACCAGAAGGATGGGATGTTTCTTCTGGTAGTTTCTTATATGAGGAAAAAAACTTTCCAGAGCTGTACAAATTCAAAAAGTAGTTTGCTTTTTTCATACGATCGGTAGATTTCTCCTACTTCCTTGTAGCGAGAACTCATGCAAAAGCCATCTCTTCCCTTTTCCAAACAAGTTGCCTACGCTGTAGGCCAATTGGGTTGGTCGACTTTGATCAACATCATCGGACTCCACCAGGTATATTTTTATCTGCCACCAGCTCCAAAAGCGGGAGAAGATTGTTTCCCTGATCTCATAGCGAAAGTCGCCTTTTTTGGGCTCTCTACAATTGGTGTTGTGGCGGCAGTAGGACGATTATGGGATGGGATCACGGATCCTTTGGTCGCCAATAGTTCCGATCGATTCTCTTCTCGATTTGGCCGAAGAATCCCGTTCCTAGCCTTGGGTGGAGTGCCTGCGGCAGTCTTCTGCTGGTTGATCTTTGTCCCTCCACACCATTATGTGTCTTCGGGTAACTTGATCTGGATGACATGCTTCATGCTCCTATTTTACCTCTTCCTCACTGTATATGTAACTCCTTACTTTGCCTTAATTCCTGAGTTAGGACACAACCCAAATGAAAGGCTCAACCTCTCAACATACATTTCCGTAACCTATGCTCTTGGTATCATCGTTGCCTCCACTGAGCCTATCATAGGAAATATTCTGAAAGCAAACTTCGTCTTTGACCAAGACCCCGCCTTACAGATGCTCATTGCACGTCAATATGCTCTCGGGATACTTTGTGCATTTGCTGCGATTTGTATGTATTTCCCTGTCTTTGCTATCTCTGAGAAGACATACTGCGAATCGGAACCATCTAGCGTACCGTTTCGTGAAGCAATCGTCCTTACCTTTAAAAATAAAAACTTTCGTTACTTTGCACTTTCCGATCTTTGTTATTTCCTTGCTCTCACTGTACTCACAACAGGCATTTCCTATTACGTGACTGTATTGTTGCAATTGGAGAGGGACTTTGTTACCCAACTACTCACCATTATGCTTTTGGTTTCCTTTGCCTTTTACCCTGTTGTCAATTTAGTGGCAAAGCGCATTGGTAAAAAGAAGACTGTATTGATTGGATTTTATATTTTCTTAGGATTGTTTCTTTCCATCTATTTCATAGGTAAAAACACTTTGCCCATTTCCCCATATATCCAAGGTTATATGATTGTTGGGATAGCGGCAGTTCCTATTGCAATTTTGGGTATTCTTCCTAATGCTATTCTTGCAGACATTGCAGAATTAGATGCCCTAAAAACAGGCTCGAAACGTGAAGGTTTGTTTTACGCAGGTAGAACCTTTATGCAAAAGCTAGGACAAACACTAGCAGTATTGATTTTCTCCTCTTTGATTCTCATAGGTTTGGACCAAGAAGGCAAAAAAAATGTGTCACCTAACGTAACTGGAATCTTAGCTCCCTCGGTTGCAGAAAATGTTGAGAAACAAAATAAAACTGAATCCGATTCAGGCAAGAACCAAGGTTCAAGCCAAGAAAATGAGCAGAAAAAAACGTCTAGTATGATACCATGTAAGGTAGAACAAGAAGAAAGTGGTGGTGAACTTGGGGTTCGTTTGACGGGACCACTGGCTTCTCTTTTCTGTCTCTTGGCCATTTTCCTCTTTGGCAAATACAAAGAGGAAGAGACCTTAGAAGAGATTGCCAAGATAAGGGCTCAGTAAAACCTGGTAAGGGGAGATACCAATGCGATACCGCATAGAGACAACCAAGCTAAAAAATGGCTACATTGAGGCCAAACTCATCGAGACTACGACAAACAATCCGATCGAGTTTCGAATTTGTGACACGGAAGAGTATGCCCAATCTCAGATTAAAGATTGGCAAAAACGCTTCCGCATGAATGAGCCGGATGATAAAGAATAGCAGACCAGTTTTTTCTAAAACATCTCTATTTTTATTCATCCTTTCTCTTCTCTTTAGTTCTTGCCGAACTCTTAGAGTCAAAGACTACTTCCATCCTGACTTCACCTGCTTACGAGAGGCAGGTTGGGCCAACCAAAAAGACTTCAAAAAATACAAAGAGCTTTGGACCTTAAAGCGCATAGCATTCCAAGCTGACAACCAACAGACCAAACAAAGCCGTGTCGTGATCGTGGGAAATAGTCTAGTGTTTGGTTTTTCACCTGATCTCATGAAACAAGAGTTACCTGGTGTAAATATCGTCAACCGAGGAATAGGCGGCGATATGACAGAAACACTATTAGAAAGAATCGAAGAAGATGTACTTTCTCTTTCGCCCGAAGTCGTCATCATTGAAATTGGTGGCAATGACCTCATTTATGGGAAGTGCCTATCCTATTCGCAGGACAACACTTTGGCTATCCTAGACAGGATTGAACGCAAAAACCCAAAAACGAAAGTAATCCTAATCGCCGTTCCACCAACGCTAGTGCCTGAACTAAACCGCATTGTTCCAGTGTTCAATCTGTTCCTTTCAGAAACAGCAAGGAACCGTAAAAATGTCACCTACATAGAAGTATGGAATGAGATGCGTCAAAAAGATGCACCAGTTATCGATGCAGACTTTGTCCGTCCGAATGGAGACCCGATACACTTCAATGAAAGAGGATACCAAGTTTGGGGGAAAAAGCTTAGGCCTCTCTTGTAAATTCTATGCCCTTTTCTTTGCTTATTTCATCTTCTGAGCTCCCTAAACCTAGATTTTTGGAAATCGCTTCTGCTATCTCTCCTGCCACGCATGTACATTTTGATTTTCAAAACGTACATGGACAAAGTGCAATCCGTTGGGAATGGAATGGCTCAAGCAACAGAAGTGAATTGCTTAAGTTACGGGAAGTAGCCGCAAAACAAAAATTAGATTATCTCGAAGTGGACAATCTGATTAGTCCCAATGAAAGTTCAGTCTTTTGTTTTGATATGGACTCAACCGTGATCCAAGAAGAAGTCATAGATGAGTTGGCAAGACGCCATGGTGTCTTTGAAGAAGTGGCAAGAGTTACCAAAGAGGCGATGGAAGGTGGGATCTCATTTGATGAAGCATTGCGCAAACGCGTAAAACTATTGCAAGGATTGTCGAGGCAAAGTTTCCAGGAAGTTTATGAAAGTTTGCATTTAAACCCTGGTATGGACGTTTTGTTCGAAGAATTGCCAAAACATAAGTCAAAGATTATCATTCTGAGTGGTGGATTTCAGCCCATTTTGACTTTGTTTGCTAAAAAATATCCGATTTCCTTTTTCAAAGCAAATGAATTGCAAGAAGAGAATGGACACTTTACCGGTGAAATTTTGGGTGAGATCATCAACAAAGAGAAAAAAGCTTTTTATCTCAAGGAGTATGTGGAGTCACACAAAATACCTACCACACAAACAGTAGGAGTTGGTGATGGTGCCAATGATGGTCTGATGTTGCGGGAGACCGCAATAGGGATAGGGTTTCACGCAAAACAAGGATTAAAGGATCAGATAAAGAATTGGATACAATTTTCGGATATGCGAGCTTTATTATTTTTGTTTAGCTCTTTGTGAGAGTTCCTCCAAGATGCGCAATGCTTCCATCGGAGGTATCAGATTGATATCAATTTTTTTCAATTCGGTGATGATCTCTTTCATGTTTGATTGAGATCCTTCGTCCAGATTTGAGATCTCATTCAAATTTGGAAACAAGCTTGGTTCTTCTCGTTTGATTCTAATCTCTTTTTTCTTTGATTCCAAACCAGTTAATAATTCCTTGGCTCTGTTTGTAACTGATTCTGGAAGACCAGCCAGTTTCGCAACATAGATACCAAAGGATTGTTTGGATTTCCCTTTTTTCACTTTTTTTAAAAAAAGAATCTTATCTTCTTTTTCGTAAGTATCTAAAAACAAATTAAAGATCCCATTCTCTTTGGAAAGTTCTGTCAATTCATGGTAATGAGTTGCAAAAATCACTTTGGGTTTCGGAAATTTTTCGCATAAAAATTCTAAGATCGACCAAGCAATGGATAAACCATCATAGGTTGAAGTTCCTCTTCCTACTTCATCAAATAGTATCAAACTATTTTCAGTAAATTGATTTAGTATATAAGCCGTTTCTTTCATTTCTACAAAGAAAGTAGACTCACCGGATGTTAGGTTGTCCCCAGATCCAATTCGAGTGAAGATCCTATCTACAAGGGACAATGAGGCCGACTTTGCAGGCAAAAAGGAACCCATTTGGAACAATATTTGAATCAATGCCACCTGTCGCATGAAGGTAGACTTACCAGCCATATTTGGTCCCGTTAAGACTGCAATGGCTTCACCTTTGGGGTCTAAATCTAGAGAATTGGGTACAAAACGTTCGCCAATAGGCAAAAAAGCTTCCACGACTGGATGTTTACCTTCATTTAAAAGAAGACGACCATCCTCTCGTATTTCTGGTTGTACCCATCCATTTTCCTCTTTACATATGGTTAGAGAGATATGGTAATCTAGACTAGCTACTTCTTCTGCCATTCCAAGAAACTCATTTGACAATTGTAAGGTGTTTTTGACCAATTCTTCGAATTCAGTTTTTTCAATTCCCTCAATGATTTGGTCTGCTTCTAAAATCATTCTTTCTTTGTCTTCTAGTTCAGGAGTCGTAAATCGTTCACCAGTCACCAAAGTTTGTTTCTTTAAGAAATGGGCTGGTGCTTCTTTTGCTTGGACCCGAGAGATTTCAATGAAGTAACCTAAAATTTTATTGTAGCGAATTTTGAGACTAGATAGCCCAGACTTTTGTTTTTCTCTCTCTTCTAGCTCTATGATCCAGTCCTTTCCCTTTTCCTTCGCTTCGTGAGCCTTATCATACTCACTTGAATACCCAAGCTTTAAAAAAGGAGAGTTGCCCAAAAAAACTGGCAATTCGCCTTCATAGAGTCTTTCTTTTAAACGCAAACGATAGGCTTCTATTTGATTGGATAATGAGGAAAATCCATATCCTACACCATCTAATAGTTGTTTTATGGATAAGTAGGACTCAATACTTTTTTCTATACCTCGGAAGTCGCGTGGGCTTGCTTTGCCTCCTCGGAAGCGTGTGAGAACTCTTTCTATATCTATAAATTCTTCTAAGGCTTCTGCGATTTTTATACGTTCTTTTTTGAATTGCGAAAGAAGCAGAATCCTTTCCCAGTGATGTCGGAGTTTTTCAGGGTTTCGGGAGGGATAGAGGATTCTTTGTCTGAGGAATCTTTTTCCTGTGGCTGTACGACAATGGTTTAAGAGAGAAAACAAAGTATGTTGTTTGTTGTTTGGGTTTTCCAAAAGCTCTAAATGTTCGATTGTTTTCTCATCTAAACCTAAAAAATCTGTCTCATCTATGAGTTTGGGAGCTTTGAACTTGAACTCTTGTTTTCGGTAATTGTACTTTAGATAGGCATCTAAGACATGTACGACGACTTCAAGTCCCCCCACTTTTTTATCTGGTAAAAACTCCGGCCGAAGCGGCGTTAAAGATATTTTTTTCTTTAACTCTTCCTCTGGAATGAAAGAGAGGGTATTTTCTTCATAGATGACCTCTCTTGGCGAAAACCTTTGGATTGTATCTTTGATTTTTTCTGTTTCTTCTTTTGCTATATAAAAATAGAGAAGATCAGCGGTGCTGACATCAGCAAAGGCGAGAAAGATATGATTCTTTTCCAAATGAAGGAAAGATAAATAGTTATTTTGATAACTACCTAAAAGATTATCTTCAATCACGGTACCTGGGCTTATGATCCGTACAACTTCACGGCTCATAATTTTGGCTTTCGGATCTTCTGATTTTGTTTGTTCGCAAACGACTACCTTTTTGCCTGCCTGTATCAACCGAGCAATGTAACCTTCTGCAGCGTGGTACGGTATGCCTGCCATTGGGATTTGGTTTTGGCGTTTGGTGAGCGTAATGTCTAAAATGAGTGCAGCTTCTTTTGCATCTTCCATAAACATTTCATAAAAATCGCCCATTCTAAAAAATAAAATAGAATCAGGGAAGGAATCTTTGATCTCGGTGAATTGCCGCATAACCGGTGTATTGAGAGCTTCATATGTTTCGGACATTGTTTACCAGCTCTTTGATTTTAGATGCATCCTTTTTACCGTCTGTTTCGACACCGCTGGCAACATCAATGCCATATGGTTTTAAAAACCGAATCGCATCCTCTACGTTTTGAGGATTTATCCCACCTGCCAAAAGATATGGTCTTTTTACTTCTTTTGCATACTCCCAAGGAAAGGTGTGCCCTGAGCCGCCGCCCAAATCCTTTTTATAACTATCTAGAATCACAAAAGGCAATTCTGGACAAAGGAGAGATTCATCTCCCACTTTGCTCTGTAAACGAAATGCAGGTAGTAGTGTTTTGCTTTGTAGATGAGTATTCCAAACAGGAGTTATATCAATAGGATCTCCAGCGATCAGCTGGACTAAGTCAGGAGCATAAGTTTTTACAAGATTTTCGATTTCCAAGACTTCATTTTCGAAAAATAAAAATACAATTTTAGGTGATCCTGTTCTTTCTCTTTCGCGAAGGATGGCTTCCGCTTCGGTTCTTTGGATTCTTCGTGGGGATTTGGGAGAAAAATTTAAGCCAACAAAATCAACCGATAGCTCTCTACATAAGGAGAACGTTTCGACATCCTTGATTCCGCAGATTTTAATTTTGGTTCCCATAGACTTTGGAACCAAAATGCATCAGCTCAGATCAGAGGCAATCGATCCTTTATAGCCAAAGTGGATAAATTTCAAAATACTATCTTCGTACAAAAGCATGTCTGATTTCGCAATATTTTGGCGGATCATCTGAACAAAAATATTTAGAAAGAAGGATAGTATATTTCGTGCAACAAATTCGTTGATCTCGCCTTTAAAATTGGGATGTCCTACTTTAAACTGACGGTATTGCTCCACATTCAAATTTGTAAGTCGACTGAGTAATTTTTCGGGAAATTCTTCTAGGGAAGACCCTTGTGATTTTAACAAGAGTAATGTGAAGTCATCTCTATTGTTGTCCACATAGTCCAAGGCAACGTTGAATCGTTCCTTCCAGGTTTCGTAAGAATCATTTAATCTTTTTTCAAAGTAATTGGGTTGAGAGATGTATTGGAATGCCTTTTCCATTCCGCCTAAAATAGGATTTAAGATTTCAACGAGCAAATGTTCTTTATTCTCAAAGTAATTGTAGATATTGCTCGTGGAAACTTTTGCCTTTTTGGCAATCGTTCTCATGGAGGCTTTTTCAAATCCCATCTGAATGAATTCTTCACGGGCGGCGGCCAAGATTTCTTTTCGGGTGTGTTCTTTTGGAGTTTGCATAACTGAACGTCGTTTCCTAAATGAACTCTTTCCGAATTGTTCACTTTTGTAAAGCCATTTTTACATTTTGCCATCTTTCTGGAATAATCTTGTTAAAATTGGGTACAAACGAAACGAACCTATGGCAAGAGTCGGCAAATCCGTGTTCTCAAAAAGAGAACCAAGCTCTCTTTCGCTTTGGATGTGGTAAATGGACTGTGCGTGTGGGAAATTCGGGAATTGAGTAAAGCCAGTCCCTTCGAAGAAGACCACTTCTTCCCATACACCAAAGGACTTGATTTCCTCGAGGATGGCTGCTTGGTCTTTGTCTGGGAGGCTTGCAAGGAGAATGCGGCTTCTTTGGGTATACTCGTCTCTGAATTGTGAGAGGGTACAACGAACGGCAGGTGGGTTGTGGGCTGGGTCAAATACGAGAGTAGGATCTTTACGTATGAGCTCCATACGGCCTTTGGGCTTTGGAATGGAGGGAAAACTTTGGGTACTGTTTAGTCCGAGAGAGGAAAGGACTGACTTTGCAAAGTGGAAGTTTTGCTCTAGATAATCTGGTCTTCTTTTCCCCTCTACCCAATGTATGGGAATGCCCAAGTCCTTAGCGAGAGGATCGAGTAGCGACCGTTTCTCTTCAGAATCCAAGACTGAGAAGATTCTTTTGGTGTTAGGACCACAAATGTTGATTTTTTCTTTTGCAATCTTTTCAATTGTATCTCCTAAAATCTCACAATGGTCTAGTCCAATTTGTGTGATTAGAACATAATCAGCTTGTACGAGTTTGGTGGCGTCTAACCTTCCACCAAGACCTGCCTCCCAAACTTCATATTTGCATTGTTTTTCTGCAAAGTAATACAAACATACGAGAGTTAAGAATTCAAAATAGGTGAAGGGAAGTTCCCCTTGCGGGTATAATTCTAAAATAGATTCAGTGATTTTATCAGCTGCAAAGTCCGAAATCATCTGACCACTGCAAGAGATTCGCTCTAGAGGAGTGAGCAAATGAGGGGAGGTATATAGACCTACTTCTCCTATTTGTAAAGAAAATAAGAGTTCACTGAGATAATGGGAAGTGCTGCCCTTCCCATTGGTTCCCACTACACTAAATCGAATCGGCTTGTAGGAAGGATGTTTTGATATCTTTTCTTTATGTTTTTCTAATTCTCTCCTAAATCCTTCCAAAAGATAGTCAGAGAACACATTGAACTTTCGAGTCTTTTCTGGGTTGTGTAAAGTTTGTAAGATATGAAAAAACAGGCTCATCTCAGTTTCAACTGTTTGAGTAAAATTTTATCTATGTGTTTGATCCACTTTTGTTTTGGAACTATAGAGCTGAATAATTCAAATTGTTTGATGCCTTGGTAGAGTAACATTTTGTAACCTGGAATGATCTCTGCATTTTTCTTTTTTGCCAAATGCACAAGTTCGGTCTCAAGAGGGTTATATACAATGTCAAAGAGAGCCATATCATGATGGAAAAAATCTTTCGGAAGGAGTGGATCTCCGTCTATACCCTTCATCCCTACTGGAGTTGTGTGGATCACAAGGGAAAATTCTTTGGGGTTTGCCAATAGTTCTTCTCTTTGGATCAAACGAATGGTTTCCGGGTGCCCGATGCTCTGTATCATTTCTTCAGAGGCTTTTGTATTTCTTGCATAGATGTAGATTTTTTTTGCAATGGCTTTGTCATTTTTTCTCTGATTCCGTAGATAATTATGAAGCGCATATAAAATACCTTTTGCAGATCCACCACTTCCGAGGATCAAAATAGAAGAATCATCAGAAGGGTCTAAAAGATGTTTGTCGGTCTCCAGAATCGAACGAAGTGCACCTTCACCATCGGTATTGTGTGCTAAAATTTGATCTTCACGAAATAGAAGGGTATTGGAAGATTTCATTGTTTGCGATGTTTCGCAACTTTGAGTGGACACTTGGAAGGCCCACTCTTTGTAAGGGATGGTCACTGAAATGCCTGAAACGGAAAGGGTTCTCAAAGCAGAAAGGCCTATCTGAGCCCAATCCGGTCTTTCCCAAACCAAATACACAGCATCAAAACCAGAAAGGCGAAACAATTCGTTATGGATCCAGGGAGAGAGGGTATGGCCTAAGGGATATCCGATAATTCCGAATATTTTTGTGTTTTTCGAATGCATTTATCTTCCTTTTTGAATGGTTTTTTTTTATCTAATGGACTTCCTACTGAACTTCCGAAAATGGGTATAGACAGGAAAGAGAATTATGTTATTTACACCGCTTGCTGCTCCTTCTGAGCCATGGACCATACTCGTTGACATTTTATTCTTTTTTCTCGCCTCTGCTGCTTGTGCCTATTACTTTTATTACTACAAACGAAGGGACCTACTGGGAAAATTTTGGGGCTCTACCCTTGTTGCTGGCATTGGGGCGCTCATTGTATTTGCCACCTTACAAACTTATATACGAGATATCATTATGTGGCTCATGAGCCCAAAGATTGGCTCCACTCAGCTCTCAAATGTGAATTTGGTTGCCATCTTCCTTGGCGGTTTCATCGCCCTCTACATTATGAACCGGATCAATCATAACAAAGAAAGACGAGATTGAAGGGTCTTTCCCTTTTTCATACAGTTTTAAATATTTTAAAAAATTATAATAAAAGCCTAAGGTTGCAAGGACAAAACCCTCTTTGCCATCCAAGATACCCAATCGTATCCAATACATATAGAATGCTTTGAAGAATCCTTTCCCAAAAGCCCAAAGGATTCCACTGCGTTTTCCTTTTCGAAATTCTTCTTCTGCAAACAGACTGGAATATCGATCAATGAATCGCAAATGATCTGAAATATTTTTGTATGAATAGTGGTGTAAAGGGTGGCTTAATTTTTGGGGAGTTCTTTCCAATTGAACCCTTTCATGCACGAGACCACCACCAAACTTGCCTTTGTCCTTTTGAAACAATCGCAATTGATAATTGGGATAAAATCCACTATAACGAATCCAGGTACCCATATAGTTGGTAAGTCTGGGAATTAAAAATCCAGCACTATCCTCTAGTTTGTGGGAAGAAGAAAAAAGCTGAATGATCTCTTCTCGTAAACCGTCTGATACAACTTCATCCGCATCCAGAGCAAGGACCCACTCGTATTTTGTATGAGCCAAAGCATAATTTTTCTGGTTGGCATAGGTATCAAATTTACGATGCAAAATCTTAGCGGGAAATGAGGATGCAATATGTAAGGTCTTATCCGTTGAGCCAGAATCGACTATAACAATGTCTTCAATAAAGGAGAGTGCTTTTAGAGTCCGTTCTAAATTATCTTCTTCATTGAGAGTTATGATCGTCGCGGAGAGAGGAAGGAGCATCTAATTTATAATTTTTTTTCCCTTACGGAAGTAAAGCTTTTTGAGAGTGGGATTTCCAGTCGAGCAATGGTAGAATCTTCACCTATGATAATACGAAAGTAATTGGGGTCTATACCCTCACCCTTTAACATAATTAAGATGAGCGCAAGTCCAAGTCCCGCACCTTCTGTATTGTCTGCATTGTCTAAATAGAATTGAGCAATGTCATCATAGGACATTCCTTTTTCCAATCTTTCTCGTATTGCCTTCTCTTCTTGTTTGGCAATGGGAGTATTGTTGATAACTTCTATTGTGATGCCATGTTCATTAAACTTAAAGTTGATTAAACAATAGTATCCCTTACGTCTAGCCTTTGCCCCAAACTCAGAAGACATGACTTCAGAAAACATTTGTCTATACTCGTTTACTCCTTTGGAATACTCTTCTGGGTTTTGGAAGGAATAACCACGTTCTTCGAAAAAAACTCTTTTTTGGTTCGCCTTGCAGGCATTAATGGCAAGTTCTTTGATGATGGTATACAGGGTAGGCACTAGGGTAGGGTATGTCAGCCGATCTAAAATCAACTCCACTGCTTGTTTAATGTGGTCTTCTACCGATTTGGAAATGCGATGGGTTTTTAAGGAAAGAATCTTCCCGTTTTCCACATGGAGCTTAATGTGGTCAGAAATCTCGCTTGTTTCCTTTCCCATACCATAAATCATTTAAATTCTGGTCTCATTGTCAAGGTACAATGACCTATTCATTATGAAAAACAGAGCTTTCTTCCTTTTGTTATTCTCCCTTTATATATCGGTTGGAGGTAGTACGGTTCTTCTCTCTCAATCATTGAAAATGAAATCAGTAAGAGTCTGGAGTTCCGAAACAAAAAGTTTTGGTTCAATAAGCGACATAGAAGTGCAAGAAGGGAGAATCAAAGTGATTTCGCAGGCCAAACAAAGCCAAGGAGAGAGCATTCGTTATCTCCTGCCTGGGTTTTGCGATGCCTCTGTTTCCCTCGCGAACAATGCACGTGGTGGAGAATCAAACCGAGAAACAATCGCCGTCCAATTGACCTCTCACTTAAGTTCAGGTTTTAGCCATATTCTCTCCGTAGGGGACCCCAATCTCAAACGGCTCCAAGAGGAGATCCAGAAAGGTAGAATGTTTGGTCCCTACCTCATCCAAAGCCAAAGGCCTCTTCTCTTGGGATCGCATATCCCAAATGAAAAAAAAGAAACCAAATTGTACAGAGAGTTTTCCGAAAGAGAGGAATCCAAATGGAGCCAATGGATTGAACCGGACAGGGCAAATTTTTTTCCCATTTTCCTAAAAAGGCATCGTGAGGATTCCTTTCCCAAACGCGATCTCTACCGGATCCGAGTCTGGGCGGAACGGAAGGGACTTGTTCCCATTGTATACTCCTTTGTTGATCCCTTGGCCTGGCAGGATGCTTTGGACAGTGGCTACCCAGTTGTCTTCCATGCAATGACAAGAGAGACAGACCTCCCAGAACTCCAAACTAGGAATTACCTTTGGGCTCCTTTGTTTGCCTTGAGCCGAGCCCAATCATGGAAAGAAAATCCAAAGGCCATCCGCCAAACTCTCCAATCCTTTTCTGAGCTCCAAACGCAGAGCCATCAAAAATTGGTAGAGCCATTTCTTTTGGGTCTCAGCTCGGATGATACGTCCAGCGAAAGCGAAGCCGATCCTTTTATGGGTTTGGGAGTGCCCTTCCAAGGCTTTCCTGAGGAGAGGCTTCTCTTTGCCAGTGGCACGGGGAACTATGCACTCTTTCCGGGAACAGCTGCCCTTTGGGAAGCAGACATCTGGCTCCGCTGGAAAGAGGAAAGGAGAAGAGAGGATGAGCTAGATCCGCCAGAGGAAAGTTCCCATTTCTTTGACCGCATATTCTTTTGGTCTTCTCCCAAGAGGATCCGAAAAACCCATCGAGATCCTAACAGCCGTCAGGAGGAGAGAATCCAACTCCTCGAAACTCTTAGCAAAAGGACCTGTCGTTTTTTAAAAGCAGACCATGGCGGAGAAATTAAGGTAGGAGGTCCTGCCCATTTTTCTGTGCATACAGAGAATCCTTTGAAGAGCCGAATGGGAATATTTAAAATTGAATCCATGGTATTGGCTGGAAAGCTGGTTTATACACCCAAAACAAAATCCTCAAAAAAGTAGGTAAGACGAATGAAAGCGAATCAAAAACCGGCGAATGAATTTGACCGACTTTTAGAAGAGAGTTTTAAAAAACGAAAGTCGATCGAACCCGGCTCCCTCCATGAGGCAAAGGTAAGCTCTGTCAAAAGTGATTATATTTTTATAAAAACGATCCACTCCAATGTTTTAGGAAATGTGTCAGCAGAAGAATGGAAAGAGGAGACACCTCCTAAACCGGGGGATACACTTTCCGTATACTTTTTAGAAGAAGATTCTGGGGATTATTATTTTACCACTTGTTTGGTTGGAGAGGCCTTAACAGAAAAAAACCTCCAAATTGCCGAAAGATCAGAAATACCAGTTCTTGGGCAGGTAGCACAAGAGGTGAACGGCGGTTATGAGGTAAAGTTAGGTTCTTACTTAGCCTTTGTTCCATTTTCGCAGATTGACATTGAATGGAAAGGAAAAGATCTCTCTGGTAAACGATTCAAATTTATCATCACTGAAATCAACCAAAAGTCTTCCAAGGTCATTCTATCTCAAAAAAAGATCAGTGACAAAGACAGAGATGCCAAAAAACGGATATTAGTTGGAGAGCTCAAAGTAGGGAGCTTTGTTACGGTCAAAGTCAAATCAATACATAAATTTGGATTGATTGTGGACATGGATGGTTTTGATGCATTGGTACCTTCAAGTGAAGCAAGCTTTCGCAAAAATGTTGATTTAGAAAAAGAATTCAAAGTGGGAGAAAGTCTACGGGCTAAGGTGCTGTCTTTACAATGGGAAGAGGGTAAATTCTCATTGAGTGTGAAAGACTTCTTACAAGATCCTTGGTCACAAAAAGTGCCTTTTCGGGAAACAGATATTGTTTCTGGTACGGTAGAATCGATTAAACCATTCGGTATGTTTGTAAAATTAAACGAAGACTTTGTGGGACTAGTTCCCAATAAAGAAACAGGGGTTCCTCAGCGAACTCCCGTTAATACGGTGTTTAGTCCTGGACAAAAAGTGGAGGTCTTCGTGCTTGAAATCAATCCAGAAAAGAAGCAAATTGCTCTATCCATTTCTAAAGCCAAGGAAACACAAGATAGAATGGAGTACCAACAGTATCTTAAAGAGGAACCAAGTTCTAGTTCCGTTTCAAGCTTCGGACTTTTGTTGAAACAATCCTTGGAAAAAAAGAACCAAAAATCTGGGAAGTGATTTGGAAGTCGCACTTTTCGAACCAGAAATCCCTCCCAATACTGGAAATATCGCGAGGCTTTGTGTCAATGCTGGCGTTCCCATGTCCATTATTGGTGAACCTGCTTTCGACCTTTCCGAAAAAGCGGTGAGACGGGCCGGTCTCGACTATTGGGACCAATTGCAACTCTCTCGGTATTCTGGTTTTTCCGAGTTCTTCGAAAGCAAAAAGAACCAAGAGAAGCGCATCTTTCTCATTTCCAAATTTGGAACCAAGACATATTGGGATGTAAACTTCCAAAAGGGGGATGTTTTGGTATTTGGAAAGGAGACGAGTGGACTGCCCGTTGCGGTCCGCGAGGCTCACCCAGCGGAACAAGTTCTTTCCATTCCAATGGCGGCTGGCTCTCGGTCGATCAACCTCTCCAACTCAGTTGCCATAGTGCTTTATGAAGCGCTGCGCCAAACGTTTCGGTCTTCTTAAAGCATCCATATAAAACAATTTACAAGTCTTTCATTCTCGTTGGAATGGGAATAATATGCCATTCCCTCTTTCCCAGAATGAGTTAGAAAAGGAAATCAAATCTCTTTTTTCTTGTGGCCTCGCTGGGAACGCCAAAGATTTTCTCTCTTGGGTTCAAATGGAAGTCCAAAGAAAGTTCAAAGAACTCCCAGACACCAAGTTAGAAGCCATCCAAAGCTATCTTGACCATTTAGAAAAGGCCGGGGAAATCCAAACAAACCCTCTCGACCCACGTGAATACCTTTTAGCCGAGAAATCAACGCTCACCAAAAAGGTTGGGAATTCAGAAACCTTTGTTCTTTTGGGTGCCTTGCACTTTAACCCTATGCAATATGTGCGAGCACGTTTGGATTACTTTCTCAAAATGAACAAAATTGACGAAGATATGCGTATGGATCTCTGTATTGCTACCGTAGAAGCAGTAGAAAACGCAGCTAAGTATGGTGATGGAATGAATGTTGAAGTCATATTCCAAATTGACAAAAACAAAGTATTCTCCCTAGAAATGATCAATACAGTAAAAGACTTCAATCTGGAGGATGATATCCAAAGAGGAAAGTTTTCATCAACTGCTACTTTGATGCGTGGAATGATGGTGATGCAAAAGCTCTTTGACACTGTTGATTTAGATATCATTGACAATCGGAAACAAGCTCACTTACGAGCAACTCGCAAACTCTAAGCTATATGGCAAAGTTCAAAATGGTTTCGCCTTTCCAAGCGGCAGGAGACCAAGTCCAGGCGATTGAACAGATTGCCTCCGCCTACCAATCAGGAAAAAACAAAGTTACACTCGTAGGAGTCACCGGATCAGGAAAGACTTTCACTATGGGACAAGTCATAGAAAGAGTTGGCAAACCAACTTTGATTCTTTCACACAACAAGACATTGGCAGCACAGCTCTTCAGAGAATTTAAAGAGTTTTTCCCTGAAAACGCTGTTGAATACTTTGTTTCTTATTACGATTACTACCAACCAGAAGCGTACGTTCCGTCCTCGGATACCTTTATCGAGAAAGACATGTCTATGAATGAGGAGATTGACAAACTTCGTTTACGTGCAACGTCCAGCCTTCTAGAGAGGGATGATGTCATCATCGTAAGTTCAGTATCCTGCATTTATGGTTTAGGATCACCAGAAGATTACATGAATTCTGTGGTGATGCTCAAAGTAGGCGAAAAAATAGACAGAGACCAAATTGTTCGTAAGTTTCTCCAGATACAATACAATCGAAACGATATAGACTTCAGTAGAGGGAATTTTCGGGTGAGAGGGGATTCCATTGAGATCATGCCATCTTACCAAGAAGAGGGGATTCGGATTGAACTATTTGGTGATGATGTAGAAAGTCTCGCAAAAATCGATCCTATTACGGGAAAGGTAAAGCTAAAATTAGATAGAGCTGTCATTTATCCCGCCAAACACTTTATTACCTCTGGGCCAAAAGTCAAAGATGCCATCGTTAAAATCAAAGAAGAGATGGCAGCACAAAAAGCCAAATTTTTAGAGATGGGAAAACACCTGGAAGCCGAGAGGATAGAATCAAGAACCAATTATGATATGGAAATGTTGGCAGAACTTGGTTATTGTTCAGGCATAGAAAACTATTCACGCCATTTAACAGGGAGAAACGAAGGAGATCGGCCAGCTTGTTTAATCGATTATTTTCGTGAACAAGATTTTTTACTCATTGTTGACGAGTCTCATGTTACGCTTCCACAAGTAGGTGGTATGTATGCAGGAGATAGATCTAGAAAACAAACTCTTGTTGATTTTGGATTTCGACTTCCCAGTGCTCTCGACAATCGACCTTTAAATTTTACAGAATTTGAAAGTATGACGCCACGTACTCTATACGTATCTGCAACACCCGATGATACGGAAATCCAAAAGAGTGAAATGGTAGTCGAACAAATCATTCGTCCGACAGGTTTATTGGATCCCGAAGTTGAAGTACGCCCAACCACCAACCAAATTGAAGACCTCTTACAAGAAATCCATTTGAGGATTGAAAAAAAAGAAAGAGTTTTGATCACCACTCTTACAAAAAAGATGTCGGAGGATCTGACCGATTATTACAAAGAAGTGGGTCTAAAAATCGCGTATTTGCATTCTGAAATAGATACCATTGAAAGGGTCGAAATTATCCGAGATCTGAGAAAGGGAGTTTATGACTGTTTGGTGGGGATCAATCTTTTAAGAGAAGGTTTGGATATACCTGAAGTTTCTCTTGTTGCTATTTTGGATGCAGATAAGGAAGGATTCCTTCGAAATTTCAAGTCCTTAATCCAAACCATTGGACGAGCTGCAAGAAACGTTCATGGTAAGGCCATTCTATATGCGGATCGAATGACCGATTCTATGAAACGAGCCATCTTCGAAACCGAGCGTAGGCGCCAGATCCAAGAAGAACACAACAATAAATTTGGCATTACACCAACGACGGTATTAAAAGAGATTCATGATATTCTTCCTCGAGAGATGGCCGAGGAAAATGAACAAGAAGAAGCCTTGGTTCTCATTGAAAAAGAATTCACTTTAAAAAAATATAAAACCAAAGACCGACTACGAGAAGCCTTAAAAAAGGAAATGTTACGATTTGCTTCGAACATGGATTTTGAAAAGGCAGCTTTATTTAGAGACAAGATGTTATCTCTCGGTCCAGAAAGTATTGAAAATAAAAAGTAAAGTGTTTGCCATTCGGATTTTCTATTTTATTCTAAATTGAAATCTTTGAGGAGTTAGCATTGGATCAAAATGATTCTTGGGAAAGTCCCACCAAATTGGCACGAATTGAAGATGCCCTACCTAAACAAATTTTCCTTTTACCTATCAAGGTAAGACCTGTTTTCCCTGGTATCATTACACCTTTAATTGTCCCTCCGGGTAGATTTATATCCTCTATCGAGGAAACAAGTAAAGGTGCTGGCTTTATAGGTCTCATTTTATTAAAAAAAGATGATTCTGATGAGCCCTCAGAAACTAACATCTATCAGGTTGGGATAGTTGCTAGGATATTGAAAAAGGTTAACCTACCGGATGGCGGAATCAATATCTTAGTCAATACTATCCAAAGATTTAAAATTGAATCAATAACGCAGACTGAACCATGGTTGATTGCGGACGTTTCGTATCCTGAAGAAGAATTAGGAACTTCCAAAAATAATATAAAGGCTTTGATGAGAACTCTTGTGATCCTCACTAAAGAACTCTCTCAAAACAACCCATTGTTTACAGAAGATATGAAACTCACCATGTTGAATGTAAATGAACCGGGTAAAATGTCTGATTTTGTTTGCTCTATATTAAATCTTGAAAAAGAAGACTACCAAAGTGTTATTGAAGCTCTCACTTTAAATGATCGCCTTGAAAAGGTCCTCTTGTTTCTCAAAAAAGAAATCGATCTAGTTTTGTTGCAGAAAAAAATCCAAGACCAGATCAACGATAAAATCGATAACCAACAAAGACAATTTTTTCTTAGAGAACAGTTAAAAGCTATCCAACAAGAATTAGGCTTAGGCGAAGAGAAGCAAGAAGCCAAGTATGACAAGTTATTAGATCGATTGAAGGCTATTCCTGTCTCTTCCGAAGTTTTAAAAGAAGTAGAGCGAGAGGTAGAGAAGATTAAAAATACGGATCCCATGAGTAGCGATTACAATGTGATCCGCAATTATTTGGATCTTATCGAGGCACTTCCCTGGGAAGCACCGAAGCCAAAAGAAATCAACCTCCTCCATGCAAAAAAAATCTTAAACCGCGATCATTATAAATTAGAGGATGTAAAGGAAAGGATTTTAGAATACTTAGCTGTGAGAAAACTCAATCCCAAGTCCAGAGGATCTATCTTATGTTTGGTGGGGCCACCAGGTGTTGGCAAAACATCCATAGCGAAATCTGTTGCTGAGGCACTTGGGAAAAAGTATTATCGATTTTCTGTGGGTGGAATGCGGGACGAGGCAGAGATCAAAGGCCATAGACGAACCTATATTGGTGCTATGCCAGGCAAATTGATAAACGCATTAAAAATCACAAAAGAGAGGGATCCTGTCATTCTATTGGACGAGATTGACAAAATGTCGCAAGGGTTCCAAGGGGACCCACAAGCTGCTCTACTTGAAGTTCTTGATCCAGAACAGAATGCAAGTTTTAGGGATCACTATTTGGACCTACCGTTCGATTTGTCCGATGTTTTCTTTTTGGCAACTGCCAATACCTATGAACCGATACCAAGAGTTTTATTAGATCGAATGGAAGTCATCCAGCTATCAGGTTACATCGCGGAAGAGAAAGTACAAATTTTTGAAAAGTATCTCTGGAAAAAAACCTTTGAAAAAAATGGTCTGAATCCAAATCAATTTTCCATGAAGAAAGAAACCATCTTACATTTGATCAATTCCTACTCAAGGGAATCTGGTTTACGTGGTTTAGAAAAGCAATTTGATAAACTTGTAAGAAAAATAGCCCTCAAACAGGTATTAAAAGAGAAGTACGCAAAGGAAATCAAAGAAAAAGATATATTAGAACTTTTGGGCGCACCAATTTTTACAGACGACCGTATGGTGACTCCAAAAGTTCCGGGCACAGCACTAGGATTGGCTTGGACAAGTGCTGGTGGGTCTACCCTTTTGATAGAAGCTGTATTTGTCACTGGTAAAGGTGGGATATTGTTGACTGGGCAGATGGGCAAGATGATGGAAGAATCAGCAAATATTGCTCTCTCTTTTATTAAAAATTATTTAGCAGATGATAAAATTTTTGAAAATAAATCTATCCACTTACACGTGCCAGATGGTGCCACTCCAAAGGATGGCCCAAGTGCAGGTATAACAATGGCAACAGCTCTACTTTCTTTAGCGAGAGGACAAGTTGTTCGGCCTGGATTTGGTATGACCGGAGAGTTGACGCTCACGGGAGAAGTTTTGCCGATAGGTGGGCTCCGCGAAAAAATCGTCGCTGCAAAACGAGTCGGTGTAAAGCAAATCATCTATCCCAAAGACAATGAGAAAGCTTTTTTAGAGATTCCTGATTATGTGAAAAAAGGTGTAAAATTTTTTCCAGTCTCACACTTCTCTGAAGTTGCTGCCTTGGTATTACCAAAAGAGAAAAAAGGAAAAGGTAAAAAACGATGATCAGAAATGACCATACTGCTTTCTTAGTATTGAAAGCCATTGCAGACCATCTTCGAGATTTTCTCATTATTCTCTGGAACAAAAGACAAACAATCCTACTCTTCTCTATCTTCTTCTTTATCTTTCTTCTGCTCTTTTTTACTGGAGGAGCCTATGTTGTGTGGTCTGGTGAGAGAGCAAGGGTGGAAAAGTCACTGGAAAAGTATAGATCGGAAGTCTCAAATTTTTATGATAGCTTTCAACCTAAATCGATCAAAATTTTAGATAGAAGTGGAACAGTTATCGGTGAATTCTATCGTCGCAATTTCCGCCCAATTCGTACGGATAATTTGAGTAAAAACAACATCATCATTTGGTCTCTCCTTTCCTCTGAAGATAGAGAGTTTTTTAATCATTCAGGTGTAAACTATTCCGCTATCATTAGAGCAGTCCTCACCAATTTGGTCCAATTTAGGCTATCGCAAGGTGGATCCACAATCACCCAGCAGCTATCAAAGCTTACATTAAATTTAGGTCGGCGCAATTTATTCAACAAGATCACGGAACTTTACTGCACCTTCTACATCGAAAGCCAATTTTCTAAAGAAGAAATTTTGGCAATGTATTTGAATCAAATATTTCTTGGAGAAGGCAATACTGGCGTAGAGGAAGCGGCAAGGTATTATTTTAGAAAACCAGCTTCTGAACTTACAGCAGAGGAAGCCGCTATGTTAGTGGGTATCATACCTGCTCCTTCCGTCTATAATCCAATTCGGAATTTAGGTATCGCATTGAATCGCCAAAAACGTGTTCTGTATGATATGGCAAGAAATCCAGAGCTCCATCCAGCACCGAAAGAAATTCCAAAAAAATTCAATGACCAGATCGAAGTTAACATAAAAAAATTCCGCAGCATTTATAAGGTGAAGGAATTTAAAGATGATGATGGAAATCCTCGTTATACGAGTGAAATAGGTAAATATGGTGCTGACAAAGATTTCCGAATCAACCTTGCGCCTGACTTTAATACCGAAATACGGCGTTTTGTTTTAGACACCTTTTCTGAAGAGGATTTAGAGGAGAGAGGTCTAGTAGTATATTCTACTCTAGATCTAGAAAAACAGAGAATGGCAGAAGATGCCTTACGAATTGGGATTGATGGCGTACGTTCTGAACTAAGTAAGGAAGAGAGAGAGTATTCCTCCAAAGGTAAATCAGATCTTTCGGAGCTAACTAAAACTATTCTTCCTCAGATGACCGGATCCTTTATCTCTTTAGATCCTGAAACGGGTGATATTGAGGCTCTAGTAGGAGGTTATAAGATTTCAAATAGCTTTCGTTTCAATAGAGCAGAGGAAGCTAGGCGCCAGCCCGGAAGTACGATCAAGGCATTGGTCTATGCCTTGGCTTTTGAGAAACGAATTGTAAATCCTTCCTCCAAAATCAAAGATGAAAAGTTGGATATATCTGGATATTCTCCCAAGAATTGGTACAAAGGATATCGCGGAGATATGACCGTACGAACTGCACTTGCGCAATCTGTAAATACAGTCTCAGTTAAACTATTGGATCAAATAGGTATCAACTATTTCCTATCAAAATTATCTTCTATCCTATTTTTGCCAGAAGATGAAGTGAAGTCAAGGTTCCAAAAGAACCTTTCGCTTGCTTTAGGATCGGGAGAGCTGTCGCCTATGGAGCTTGCTACGATTTATGCTACCTTATTGAATGGGGGAAGGAGAGTTGTTCCGCGAAAGATTATCAAAATTACGGATCTAGACGGAAATGAATTTTACCAATCGCCGACCAATGAAGCCACCGAACAGATATTAGATCCGGTTGCCTGCGCTATGGCAGTCAACACCCTAGAATCTGTTTTAACCGAGGAAGGGACAATGAATGTAAAAAAGATATCAGGCGAACCAAATCTTTTTGCCGGCAAAACAGGAACTGTCCAAAGTCCAAAAGTAAAGAAGAGTCGTTGGGCTGGCTTAAAAGGTGTGCGGGATGTTTGGTTTGCTGGTTTTGCCCCACGGAACGTAACAGTCGTTTGGGTAGGGCATGATGAAGGTGCTCCTTTTCCTGGATCTGGATCAGGTGTGGCTGGCGGTATTTGGATCAAATTCATTCAAAATGTGAAAACTCGCTTTGGTTTTGGAAATCGATTGATTACTCCCTTTGTGGGAGATTTCGTAAAAGTGGATGTGTGTGCCGATGATGGTACACTCTTAGAAAACACCCCAACGTATATTTGTAAGATGCCTCTTTATCAACAATATTACTATATAGGAGATTTACCTCCTAAGCGAGATGGATTTTCTAAAGTAGAAACCATCCAGCCTCCTACAGCAAACGAAGGTCAATCCGAGAATACGGAATACAATGAATCAGGGGAACGTGTCAGTCCTGTGACACCTGATGCTGTGGAGTTGGAACCACCCATTATAGATAATCCGAAAGCATTGGGAACTGAATAAATTTGTCTGAGATGAGATAGTTTTCTTGTAAAGACCAAAGAAAGATCCAAGGCGCTTCATTTTCGATGATGCCAATGATTTGTTTTGCCATCTTGAGATCTTTTTTTTCATCCAATAGTTTTGTAAGCGCCGCATTTTTGTAGTGTGCTCGGTTTCCAGAATTCCCCAATTTTTGATCATGAAACAAAGGGTCCAAAAAATTCCAAATCGAGGGATAGTCAGAATACCATGTGAGGAGTGTGAGATCTCCTTTGCCCTCCCCATTTTCTTTGTAGAGGGGAGCTTTTTCCATTCCCTTAATTTGTACATTCAATCCTAGTGATTTGAGTGCCTCTACGATTGCCCGACCTTTTGTTTGGTTTTCATCATCCGCTCTCATTCTAAATTCTATTTTCTGGTCCAAAATATTTGGGTAACACTTTGAACTCTTTAAATATGCATTTGCTTTCTCGGTATCAAAGAAATAGACCGAGGTTCTTTTTTCTTTGAATACTTCTTCATAAAAAGGCAAAGGGATAGATGACACAATGGGATCAGCTTTATTATATAATAATTTTTCTATGATAAATTCTCTAGGTATGGCATAGTTGAGTGCCTTTCTAAAGGCTAGATCAAAACAAGGATTGTTATGATTGATGGCAACATATTGTATGGATCGGCCTCGCTTTGAGAGGCTATGTTTTTCATCTGCAATCTCAAGATTTAGCATAAAGTCAGACAGCTTAAACGCATCTAACATTTGTTTTTTGTAAAGAAATAAGGACGTAGTCGATTGAGGTAGTATTTGTAGTCTCACACTTTCTGGTAGTGAATTGTTTTCTTCCTTACGTTTGAGATCTAAATATTCATTTTTTTTCCACTCAGTCACTTCATAGTCACCAAAAGAAGAGAAAAGAGAAGAGCCGAGCGCATTTTCTTTAAGAATGGCTGCAAAAGGGAGAGCTAATTTTTCTTTTACCTCCCACTCCTTGGCTTGGGAGTCGATGTACAAGGAAACCTCTCTTTCGCCTTTTACGATTACGGAATGCAAAAACTTATAGTCTGCAACGCGAGGAGAATTAGAAGAAAGTAGCCTTTCCAAACTGTATTGAACATCTTTCGCTCGCAAACCATGTTTTTCTTGCAAACGTAAATGCCAAACTTGCTCGCCTTTCGTAACGTAAACTCTCTCTTCCTCTACTAAATCCTTGTTTACCTTGGCTCCCTGGAACTTGTACAGATGGGAATAAAGAAACCGTGAAATCTTTTGGCTAGAAAGATCGGTTGCCAAAAGGGGATCGAGGCTTGGAGGGTCCGTAGGGAGTGCAATCATCAGCTGCTTAGGATTGGGCTCTTTTTGGCAAAAAGTGAGGGACAAGAGAAGCAAAACTAAGGAAATAGTACCCATCCGTGAAGATTTATAAAAAACTCTGGCCATACTTAGTCCGATACAAATACAGACTTACCATCGGAGTTTTTCTCTCTATTTTTGTCTCTATCTTTAATGGTGTTTCGCTCACTTCTCTCATTCCTATTTTTGATTCCTTGGGCTCGAGTGAGAATTATAAATTCCAATTGGCCTTAACCAAAGCAGACCAAGAATTTCTAAAAAAACAAGAATCGGAAGTAGTTCCCTATACTTTGGAATGGGGAAAGTTTTATTTCGCCAGAACCAAATCCTATATCAACCAAGAGCTCGCCAAACGAACACCTGATGAGCTGGTCTATCTTTTTTGTTTGATCATCATACCTATCTATCTTTTGAAGATGATCTGTTTGGCGGGCACTATCTATTTCGTAAATTCTGCAGGCTTGCTTTCCGTTAGAGACCTTCGGATGGCTTTGTATCTTAAGCTCCAAGACCTTCCTTTAAATGACTTTCTCAGAGAAAAGACAGGAATCTTAATGAGTAGGATCATCAACGATGTGGATACAGTAGGAAAGGTTGTTTCCAATGATTTGAAAGATGCGATCAATGATTTTTTTTCCATCCTCATCCATCTAGCGATTCTTTTGATCCTAAGTTGGGAATTGTTTTTTTTGATTTTCATCGTCATTCCCTTTATATTAGGTCCAGTGAATACACTTGCGGAGAGAATTCGCAAATCGACAAAGAGCCAACAAGATCGGTTGTCCGCATTGAATGGTGATTTACAAGAAGTGATCAGTGGCATTCGGGTCATACGGGCTTTCTCTATGGAAGCACACGAGTCACAAAGATTCTTTGATGTTAATCATGACCTTTCTGAAAAAACTTTTAAGAATCATTTCTATCACCAGGTAGGACCCGCGATGGTAGAACTCTCTGGATCGATTGTGACGATGATTTTTTTAGGTATTGGAGCCTATCTCTTGGAAGACCCAGGTTTTTCTCGCGGAAAGTTTTTGGTTTTCTTTATCACACTCATTTTTCTAATGCGTCCTCTCAAACAAATGGGTATTCTCAATAATTTGGTGCAGGCATCTGCTTCTGCGGGAGAGCGTGTCTTTGAGATACTGAACCGTGAAAGTGATATCAAAGAAGCACCTAATAGTGTCTCACTTGGCCCACTTGGCAAAGAAATCCTCTACCAAAATGTATCGTATGTATACCCAGGGACAGAAAAGTATGCTTTACGCTCACTCAATCTTAGGATCCCGAAAGGTGGTACCATCGCCATTGTGGGTTCGTCTGGTGCCGGAAAATCAACTCTCATTGATCTATTGCCACGACTTATAGACCCGACGGAAGGAGCGATTCTTTGGGATGGAGTTGATGCACGCCAATTAAAAATTGGAAATCTCAGGAGAAGAATTGGCGTAGTTAGTCAAAATATATTTCTTTTTAATGGAACGATTCGAGAGAACATTTCGTACGGAAAACCTGAGGCAAGTGAAGAAGAAATTCGTAAGGCAGCAGACGATGCTTTTGCCACAGAGTTTATAGAATCATTTGAAGAAGGGTTTGATACAATTGTGGGCGAAAGGGGAGTGATGCTCAGTGGTGGCCAAAGACAAAGGATTTCCATCGCAAGAACTCTTTTGGCAGATCCTGAGGTTTTAGTCTTGGATGAAGCAACGAGTGCACTCGATACCGAATCGGAAAGATTGATCCAACAAGCATTTGTTAGGCTCTATCACAACAAAACTGTCATCATCATCGCACATAGACTTTCTACAGTCAAAATTGCTGATACTATCTATTATATAGAGGATGGAGAAATCAAAGAATCGGGTAGCCACCAAGATTTATTGGCGATTCCCGATTCAAAATACAAACGATTGTATGATTTACAATTCCAAGTAACGAATTCTACCTAAGCGTATCGAGAGGCTCCGCACTCTGGGCAAAATTTTGCATTGGGTAGTTTTGTGTAGGCACCACATTGTTGGCATTGCCATCCTTCGATGATCTTTACAGGAACGGTTTCTAAAGTGCTGTTTACCATTTGCTCTTTACTAGTTTCCAATGACTCAAGCTCACCTAACAAAGGTAATGAATTTGACTTAAACTCTTCCTCTGTTATTTTACCGGAGGAAAAATCACTCCTTAGGTCTTTTAAACTATCGAGTAGATTTTCGCGCTTTTGGAGATAGGGTTGGAGGTATTCGGATTCATCTTTTCTGAAAGGAGAACCTTCACCTTGCCCTCGCAAATAGAATACCAAAAACGGTAGGATCAGAATCATTCCAAAAAGCAAAAAATAAAAATAGAGAAGAAAATCCATATGCTCAAGGATTTTCGACTTTTTCATTTCATGCAATCTATTTCTCTATACTCAGAGGAAACCAAATGCCCGTTACGAATCCTTTCATTGAATCAAAATTAAAAACAGCCGATGAAATTGCCCTTCTTCTGCCCCGCGAAGTGACCATCGGAGCCTCAGGCTTTACTCCGGCTGGATACCCCAAAGTGATTCCGAAAGCATTTGCAAAACGGATAGAATCAGAGTCGAGTAAGACCTTTTCCATCAATCTATATGCTGGTGCCTCGACAGGTGAAGAGTTGGACGGAGTGCTCGCAAAAACAGGAGCTTTACGATTAAGAATCCCTTATCAATCCAACTCATATCTAAGAAATCTCATCAACACGGGTAAGACGGATTTCATCGACATGCACCTTTCCCATGTCGTAAAGTACATTGAGCACGGTTTGTTGCCTGAAATTGATGTGGCCATTGTTGAGGCAATTGATGTGAGCTCGGATGGAAAGATCTATTTAACAACCTCTTCCGGAATGAGTGCTACGTACCTTAAGGCTGCAAAAGAAATCTATATAGAACTAACAGATATCCATCCAATTGAACTCAAAGGGTATCATGATATTTATTTGCCTGACCACCATAGCAAAGGATTGGCGATACCTATCCATAACGTTGAGGATAGGGTAGGACTTCCGTACATCCAAGTGCCCTTAGAAAAAATCAAAGGGATTGTCCGCACTTCGGTTCCAGATGCTGCTGTAGAATTCAAAGCGCCGGACTCCGATTGTTTGCAAATAGCTGAACATGTTCTTTCATTTTTGCAACATGAAATCAAAAAAGGAAGGATTCCTAAAGAATACCTACCTTTCCAAAATGGAGTTGGAAACATTGCCAATGCTGTTCTTGGAAGTATGGCTAAGGATTCCTCCTTCCATGAAATCCAAATGTATACAGAAGTTTTGCAAGACTCCGTATTTGATTTGATTGATGCAGGTAAACTCACAGTTGCTTCCACATCTGCCTTAACCTTCTCTCAAAAAGGACTCAAACGATTCCATGAGAATATTGGTGAGTGGAAATCAAAATTTATTATACGACCTCAAGAGATCAGTAACCACCCAGAGGTAATTAGGCGCTTGGGTCTCATCGCGATGAATACGGCACTGGAAGTCGATATCTATGGCAATGTGAATTCTACTCATGTGATGGGCACATCGATGATGAATGGGATTGGAGGGTCTGGAGACTTTACTAGAAATTCCCATCTTTCCATATTTATGACTCCTTCACTTGCCAAGAAGGGAGATATTTCTGCCATCGTTCCCTTTGTATCCCATGTAGACCACAATGAACATTCCACTATGATCATTGTAACAGAACAAGGATTAGCTGACCTTAGAGCTTGCCCTCCCAAAAAGAGAGCCGAACTCATCATCCAAAAATGTGCGCACCCAAGTTACAGACCTTTATTGATGGAATATTTCGAAGATGCAGTCCAGAATTCCCCTGGCAAACATAGCCCCCATATTCTCTCAAAAGCCTTTAGCTTCCATGAACGGTTTATTGCTACCGGAAGTATGAAACCCCGGGCTTAAAAACACTTGACTAGAGAAATACCCCAGTGGGTATTTGCTTATGGTCACTTTAGAAGAAAAAACAAAACTCATCCACCGCCTCAATCGGATCCAAGGCCAGGTCGAGGCGATCAAACGTTCTATTCTGGAGGAGGAGAAAGACTGCGAAAAGGCCATCCTTCTTTTAAAAGCTGCAAACCAAGCAATGAAAAAGTTTGGTGAAGCCTATATCCAGGAGTATATGGCTTCTTGTTTCCAAGAAAAGAAAAACCAGGCCTCCATTGAATCCGATATCAAAAAAGCCATCAAAGCTGCCTTCTCACTCTAAGCCCTTAGCAATCAGAAAAATTTAGTTTACAAATATACCCCAAGGGGTATATTTGTTTTTGTTGTATATACTATAGGGGGTATGGTAATGTATTTGGCATCAACAAAAACATGGTATTTGGAGCGAGTGTTGTATCTCATCGCAGGGATTATGAGTCTTTTGGGAGTGAGCCTTGGTTTCTTTTTGAGCCCATGGGGCTTTCTTTTGAACGTACTCGTCGGGCTTAACTTAATCATATTTGCAAGTACAGGATTTTGTATCATGTCGGTCCTCTTGGCTCGATTGGGAATCCAAGCAAAATGTAGCAAGGAATGAGTATGAATCGGATCCTCTTTTTTAGTTTTTTCCTCTCCGCAGGAGTTTCACTTTCCGCTGAGGGGATATCATTTGCGGAAATTTGGAAAATGGTAGAAACACATTCCTACCAAAGAAAAGCAAAAACATTGGAAGCAAAGGCAGGCGAGCTGGCAAAAGAAAGAAGTGATCGACACTGGTTGCCCAGGATTTACACGGATGTGCGAACCTATCATACCAATGACCCAGCCTTAAACTTGTTGGGGAAACTTGGACAAAGACAGGCAAATGATGCAGATTTTTCAACCTCTTCCTCTCGTTTGCGACCCGGTAACTATCTAGATTCTTCTAACCAGCCTTATACGAATCTAAATTCAGATACCGCAAATATTTTTGCAAAGGATACTCTTAATTATCCTGGGTACAATACGTATTCAAGGGGGAGTCTGGGATTGGAATTTTCTCTCTATGAGGGGGGATCTTCAGAAGCCTATTCTAAACTCCAAGAAAAAAGATCGATAGGTTTACGTTGGGAAGTAGAGGCAATTAAGGATAGGGAGTTCGCCAACACAGCCCGCTATTACAGGGGGATACAATCCATCCAAGAGTTTTTGGCTCGCATAGATCAGATCAAAAAAACGGAAGCTCGTTTCCAATCTAGTTACCAATTGGCTAATCGAGGAAATCCTGTTGGATATTCAGGTTACTTAGCATTAAAATCATTAAAGAACCGTCTTCTGACAATGGAAAAGGAAAGCGCTGCACTTCTCTTGGAGTTTAAAGATAGCCTTTCTGTTTTGTCAGGATTATCAGCTCAAGAAATAAGTCCTATTCCTTCAGATCTATTTCCCTTTCTGGAGTCTGAGTTTCCTTACCTTCCTAACGAAGCTCAAACCAATGTTTCAAAAGCGATGGGGGCCTACACCGAGGGCGAAATCTTAAAATCAGATTTAGAGATGGCAAAGTTTCTTCCCAAAGTTGGTTTGTATTCTGAAGCGAATGCGTATAGCGGCGCAAGGAGTACCCAAACTGCATACAATGCTGGCGTATATGTTCAAATGAATTTATATAGCCCAAAGGAACTTGGTTCGGTGGAGGAGGCAAAATTAAATGCCGAAGCCGCAAAACAAAAATTTGCTGATCTCAAAGAGAAGGAGTTACATCTTCTAAAAATATTAAGAGCAAGGGAATCGAGTTTACGTGAATCATATGCTTTGGTAAAGGAATCCCTAAAAAACCAAGAAGAGCAAGTTTCCTACATGCAAAGGTTATTCCAATCAGGGGCAATCACTGCGATTCAGTTCGCTGAAGTGTTAAATCGGTCCGCAGATTTGGCAAAGGCACTATTAGATATCGAACTTAACTATTTATCAGTTCGAACAGAATTTCATCTGTTCCAAGAAGGAAAGTCCAATGAATCACTCACCAGAAATTAATCCAGGCTTTGCTGGGAAACTAGCCGATCTCTTTCTTTTCCATAAACTAACACCTTTGATTATTGTAGGTAGTTTGTTTTTAGGATTATTCTCTGTTTATTTAACACCAAAAGAAGAAGAGCCTCAAATCAGTGTGCCAATGATTGATATCCAGGTGGCTGCACCAGGATTTTCTCCGGAGGAGACAGAGAGGAAAGTAATTGAAGTGATCGAGAGAGCAGTGTGGGGATTGGAAGGAGTGGAATATGTTTACTCAACAAGTAAGTGGCATGGGGGACTCATCACAGTACGTTTTAAAGTAGGAGAACCCATTGAACCATCACTTGTGAAAATCCATCATAAACTAATGGAAACAAAGTCTGAGTTACCGAAGAACGTACAGGCGACAAATGTGCGATCTTTTTCCATTGATGATGTACCATTTTTGACATTAACATTTAGTTCAGACTCTTTAGATGATTATACTTTGCGGACACAGGTTGCGCCACTCGCAAGAGAACTATCTTCAACACCTGATTTAGCAAAGGTAGAAATGTTAGGTGGTAGAAAGAAAGTTGTCCGGGTGATTGTGAATCCAAAACAGATGAGCGCATTGGGAGTCACGCTACCCGAAATCGCTCAATCTTTGCAAACAAATGACTCTCTTTTGCCTGCGGGAAAGAACTGGTCTAAAGACACTGTCTATGATGTGGAAGTCGGGGGACAATTGAGGACTGTATCAGATGTTACAAAATTGCCAGTGGTCCAAAGGGGGGGAAGGGTCATCCGGATTTTGGATCTGGCTCAAGTGATTGAGGGTCCAGAAGAAAGGATGAGACAATCCTATTTGTTTGACAAAGAATTAGGAGGGAAGGCTCGCAACGCAGTGTCGATCGTCTTTGCAAAACGCAAAGGAACGAATGTCGTCCGTTTGGCGGATGATCTCTTGGAACGAGGCAATACATTTTTAAAACAATTACCACCTGGCATCAAAATGTCAGTAGTTAGAAATTATGGAAGTACTGCCGCAGATAAATCACATGAACTCATCGAACATTTGCTTATAGCTACTATCTCCGTAACCGTACTCATTGCACTTTGGATGGGTTGGCGTTCTGCCTTGGTTGTCGCGATCGCGATTCCAGTTACTTTGGCTCTGACTCTAGCCATTTATTACTTTATGGGCTACACTTTGAACAGGGTGACACTATTTGCCTTAATCTTTTCCATTGGGATCTTGGTTGATGATGCAATTGTCGTAGTCGAAAATATCGAAAGACACTTAAAAGAAAGCCCACATGTCGGAATCGTAAAAGCTACTCTTATGGGAGTATCGGAGGTTGGGAATCCCACAATACTTGCTACTTTTACAGTGATCGCCGCCATTTTACCTATGGCCTTTGTCCGTGGGCTTATGGGGCCCTATATGAAGCCAATACCAGTTGGTGCTAGTTTGGCGATGATCCTTTCCTTATTTGTTGCATTTATCATAACGCCATGGGCATCCGTAAAATTGCTCAAACATGAACATCCAAAAGAAGACACAGATACAAAGTCGTTGTCTCGACTAGACCAAACCTACATTCGCTTCATTACATGGCTATTAGGTGCAAAGAAAAATGCACTCTCATTTGGTCTTCTCATTCTAGTGTTACTTTTGTTTGGAATGGCCTTTGTCGCATTTAAAGCAGTGAAGGTAAAGATGCTTCCCTTTGATAACAAAGAGGAGTTTCAAGTTTTATTGGATTATCCCACAATGACGAGCAGAGAAAAAAGTTTGGATTTATCCCAAAGATTGATAGCCGACTTATTAAAGGAAGACGACATCATAAAGATACAACTCTTTGTTGGAGACCCTGCTCCTTTTTCCTTTTCGGGAATGGTCAAACATACCTTTTTACGGAAAGAAGAGTATCAGAATGATTTACAAATTGTTTTGAAACACAAAGCAGATCGAAAACGGTCAAGCCATGAAGTGATCGAATCTCTCCGTCCATTGCTTCACTCATTTAGTAAGGAACACAAGGTAGTGACAAAAGTTTTAGAAATTCCACCCGGGCCTCCAGTTCTTGCAACGATGGTTGCAGAAATCTATGGTCCAAGCGCAAAGGAAAGAGAAAAGGTCACTCGAGAGATCTTTGAGATCTTCCAAAAAGAACCGAGTGTTGTAGATCTAGATAGTTCACTTCGGAATGGCAGAAAAAAGATCATCTATCCTATCGATTCTGATAAGGCTGGTCTCTTTGGCATTCGGAGCCAGAGTGTATCGGTAACAGGACGGTATCTCTTCTCTGAATCTCCTCTAGTCAGTTTGAGCACAGCAGTGGAACCAGAAGAGGAAACGATAAATCTCTCGGTTTTGGATTCATTTCGTTCTTCCGAAACACCTTTCCAATACCAGAATTTACAGTCCATGGAAACTGGTGTAGTGTCAGCTAGTTCCGTGATGGGTAAAGAAAGAACCGAAGAAGACCGCGCTTTATTTCGAAAGAATTTAAAACCGGTGTCCTATGTTTTCAGTGAATTGTCTGGTTCTGAGGAGGCTCCTGTCTATGGCATGTTAAAACTTTCTCCTAAGATACAATATGAAACTCAAACAGCAGAAGTACCTTGGAATACACAATCTTCGATTGTTAAATGGGATGGCGAGTGGTTCATCACCTATGAAGTTTTCCGCGATCTAGGAGGAGCTTTTGCCGTTGTGATGGTATTTATTTATATTTTGGTCTTAGCTTGGTTCCGCAGTTATACGGTTCCGCTTGTAATCATGGCACCTATCCCCATCTCCCTTATCGGCATTTTGCCTGGGCATTGGATCTCTGGTGCTTACTTTACTGCTACTAGTATGATTGGTTTTATCGCAGGAGCTGGCATCATAGTTCGAAACTCTATCATTCTGGTGGATTTCATTGAAGCAGAAATTCAGAAAGGTCTACCCTTACATGAAGCCGTTATCCAAGCAGGACTCGTGCGATTTCGTCCGATGCTACTAACTGCCTCTGCGGTGGTGGTCGGTTCCTCCATTATGTTATTTGATCCCATCTTTCAGGGTTTAGCAGTCTCTTTGATCTTTGGTGAGCTTGCTGCTACCGTACTCAGTCGATTTGCAGTACCTGTGCTCTACTATTGGTTTGTAGGAAAGTCGAGAAAGAAGGAGCTTTACAGAGAGAATACAATCGCTGTCTAGGCATAAAAAAACCCGAACAAAGTGTTCGGGTTTTTTCGCAGAGAAAAAGAAATCTTATCGGTATCCTTCCGATTTGATTTGACCGTGGTCTAGGTAGAGTCCAGTAGATGATACGGAAGATGCTCTGAAGTGACCAGTGAACTGTGTGTAAGTTACATTGGAGTTGAATGGCCAGATGCCTTCACTTTGCGTGAGGGTAGTTTGGCATTTGTTCAAACCACCAGCTCTATTGTAGCCACAAGAAGAGTGGTAGGCAACAGCATAGTCGTCTTCACCTGGAAGGATGGCAGAAGCTCCAATGAGACCTTTGTAACCAGGGACGTGGAAGATACTAATGGATGCTGTGTTGTTGTGGTTGTAAGCACCTCTAGCAGTCCCTACGATCAAAGACTTGTCCATAGCGTTTCCACCAAATCCGAAGCTGATTCCATTAAGAGCAGAAGCAAGCTCAGAACCACCAGAAGCAGCCGCAAGTGCCGTCACGCGAGTGAGGTTAAATCCACGAGAGGATGCAGTGCCACCTAAATTAGCTAACCAGAACTCGATTGCGTAACAACCAGCGGAGTGGCAGACGATTTTGCAGGAGTTGGCTCCTTTGCAATAGGTAGTAAGACCAGTTGTGATGTTGGTTTGGGCGCGAGCAGAACCGTAGGTTCTTGGGTCTGTGGTTCCATCGTATCCGATGAAGATTCTAGAGCCAGATACAGTGTTGACTGAGGATCCCCAGTAGTTGTTCACGTCTGTTGTTCCGATTCCGTTGTGGTTGGAACCAGATTTTCCGTGGATGAATATGGTGTGAGTTTGCGCACTCAAGCTTGCCGAAACAAACAGTGCCGCAAGGGTAATAAGGATAGTTCGCATTTTCTTCTCCCGCTTTAGGTATATGCCTAAAGAAGACAAAAATGGCACAAATATGGCAAGAAATAAATTTTCTGAGGCAAAGATATTTTTTTAGTATAAGTACTAGAATTTACTTTAGGGAAATGGGAGGAGTTCCCTTTGGGATTTCCCTAAATTCCACCGAATTTTCTTGTTAGAGGCCCAAAGGAAGGCCTGGTCACCTTACCTTGAGATGGGGGTGGTCTTTTTATGTCTGTTAAGTGGTCTTATCGAACGCTATGTCTTTCATACGTACTTTCCTTCTTTGCGATCTGCATTTCCGTCCAGTCCCTCCTTTCCCAGGCCACCATCCCCACACTTTCCCTTCCAGATTACGAGAGTTTGCAGATGGCCGATGTCTATGGGCAAGCTTACTTTTCCCAGTCGTTAGCTTCTTGGTCTGCCCAAGTGGAGCACTACAAGGGCATCTTGCGAGCCAATTGGGAAGCAGCGGCCGACAATGCAATCTTTACCTATGTGGACTCGATCACCATCTCGGATAGCTTTAACGATGTAGATGCTTACAAAGACTATGTGGCACGAGAGCTCAGCTCACAGAAGTTAGAGGCTATGGGAACTTGGGAGGACCAGGCCAATTTAGATTTTTTAGAAAATTACAATGAGTTTGTTAGCCGCCTGCAAACAGGGAGACTCAATGAAAGTTACCTAAGCCGACTCATTTCTCAAAGTGAACTGAACTCACAAAATGCCCTCGCCCAAGACCAGAACGTACTCCTCAATTCCATCAACAATGCCAGGTCCCAGTGGGAGCAAATGATGTCAGAACAATACTACCAAGGCCAGTATGAGTTTATGACAGCCAAAAATGAGATAGAAGGGAAGTACCAAGACGTCTTATCCCAATTGGATGCGCAAGAGGCGATCTTCAATGACAATCTCCAGGAGATCAATAAATACAAAAAGGTTGTGGAAGGTGCCATCTCTTCCATGCTCACAGACTTTGAAGGCCAACTGGCAGAGGCCTGCACTCGGAGCCAAGACTGTGCCTACCGAACAGCCAACAACGGTGGTTTGAACAATGCGGGTGAAAAATTACAAGAATTCATAAACAAAATCCGAGCTAAGTTGAATGCGCCTGTGACTACGACAGAGTTTTATCTCACAGACCTTTCCGATGCTTTGAATACTTTTCTAAAAGGGGAATCCTCTCTTGCGGATTCAAACTTTATTAGACATAGAAATTTAACATACACTTACCAAAACACCTTGGATGCTTCCTCAAAGACGACTTCAGCCTATACATTTGATATTGGTAGTATGATTGCTGAGGTAAATTCTGGCAGCTTTGAGTTTTGGAGGGATAAACTCGGTCATGTCCGTTGGTATTCAGACAATAATTATGGAACACCGCAAGGTGGTTTTTCTACAGAACTGATAAGCTATATCTTTGGCAGAAACGAAACTGGAATCCGAGAATTTCTGAACCGAACACTTCGTCCGCAAGGCAGAGAGGTTGAGGGGAATGTATATTATAATGTGTATGCTAGGGATCTTGGAATGGCAAACAAAATCGATCCCTTTACTTGGACGGGGATACGTCACAATGACATAGACTGCGAC